>JALYTS010000196.1 GCA_030854185.1 Actinomycetota bacterium | reverse complement strand
TCGAGGCGGCTGATCTTGCTGGCCGCGGCGTCGATGACCACCGCTGCTTCATCCTGCGTCTTGTTGGCGTGATCACGGGCGCGCTTCAGCGCGTTGCCCAGCCTCCGGCGTTGGATCGTCGGGGTTGCCATCGGTCAGTGCCTCCACCCCCAGTCGGCTAGCCGCTCATCTTGGACCAGCGAGCGGTAGACGCGTGGAGCAGGGCCGCTATCTAAATACAGGTTTGCAAAATAGGAGTCTGCCTGTACTGTGCCAAGCAGACAGATGAGAGCCCAAGATGGATGTCTATTATAGGAGCCCGATCCCGAATACCTCAGGGCGCAGCTTGCTCGGTGAAGCGCTCCCCCGGAAGAGCTGGCCAGACCGGCGACGCTGGACGCCCCCAAACCCGTCGCCGGTCTGGCCTCCCACAGCGGGACGGAGGACCAACCGTGAAGCCTCTGATCTACGGCTACCTGCGGATCACGGAAGACCTTGAAGACGACCAAGTCCAACAGCTGGAGCGAGGCCTTGAGAAGCTGGCCGAAGCAGAGGGCTTCTGCCTCACCGGGACTTGCTACGAGTACCAGCCGGGGTACTACGGCATGTTCTACGACCTGACGGCGGAGCTGAAACGAACACAGGTACGCCACGTGGTCGTGCCGTCGCTTGATCACCTCTCGGCGCACCCACTCCTGCGAAACCAGCTGATCCTGCGGCTGAAGGAGGCGGGAGCGCAGGTCTGGGTGGTTGAGCGGTGACGAGCAGGCCCGAGTTGAGGTGCCCGCATGGTCGCGCGGCGGGTCGGCGTTCTGGATGCAGACTGCGGTAATTCGAGGCCGTACAGCGCAGTCTGCATCCAGAACGCGGCGCCCGTCTGGATACTGGGGTACATGACGGAGATCACCTCTGAGGCGGAGCTGCGGGAGCTTATCGGCGAACCGCTACCCAGAGTCGCCGCCAAGGCCCGGCCCGCGCTGCACGAGTACGACAAACAGTGGCTCGCCAGCTCACCGCTGTGCCTCGTCGCCACTTCGAATGCCGACGGCAGCTGCGACGTCTCACCCAAGGGCGACCCGCCGGGCTTCACGCTGGTGCTCGACGACACAACCATCGCCATCCCGGAGCGACCGGGCAACCGCCGCGTCGACGGCTTCCGCAACATCTTGACCAACCCGCACGCCGGGCTGATCTATCTCATCCCCGGCCGCGAGGACACCTTGCGGATCAACGGCAGGGCGCGTCTGGTGCGCGAGGCTCCGTTCTTCGACCTGATGAAGGTCAACGGCCACCGGCCGATACTGGCTCTCGTCCTCGACATCGACCAGGTCTTCTACCACTGCGCCAAGGCATTCCTACGCTCGGATCTGTGGCAGCCGGCGACGTGGAATCCTACGGCCGCGCCGTCCCGGGCGCAGATCGCTCAGCGGCTGGAACGGCCGGAGGACGCACTGGAGGATCTGGAACGCTACTACGGCCCCGCGTACGCCAAGGGTCTCTACCGGACCGGCTGATACCCGGCTGCCTCGGCGCGTGAGCGGACTTGAGGAGCAACCATGACCGCTGACCTGTATACCGTCCCGCCGACTATCGAGGACGGGGGCACAACCCTGCTGCCCTGGCTGCGCGAGATGCGCGATGAGCACCCGGTGTGGCGCGACGCCTACGGCATCTGGCACGTGTTCCGATACGCCGACGTCTCGGCCCTGGCCTACCCCCTGCCGGTGACGGTGATCGCCGAGCTGCTGGGCCTGCCGATCTCCGACCGCGAGCTGTTCCGGACTTGGGCGGACCGGCTCTTCCACAGCGACATGATGGACCCCGACGACCCGGAACTCCCCCGGAAGATCGACGACGCCACCGCGGACATGCTCGCCTACCTGCGCGAGCACTGCGCCGACCGGCGTGTCCACCCGCGCGAAGACCTGATCAGCAGGCCGGCCGCGGTAGAGGCCGACGGGGAGCGGCTGACCGACGAGGAGGTGGTGAACTTCTCCATAGTGCTGCTGATCGCCGGGCACATCACCACTACCGCGCTACTCGGCAACACCGTGCTGTGCCTGGACGAGCAGTCCCAGGTGTGGGCGCAGCTGCGCGCGGACCGGTCGCTGGTGGAGCCCACCATCGAGGAGGTGCTGCGCTACCGCTCGTCGTTCACCCAGGTCGGCCGGGTGACCACGGCCGAGACCGAGCTCAGCGGGCAGGTCATCCCGGCGGATGTGGTCGTCACGCCGTGGCTGCTGTCCGCCAACCGGGACGAACGCGAGTTCCCCGACCCGGACCGGTTCGACATCCACCGCTCCGGCAAGCACCACCTGGCCTTCGGCTACGGCATCCACTTCTGCATCGGCCAACTACTCGCCCGGGTGGAGGGCAGGGTAGCGGTCGGCGTGTTGCTGGATCGCTACGCGGAGATTCACCTGGCCCCCGGGGTGCCGGTGGAGTTCTACGGCCGGGGCATCTCCGCGGCGCGCAACGTCCCGGTACTCGTCCGGCAGGCGTGAAGTCAGCGGGAGTAACGGTGCTTGACACCGGACGGGAAGTATTCCGGATCACCGGTCGGGTGCAGGCTCACCTGGGGAAGTTGGTGCTCGCGCGGGGTGTAGTGGGCAAACTCGCTATTGAGCCGGCGGAGCTGGTCGGCGATGGACTGGGCGATCCCGTGCCGCATCTCCTCGGTGCCGGCCACCCCTGGTGCCAGCTCGACCGCGATGGCCAGGGAGCGGTCACGGTCGGCGTCCTCCCTGGATTCCATCACGAACTTGCCGGTCACCCACGCCGCGATCGGTGCCCGCTCCAGACCGACGGTGATGTTCTCCGGGTAGATGTTCGCGCCGAAGTAGGACACCGTGAACCGCGAGCGCCCGAAGACGTGCACGAAGGGCAGCTCGCGGATTGGTCGACCAGCATCGAGCTCGGCGGCCGGGTCGAAGCCGTGGTCGGCCAGGAAGGCCAGCATCGCGTCGAACGAGGTGCGCCCGCCGGTGTCGGCGATGTGGTAGCGGATCAGCGGGATCCCGTTGTCGCCGGTGAACAGCAGGGTGCCGTCCTGGGTCTCGAACAGCCGACTGCGTGGGTCGTACTGGGCCAATGTGGGCAGCCTCGGCTCGCCGACCAACTCCCGCGCAACGGTCGGGTGCGCCGCCAGGTACCGCCGGATGCAGATCGACAGCGGCGTCTCAGCGGCCAGCACCCCCGCATCGGCCGTGCCGTAGAGCGAGGCCGAGCCGAAGCACGGCCCGGCCTCGCTGATCACGTCACGCCGACCCAGGCGCTCGCCAACCAGCGTGCGCCACTCCTCGCTGAACACCTCCCCGGCCAACACCAGCTTGACGCGGTAGTCCGGCCACGACACACCACGGGTCAGGCCGGTGTCGATGACGCCCTTGAGGAACGGCGGGTACCCGAGCAACACGACCTGCTCGAATTGCGGACCCAGCGCGGTGACCACCCGCAGGATCTCCTCGACGTCGGCGCCGGGAGTGATGACCGTGATCGGGTAGCCCTTGGCCGCCAGGTGCCGGCAGCAACTCGCGGTGTACATCCCGCCGACCCAGGTGCCCAACGCGAAGCACACCACTGCCAGCGTCGTTCGCTCGTCGGCGCTGAAGCCGTCGTGGAAGACCTGCTCGAACCGGGTGGCCACGGCGAACTCGTCGGCCACCGACCGGGGCCAGAAGGTGGGCTCGCCGGTCGAGCCGGAGGACGCCGCGATCATGTCGCAGCCCGCCAGCTCGCCGCCGCGGCACAGCTGAGCCAGCGGATGTCGTCGCAGGTAGTTGTCCTTGGTGAGCAGCGGCAGCATCCGGAAATCCTCGACGGTCCGCACCGCCGCCGGGTCCACGTCGTGCTCGGCGAGGAACTCCCGGTAGGCCGGTACCGTCGCCACCACCGACGTGAAAAGCGCCAACGCCTGCCGCTCCGCATCCCCCGGTGCCGGGCGGGCCAGGGCAACCTCGAGATCCGTGGTCAGGAATTGCTCGAACGCAGCCCGCAACACCGTCTCGCGCAGCGCCATGCCCCACCTTCCCACCCGGTCTTCCGGCCCTCGCCCGCTTCGCTCTCAGTCCGCCGAGTTCGACGTCAGGGTTGCTCGGGCGGTCACCAAGAGCCCTCACCTCGAACTCGACGCAGTCAGTGTCCGGCAGTGCCGGAGCCACGCGAACGGTCGGTGCGTTGCTGGACCGGTTGTCGCGGTGTCCTTCCGTTTCCGACTCCGCTACTCCCGCCCCTGCTCATCGCGACGCGCCGGCTTGGTGCTGGTGGTGGGCACGGTAGCCGGGGTGCACACCGACGGTGAGGTCCTGGTCGGCGGCGATCCGAGCCAGCAGAGGGTGCAACTGTGCGCGTTCGGTGTCGTCGAGCGCGGCGAGCATCGCATCCTCGTGCGCGTGAGCTACCCGACCTATCTCGTTGAGCAGGGTGTTCCCGGCGTCGGTGAGGTAGACCGCGTAGAGCCGCCGGTCAGCGGGGTTGTGGCGGCGTTGGATCATCCCGCGCTGTTCCAGCCCGTCGACCAGGCCGACCAGCCGGGTCGGCGGGGTGCTAGATGCTGGGCCAGTTCCTGCTGGCTGCGCCCTGGACCGGCCGCGACCACACCGCAGATGCTCACCCGCCAAGTCGCGCTGCAGGTCGCGCAGCACAACGTCCGGGTCAACGCCATCGCTCCCGGTGCGGTGCTCACCGATCGGCTCACCCAGATGCCCGCCCAGGTGCGGGACAGCGTCGCCGCGCAGCACCCCCTCGGCCGCCTCGGCGACCCTGCCGACATCGCCGCCGCCGCGTAGTTCCTGCTCAGCGACTCATCCTCGTGGATCACCGCCGCCACCCTCGACGTCAGCGGTGGCCGCGTCGCCGCTGGGTGTTGCCGCGATCCGTGAACTCGACACCACCGACCTCGCCGGCGCTCACAAGGTCGGTGGTGTGGAGTTCACGGACGACAGCCA
>JALYTS010000094.1 GCA_030854185.1 Actinomycetota bacterium | reverse complement strand
TGTCCAACGCCAACGCCGACACATCCACCTCGAACACCTCGATGATCCGCAGCGCCAGCCGGTGCTCGATGGCGGCCAGCTCCTGCGCGGTGACCGCGTGCATCGCGTCCCAGAACCCAGCCGTTCAGTGTGATCGCCTGGCCAGCGTGCTCCACCTCGACGGGCTTGATCTGCAACCCATGAGTCTGGTCGCGAAGTGGAGTGTTCCCGCGTCACCTCCGACCATCAGGTGCTCAACGGCGATCCCGTGCACAAGGACAATCCGGACGGGGCGGTGCGCGCACACGCGTTCGGACGCGGTGGCCTGATGACGTATCTGATTCTGGAAGATCAACGGCGGGTGGATGTGCTGACACGAACTCACGTCCATCGGAGCCGTTGTGGCCGCTCCAACGATGACTGCAGACGGTGAAGTTGCTGGTAGCCGCCATGGTCAACGTGGGGGGGTCTTGTAGCGGTAGGTTCGGGGTTCGAGTCCCCGTGTCGGCTCCGGTTTGACCAGGGAAAATATATCACTGTAGTGATCATTGATGGTCCGCGCGACACCATCTGGGGTGCGGCAAGTGCTCCGCTGCAACCGGCTCGCCAGTGCTGGTCGGTTGTGCGCGCCGGCGTCGTTGCCCATGGCGGCGGAGGCTATCGTGTTCGACATGGGCTCTGTCGCAGCGGTTTCGGACCCCGCGCCGGTCCCGCCGTCGGATCCCCAGGCCATCCGCGCATGCTTGGCGCCGACGCTCGCCGCCGAGTTCGATCGTGAATGGGAGATTGTGCTCGACCGCGTGAAGCAGTCCAAAGATCTCGCCGATCTTCACGAGTTGCTGAACAAGTGGCGGCACACCGTCTACGCGGAGACGCGCGACCCTGGCTCGTACTACCGGATGCTGAGCAAGGCCGGGCAGATCTTGCGTGCGGGCAGCAATCCGGATGCCGTGCCGTTCGAGGAGATGCAGGCCTTGATCCGCCAGCGGCAAGTCCGGTAGGTGTACCGGATCGTTCCGGACTCAGCCACCGTTACGCAGGTCGCTTCACTGCCGCCCGATGCCCTGGAAGCCTACGCCGAGGTGCTGAAAGTGCTCCAGCTGACGCCGTGGAACGGCCGGCCGCAGCACTGTTCCGGTGCCCTTACAGCATAAGGTCAAGTTTTCCGGTGCCCCAGTCGAGCGGATCTATCTGGAGATCACCGCGCTAACGCTGCCGACGTGACACGAACTGGTGTCCTCCGAGCCGTTGTGGCCACCTGAGTGATCACTGTAGAGAATGAAGCCGGGTGATGTTCGGGTGCGCTCGCCCGTGGTCAGCAGCTTAGGTGCGCGGTCACGGGCACAGTTCGAAGCGCTCCCCGTCGAGCGCACGAAGCGCGTGGAAGTGTCGATGATCCAGAGTCAGGATCCGGTGGGTGCGGTAGCGGCCGGCCAGGACGACCGGTGCCACATACGTATGTGGCACCGCTGGCAGATGTGGGGTGGCGTCACTGTGGCGCCCGTCGCCGTCGAGGATGACAGCACGGAACGGCGCGCGCGGCCATCGCCTCCGCGGCGCGAACGTCGGACCGATCGTGATGCCGTGGGCGTCGGTCGCGACGCTGCTGTGGTACGAGCGCGGCCGGAGTGCAGATCTCCTGGCGCGCCTTCGCGACAGCTGGCCTGGTCACCGCTGTCGTCGTGCTCGTGGCAACCACCGGCGCGCTGGTCGCAACCGGCTGAGCCGGGGCCGAGCCGAGGCTCTGGTTCCAGTAGTCTGGGCGGCAAAGGCCACGGCAGGGTCGGGTTCGCACGACGTTGGGGGGTGTCGGTGCGTTCAGCTCATGGTTCCGCTGACCGAATGGCTGATCGGCCGCCGGGTGCATTGCTGTTCGTGCGCTATGCCTTTCCGCCCAACGAGCTGGGTTACTGCGGACCATCGGATAGTCAGGAGCTGCTGGCATACGGTGCCACCGGTGTCGTCGATCGAGGGTTGGCCGCGCTCGCGCGGCAGTTCGACGGCGCCTGGCCATACTTGGAACTCATCGCCGGAGCGGCCGGGATTTCCGACCCGCTCGATCACCGGGTGGTGGAGGCCTATTGGGTGGGCAACCCGCTGCTGGATCGGATCGGGATCACTGCGCTCGGAAACTCGATGGAGCAGCGGTTGCGCCGCCACACCGGTCGCCAGTTCAACATGATCGCTGAGAGTGTCCTGGCCGGTGGGGTACCGCACCACAGTTTCCACGTATTCGGTGTGTACCCCTGGGTGGGCCTGCTCAGCAATGACCGTATCGCTGACCAGGCGCTCACGGTGCTCGACCGGTGCCGGATCAGGTGGGGCCGGGTGGACAGCGTGAGCGGCGACCAGGTGCTGGTGCGGAGCCAGCCACTGACCTGGGACGGTCGGAACCTGCGGTTGGGAGAACCTGTCCTGGAAACCGTAAGGCGAGGTGTGAACGGAAGTGGATTCGTGAAGCAGCTTGCTCCCGGTGACTGGGTTTCGCTGCACTGGGACTGGGTGTGCGACCGTCTCGGTCCCCGCCAGCTTGCTGATCTGCGTCGCTACTCACTGCGCCAACTGGAGATCACCAACCACGAGGTGGCTCACTCCGGCCCGGCGACGGTATTGGGCTGAGCCCCGACATCTCCGAACCGGCTAGCGGCTATGATCGCCGCCAATCCTCTGTCTGCAGTTCGTCGACACCTACCCCCCACGCGCCATGTCTCCGGCAGGGACAGAACCGCTATGCCGACAGGTGCAGCGGACGGAACGGCGCAGACACCTCATCAGTGCTCCGAGCGGCGGCAGGCGTCTCACCATAGGCCGGGGATTAGCCGTCGGCGGGTGGCGGCGTAGCGGCGGTAGGAGTCGCCGAGTTGCGCGCTGAGCGCTTGCTCCTCGACGGTAATGCGGCGTACGAACCCGAGCGTAGGCACGAGCGCGAGCACGGCTAGGGACAACCAGTTGCCCAACGCTAGGCCGATCCCGAGGAAGGTCAGCAGGGCGCCGGTGTAGCTGGGATGGCGCACCAACCGGTAGGGACCGCTGTCGATGACCGGTTGGTCTTCAGCCACCCGGACCTCCAAGGTGAAAAACCGGCCCAACGTCGTGATCGCCCACTGCCGCAGACCAGCGCCGAGCACGATGAGCGCAACACCGACGCCGAACACGACCCACCGGACCAGCGGCATCGACTCGGCGATGACCGCACCCGCAACTGCCCCGCCGAGCGTGAACCCGGCGATAAACGCTGCCCAGATACTTGCGACGACGAACCGCTTCGACCCCCGGTCCAGCTCCGCGGGGCCCGTGGCCCGGTTGCGGCTGCGCCACGCCACGGTCACCTCCACCGCCGCGGACACCGCGTAGGCCACCCAGAACACCCCCGCAGCGATCGGGTGGTCATAAAACACCGGCAACACCACAGCAGTCTTGCACCGGCACCCGGCCCTGTCGGACGTCAGCACCGGTCACCGGGAGCGGTAACACGAACGTTGGCGGCCCTGATCGTGACCTGCAACACGGCCTCTGGTCACTGGGGGTGGTTTTCGACGATGACGACACCGAAGACGAGCACTACGAACTCGAGGCGGAGGAATTCGTGATATCCAACGAGCCGGCGCCGACCGGCATGGCTGTCCTTACGATGGCGCAGGCGGGACGCTTCGCGGAGATCCGTGACATGTTTGCGCCGCAACTGCGCGCGATGGTGTCGGCCGAGGTGCTTCAGGCGGCGTGGGCGGCTGAAGTCGGTCGGCGCGGCCCCGTTTGCGCCATCGGCACGCCGGTGAGCGAGCCGGCCGGGCCGGGGATGGTCGTGGTGAAGATGCCCGTGACGTTCGAGCACGGGGAACTGACGGTGATGGTGGCGGTGGACGACGCGGGCTGGCTCGCCGGCATCCAGCTTGCGCCTGCCAGTGCGGCCCAGCCCGTCGGGCCGTGGGAGCCGCCGGTCTACGCCGACCCAGAGAAGTTCGACGAGCAGGAGGTGACGGTCCGCTCGCAGTGCCCGGCACACTGAGCCTGCCACGCCAGCCGGGTTCGCGGCCCGCTGTGGTGCTGCTCGGCGGTTCGGGGCCGCACGACCGCGACGAGACCAATCGGGCGGAACAAGCCATTCAAAGACCTCGCCTGGGGGCTGGCCAGCCGCGGCGTGGCGGTGTTGCGCTTCGACAAGGTCACCCAGGTCCACCGCAACCAGGTCGCGGAGGTTCGCGATTTCACCGTGACCGACGAGTACGTTCCGCACGCGATCGCGGCCGTCCAGCTGCTCGGCCAGCACCCGGCCGTGACGATCCGCGTCTATGAGCCCGACAACCACTTCTTTTTCCCCGGCATCGGCCCATCGACACCAGCAGAGTACGAGCCAGCGCAGCACATGAACCCGACAGTCGTCGCCGACATCGCCAACTGGCTGATACCCACCCGCCCAACGCCCGCAGAGCTTCGATGATCAGGTTGGTCCGCAGGTGGTCGGCCGCGCGTGGGCTGCTCGCCCGCACGCGCCGTGATGGGCAGCTCGCGGCGTCCCGGGCCGGTCGGGTGTGCGCTATCGGCTGGCCGGCGCGTTCGCCGCGGTGATTCACGTTAGTCAGCCATCAGTGATGACAACCCACTGGCGTCTTTCTTGACAGCTACCGGGCAGCCGGGTTGCCGCATCCCCGTCCGGCGCTGAATGCCTATACAACTCGGCCACGCTGCCGGCAACAACCGCTCACACGGCTGTCCGTGCGCGGCGCCGGGCGCAAGCGGTGCCGTGTTGGCCGAACGGATTTATCTGTAGATCACAGCGTTGGCGTGTTGGCGTGACACGATATGTGACACGAACTCGCGTCCACCGGAGCCACTGCGGTAACTAGAACGATCACTGTAGACCCTGAAGTCGCTGGTAGCCGGCATGGTCAACGTGGATGGGGAGTCTTGTAAGCGGTAGGTTCGGGGTTCGCGTCCCCGCGTCGGCTCCGGTTTGAACAGAGAGAATGCCTCCCACAGTGAGGCGGATCGGATTCGACAGTGGGTGCGATACGGGCTGACCCGATGCCTCGATCTGGTTTGCCGAGGCGGACCGAGTGCAGTCGAGAGATTTCTCCCCTGTCGTCATCGGATTTGCCCCCGACGTCATGTTGCTGCATGCGTCGCCGCGATCACCTACATCACCCGGGGCGTAGCGGCCATACTTCAGCTCCCTGGAGGAGGTCGCCGTGACCGTGCTGCCTGCGCTCTCGTCGTATGCCTCGGGGGTTTCGCGGGTCCCGTTGCTGGGTGAGACCATTGGCGACAACTTCGATCGCACGGTCGCTCGGTGCGGCGACCGGGAGGCGCTGGTCGATCGTCCGAGCGGCCGCCGGTGGACCTACTCGCAGTTGCGCGCCGAAGTCGACGCGATGGCGCGCGGGCTGCTGGCCGTCGGGATCGGCAAGGGCGATCGGGTCGGTATCTGGGCACCGAACTGCCCGGAGTGGCTGTTCACCCAGTACTCCACCGCGAAGATCGGCGCGATCCTGGTCACCATCAACCCCGCTTACCGGACCAGTGAGCTGGAATACGTGCTCACCGCGGCCGGGATCAGGCTGCTGGTCGCGGCGGAGTCGTTCAAGGCCGCAGACTACGCCGCGATGATCTCCGAGGTGCGGCCCCGATGCACCACGGTGGAAAAGGTGGTGCTGATCGGTTCCCCTGAGTGGGACACGCTGCGTGTGCATGACGGCGATGCGTCGCTGCTCGTCGGCACGCAGGCGATGCTGTCCTCGGACGACCCGATCAACATCCAATATACCTCGGGCAGTACCGGTTTCCCCAAGGGCGCCACGTTGTCGCACCACAACATTCTCAATAACGGCTACTTCGTCGGTGAGCTGTGCGGTTACACCGAGGCGGACCGGATCTGCGTGCCGGTGCCGTTGTATCACTGTTTCGGCATGGTGATGGGCAACCTGTCCGCCACCTCGCACGGCGCCTGCCTGGTGTACCCGGCGGCGTCCTTCGAGCCGGCGGCGACCCTGTCGGCCGTCGCGCAGGAGCGGTGCACCTCGTTGTACGGGGTGCCCACGATGTTCATCGCCATGCTGGCCGATACCGATTTCGAGTCCCATGATCTGACGTCGTTGCGTACCGGGATCATGGCGGGCTCGCCGTGCCCGGTGGAGGTGATGAAGCAGGTCGTCGACCGGATGGGCATGACCGAGGTGACCATCTGCTATGGAATGACCGAAACCTCCCCGGTGTCGACCCAGACCCGGGCGGACGACACGTTGGATCGTCGGGTGTCCACGGTCGGTCGGGTGCACCCGCATCTCGAGGTGAAGATCGTCGACCCGGACACCGGCCTGACGGTGCCGCGCCGGACCCCAGGCGAGCTGTGCACCCGGGGGTACTCGGTGATGCTCGGCTACTGGGGGCAACCGGGCAAGACCGCCGAGGTGATCGACCAGGCCCGCTGGATGCACACCGGGGATGTCGCCGTGATGGACCCCGAGGGTTACCTCAACATCACCGGGCGGATCAAGGACATGGTCATCCGTGGCGGCGAGAACGTCTACCCGCGGGAGATCGAGGAGTTCCTCTACACCCACCCCGACATCCTGGACGCCCAAGTGATCGGCGTGCCCGACGCGCGCTATGGCGAGGAGCTGTGCGCCTGGGTGCGGCTGCGGCCGGGCGCGCCCGGACTCACCGCCGAGGCACTGCAGGACTACGCGGCCAGCAAGCTCGCGCACTACAAGATCCCTCGGTATGTGCATGTGGTGGAGGAGTTCCCGATGACCGTCACCGGCAAGGTCCGCAAGGTGGAGATGCGCGAACGCTCGGTGGCGCTGCTCGGGTTGGCCGACGTCGCCGCCACGAAGCACGCCTAAGGAGACCACATCCCAGCGGGAACCGGGTGAATACAGCTGACCGATCGCCCTATAGTCAGCCCGTGAAGGACCTAGTGCGGCACCGCGTTAATCCTTCGGAGGTTCGTTCTGCCATGTGGTCGGGTCGTTGTGGTAGCGGCCGCTGGCGCGGCCGAGCGGCTTGTTCGGGGGTGCCGGTCAGGGTTCCTGTGGGCGGGAGTGAGGCTGAGGTGGCGCAGCCGGCCTGGTAACTGGTTCGCCCACCTCATGATCGTCGTTTCGACGATCATGAGGTGGCCACTGCGGCCGGTAGGCCTGCCCCTATGCCGACGTACCGTGCCAGTGTGATCAACGGGGATGCGTTGCGCCGCGTCGTCGTCGGCGGCCTGGCCATGGTGCGCGCTGAGCACCACCGCTTAATCGGACGGTGTCCGGTGTCCGCGCAGGCGCCCAGGTCGCGGGCGACCGTCGCATCGGCCACCGCGGCCACGCCTGGATCAACCCCCGAAGGTTTAACGCGGTGCTGCACTGATATGGAGGGCTGGCGACACTCCTGGGCGACCGGCTCGCGGCTTCCCGGGGCGGCGTGTGCATCGACTTGTCGCGGATGAACCGCGTGCTGGAGGTTCGGCCCGACGACATGGACGCCGACGTCCAGCTCGGCGTCACCAAACCAGTTGAACGTGGCGCTGAGGATCACGGGATTTTCTTTCCGCGGACGGACGGATCATCCGCACGTCTTCGCGCGCCCGCAAGAGCGCGGTTGTCGCCGCATCCCCCGTGACGATCACAGTCCTGGCGGTCGGATCCCATACCCCCACAACCCCTACTGCCTGCCGTCAACCACGGCAGCGACCAGACACCGGTCCGCAACTGTCGCCGATGGCGGAGCCTCACGATCGCAACGCGCTAGCTCAGGGGGCCATCAGCAACCGCACGCCGACGGTGAATGGAAGGGCTCAGCTGAGGCGTTGGACGAGCGTGGCGGTCGACGGCGTGAGTTCGACAGTGGCCAACGCACCGTTGACGATCGCTAGCTGCGGCGGGATGTGGCCGAGGTCGAGGTCGTAGAGCACCGGCACCGACAGCTCGCCAAGGGCGTGTACGAGCGCATCGTGCTGACTGAAATGACCGGAGGACGGCCCGGCCGAACGGCCGACAAGTACAGCGTGCGCGTGGTCGAACCAGCCGGCGAGGCGTAGGTGGTGCAGCATCCGCGCCGCCATGACGGCCTCAGCCTCGGCGATCTCGACGTAGACGAGCAGACCCTCCTGCGCGTGTCGCGCGACGAAGTCCGCAACGTCGCCGTACGGCGAGCCGGGCAGCATCGAGACTGTCTCCAAGCAGCCGCCGATCATCCGTCCAGTCGCGCACACCTGCGCTGCCGCGCCGTCCCGTGCGCCGAGGAGCTTCCACCGGCTCGGGGTGTTCAGCGTCATCTTCCGTACCTCTGGATGGAAGGCGCAGTGGTCGTGCCGACCGCTGCGGTAGGCAGCCGCGGCGCCCTGCCGCAGCTCACTTCCGGCGGGTGCGGTGGCCGCGGCGAGCCACGGCAGCAGCGGCTCGGGGACTGCGTAGGGGTGTCCATGAGGTTGCTGCCATGCAGGGTCGCGATGCCGGTGCGCAGTGTCAGGGGGACCATCACCGTGGTGAGATCGGAGTAACCCACAAGCCAGGTCGGCTCCGCCGCGCTGATCGCGTCGAAGTCGAGCAGCGGCAGCAAGTCGATGGCCAGCTCCCCGCCCCAGGGCGGCACAACGGCGCGGATCGTAGGGTCGAGGAGCATCGCGGTGAGCTCGGCGGCACGGTCCGGCGCGGGGGCGCTGGTGACGCCGGATCCGTCCATGCAGTCACCGAGGACCACGTCGTAGGCCAGGCCGCGCAGGTGCTTGACGCAGAAGTCCAGCCGGGGCCGCATCTCCCTACCCACTCCAGAGGAGGGTGACGTGATCGCAATGCGATCGCCAGGTCGAAGCGGGGCGGGATAGCGGATGCTCACGCCGCCACCATGCCAAACACCCGATCGAGCCGTAGCCCTACGGCATCCCGGCGGTCGAGCCGCAGTGTTTGACTGGGCAACGTCAAAGGGATGCCGATGGACGACAATTACCGGCTCTTGAGAGTTGACGCTGGTGCAGGTCGATGCTCTCGTCCCGCGGCGCGGTCGATAGGGCGACCGGTGGCCATATAGTGAGGGAGATGACCGACGCAGCTGCATCGATGCCCGATCTGGCGCCTGCTTGGCCGGCGGGGGAGATCGTGCCGGGGGTCTGGCAGTCCGGCAGCCCGCAGCCCGGTGAGCACTGGGACGCGGTCATCGACCTCGACGGCTCGGCGCCGCCGCTGGACGGGATCGCCTTGTACGTGCACTGGCTGATCGAGGACGGCCCGGCGCCGGAGCGGGCGGTTCTCGTCGCACTGGCCGATCTGGTCAACGACCTGCGGCGGGCCGGAAAACGGGTGCTTATCCACTGCGCTGGAGGCATCAACCGCTCCGGCCTGCTGTCCGCCGCGGCTCTTATTCGAGATGGGATGAGTGCCACCGAAGCCATCGAGACCGTCCGCTCGCGACGGTCCGGAGCGCTCAACAACCGGGAGTTCGTGCGCTTGTTGACCGAAAGATTCTGAGCCGCCCGGGCGAGTACGACGGGTGTCCGCGACTATCGCTACCTCCCGCGTGGCCACCACCGGGCCGTCTGACTCCAGCCTCCGCGCCTCGGCACCCAGCCGCAACCGCCGCTGCCGTTCGGTGAGATGCGGCCTTAACGCCTCGTAACGACGAGCCAACGACCCGACGCGGCCGACCCAGCACGAACCGTGCTGTTCAGACAGGCACAACAGCTATTTCATCGCGAGCCCTCAGCGGGGCGTTTCCCGCGTGTCGCAACCGCGGGGATGAGAACGCTACGACATAGTCTTCGTACGCGCCGGGTGCTGGTGACGTCGTTGGTGCCCGACGAGGCCGCGACCAGGGTCAACCGACATCAGACTATTAGGAAGGGATGCACCGATGACAACCTCGGCACTGAAGAACGGCCGGCGCCGGAACATCGACCGTACCCGCGGGCAGCTCGGCGACACCATGGAGGAGCTAACCCACAGGATTCATGTGCCCGCCCGTGTCAGGGACAAGGTGAACGACGCCAAACAAACCGTGCGAGTCAAGACCGAAGAGGTCGTGCTGCAGGCTCCGACCAACATCGAAGAGGTCGTGCTGCAGGCTCCGACCAACATCGAAGAGGTCGTGCTGCAGGCTCCGACCAACATCGAAGAGGTCGTGCTGCAGGCTCCGACCAACATCGAAGAGGTCACGCAGCAAATACCCGAGCGCTCAGAAGCGCTCCACCTCCAGCCAGTGGGGGTAGCGGGACAGGCCGAGCGCCTGACCCCCCAGGTCCTGGAGAAACTGCCTTCGCCGGTAGCCGCGCGCCTCGAGTCGCTGATGACCACGGCGAGGCAACGGCAGCTGCCTGCTGTGGCGGTCGTAGTTGGGATACTGGTGGTACTGCTGTTGGTGTTGCGCCGCCTGTTTTGCAGGAGCACATGACGGCTCACCGAAGGCGCTGTCTAGGTCAGGACTGTTATCGGGGTAGCGTGCGGGATCGCTCCTGGCACTGATGCCCCTATGTAAGGCCGTTGACGCATCGGCTTCGGGTGGGGAAGTGATAATTTGATACATCTCGCGAGTGATGTAGCGTTTTAAGCAGCGGATGGTTTTGCTGCGTGTTTTGCCTTCGGTGCTGCGGCTGCCGAGGTAGTCGTGCTGGTATCCCAGCGCAGCCGTGGAAGGGCGAGACAGGTTCATTCCCTCTTGGGTGCCGGCCGTTCGGCCGGCTCCTTATCCTGTCCCCGTCGGTGTTGACCTAACCGCTCGCGCCAGGTCCACCTGAGTATTGTGGGTTCGGCGGCAGCATGTACCGCTCCGTAACGTGGCATGCGGAGGACCGCAGCCCATCGAGCACCTGCGGATAGGCGGGAGCCCCGTCGGTGCCGGCGGAGCTACTCGCCCAGGGCGGCGACGCATCCTCCCATCCTGCCGAGTCCGTTATCCGTCAATGCAACAGAGCGCTACAGCCCACCGTGATCCGATTAACTGGGTGGGGAGGCGGGCAGTGTGCTCGTCGGGTGCCGCGGTCTGGTTGCCGTGATCCGGCTCGCGGTGATCACGTTACCGTTGGCGGTACCGCTTATGTGCACGGTGCTGCCGACCGGGAACTGCTGCGCTGTGCCGGGGGTCCGCCTGGTGCCGAACTGCGTCTGAGGCGTGATGGTCACGGTGTACTGGGTGCCGTTCTTGGCGTTGACGGTCCAACTCGAACCGTTCTCGGTGGTGATCTGGCCGACGAGCCCATGGGCGTGGCCGGCCTTGGCCGGCGCGGTTGTCGTGGGTGGTGCTGTTGTTGTCGGGGTGACGCTCGGGTTGTTCGATCCGCCGGAGCAAGCCGCCACCCCCGTCGCGATCGAGGCGCTGACTACCCCGATCGCTACTTTTGTCCCTATCCATCGATGATCCCAGCCTGCGACTCTGTTCATCGGTCACTCCTGTCTTGATCAGATGCGGCACGTGGAGCCGTGCCGAGGTTGTGCTCCCCGTTATGGACCGGCTAGGTGCACGCAACCTGTGCACAACCTCACAGTTGGCTGGGAGACGACCACGGACAGCAATCGTCGTGGTGAACGCCGGAACCGCAGAGACGGGAATCTTCCATGCAAGACTTCGCATCTGCGCATTCGTCAATTCGTCAATTCAGCCTAATTGTCGGCATCTGAAGGGAGCCGAGGCGGTCGTAGTCGAGCCTTCAGACGCCTATGATCGGCTTCGACGGGATTATTCCGGCTATCGGCCCGCCGTTACACCGTCGCTCCAGTTGAGCTGCTCCGGGACCCGCGGCAGCGAGGCGGGTCAAGATGCGATGGAGTGATTCATGTTGATATTCCACGCACGGCTCGCACGAGTGGGTCTGGCGGTCACCGTTGATCCGGGGGCGGTGGCTAGATGAAAGGCCGGGTGAAGTCATCGAGAGGCCACTCAACTGAACCGCCGGCGCACTGACCGGGGTTTGCTTATCGCCCGCCGCGCCCGAGCTAGAACAGGCCAGGCGGGTGGGAGCCCTGTCCCGGTAGGTACCGGAGCACCGGATAGCAGGTTCGTCGTGGAGACGCGGCGGGCTGAGTGGGGCATCAGTGCCCGCGTAGGTGGGTCGAGGTTGACCAGCAGCCCGGCTGTAAGCGGGTAGGTTCGGGGTTCGAGTGCCCGCGTCGGCTCGCGTTCTACAGGGGAAATACCTCGGACTACGACATCCCTGGCACCTGTCACGCGGATCCCGTATCAGGTGGACGCGCCAACACGTCAGGATGTTGGGTTCGGACCAACTGGAAACCGCCATGGCTCAGCTGCCCTTGACCGATGTAGGCATCCGTCGCTCGATCGACGGGCTCCTGCTCCGGTTCTCCGCCACCACGACTCCGTTCAGTCGCATAGCGACGACCCGGCTCGCTCCCATCTCAATCCGCGTAACGTCGGTCGCCGGAGTGACCGGCAACGGCCTGGGTGAACCGCGCCAGGGGCGATCTCTACCGCGCCAACCGCGGCGCCGACTGCCGATGAGCGGTGCCTACGACAGCGGCCAGAGCGACACGGCCACCCGATCGGCCGAGATTCTGCGGCAGGGACTCGGCGGCCGGAATCCGCACAACAGTTGATCGTCGACACCGGTGTCATCTACGCCGACATCGACCGATCCGACGATTGGCACGCTTCTGCGGCGAGCTGCTCAGCACCGCACCAGGTCCGCTCCGCGTGCCCTCTCTCGTCGTCACCGAAGTCTGCAACCTCGTGGAAACCCGCCTCGGTCCGGTTACCGAGGCCGACTTCCTGGCCGCGCTCAGCCGTCACGACTTTGACCCCATCCCACTGACGAGCGGGGACTATGCGCGAGCATCTGAGCTGGTCCGCAAGTATGCAGACCTTCCCCTCGGGGTTGTCGACGCGTCTGTGATAGCGGTCGCGACTGGGTGACTTAGAGGTGGCCACTACCGACCGCCAGCACTTTTATGCTGTGCGGGAAGCGCGCGTCTTCACGCTCTACCCCGCTTTGTAAGCAAATCGGCCTTGCCGGCATGCTTGGATGTTGTTTTCCACTGACAATGCGTCCCGGCCTGTTCACGTACTGGGGCGGCAGCCGCCGCGCTCCATACTCCGGCGAACCCGCCACCGATAACCAGGATGTCAGGCATTCAGAATCTCCCTCCAAAGTTTCCCCGGGTACACGAGGCCTGCGCCGTCAGGCCTGGGCGGCGAACCAGCGTCGAGCACGTTCCGCTGCATCCGGCGCGTGGTGTTCGGCTGCGACGATCACGTCGGCCAGCATCTGCGCGGACAACGCCTGCCGCCAGGCCAGCTCGGCCTTGCGTATCGCGGCGGCGATCGAACACAGGGCCCGAAACTGGGTGGCCGACCCTACGGTTGGGCCTTGGTATGCCCTGTCAAGTGGCCAGCGGCGACAACGCCGTGAGCAGCAACAGCTAGACGTGGGCGTCGTGGCAGAACAGGGCCGTCCAGAGGAACGGATCGCCGAAGCGGGGGGACTCGGGTGGCTCGTCGCGCATGCGGCGCAGTTCCACTTCCCTGAGGTGGGAGAAGATCCAGCGCAGGGAATCCGGCGTGTAGGCGAGGCCGCCACCCAGGCCGGAGTGTCGGTAGAGGTCGGCGTCGGGGACCTCGGAGCCCATCTCGCCGGCCGCGAACCAGGCGAGGGCGAAATGTCCGCCGGGGGCGAGGAGACGGTCGAGGAGGTCGAGATAGCTGATGCGGCGATGCGGTGGAAGGTGGTGGAAGCAGCCGGAATCGTAGATCAGGTCGTACGGGCCGCGTAGGTCGGTCGCGGTGAGGGTGAATGCGTCTGCGCGGTGGAATTGGACCTCGGCGCCCACCTCGCGGGCGCGGTCCTTGGCCCAAGCGATGGCCGTCGGGGAGAGGTCCACGGCGTCTACGGTGAATCCCGCCGCGGCGAGGTGCAGGGTGTTGCGGCCGGGCCCGCAGCCGAGGTCCAGGGCGCGGCCCGGGGTGATCAGGTCGCGGTCGAGGTAGGAGACGAGGTTCTCGTCCGGTTTCGCCACGAAGAACGGCACGGGTCTGGAGCGGTCCGCGTAGAAACTGTCCCACCAGGAGGAACCGCAGTCGGCGGTCCAGCGATCGGCCTCCGGCGCGAACAGCCCGTCGAGAAGCCTCAGTACGTCGTCCACCGTGCGTATGCTTCGGTCCATCTGGTCTCCGTCCGCTGAAGACGATCTTACCGACGGAAAGAATAGAAAAGTCCAGTTCAGATGGTGTGAACGGACGGTAGGGGCGGGCGTCCGGCGGTCAACTTTGCTACCGCGCAGACGATGGCACCCTGACGGGCAGCGGCGCCACGAATTCGCGACGGGCAACGCGGCGCAGCCTTGTCCCGGGGCGCAGTGATCGCACCCCGGGACTGTCGAGAGGACACAGGCTAATCGGGCTCAGTATCGTCGTGAATCAACAGAGCCCTAATTGCGATGATTGCTATTATCGAGAGAGCCGGATGACCCGGCAGGGCCGGCGGGCCCCCTTGGCCCTCGAGGTCCGGGAGGTCCGCTACGCCCGTCTTCCCCGGCAGGTCCGCTAGGTCCAGCTTGTCCGGCCGGACCGGGGGGACCGCCTTCTCCACGAAGCCCGGTAGGCCCGGCGGGGCCAATCGGCCCGGTCCCGGTAACCCCCGGAGGTCCGGCGGGCCCCGGAGGTCCGGCTGGTCCGGCAGGTCCGGCAGGTCCCGGAGGCCCGGCAGGCCCGATCTGCTTCTGATTACTGACAACTGGAACAAAGTGCTCACGAATGCCGTACCCGACCATGCCGCCGATCACACCGCCTAGGACAGCGAGGACGGTCGCAACACCGATAAGAGGAATTGCTGCTTTCCCGTGACCTGGTAGTCTCCTCGGGGGATCGGGTTTCCGGTCCGGAGGAAAGGGTTCGTCCGATGCCGGCGCCGGATAGTACGTTGCATCAACGTTCGTTTCGCCGACTTGACCGAGGATATCGATCACCTTGACGCTGACCGTCGCGAGCTTCTGCGGTTCTGTCACTGCAGTAGCCGGTGCAGTCGTCGCTGGTACGGTCTTTGTCACGGTCACGGTCGAGCCGTGACCGTCTTCCAGGGGTCCATCATCGACATGCCAGGCAAAGTCATATGGTGATCCGATCGAGTCGAGCAGGGTGGCGTCGAGCTGAATGACGACGGGCGCGCCAGGCACGGTTTGACGCGAGATTTTCCGTTGAACAATGGTGGGTTTCGGCTTTTCCTCATCGACGGTGAGCCTGAGGCGATGCTCGTACTGCGTACATCGTATAGGGCAACCAGGTACCCGTGTCGTATCGCTAGATCCACGGCGGGCGCTTCGGTGGATACATCGGTGCCCGGGATCAAGAAACGTTGAAGTAATTTGTCGGTGGAACTCGATTCAGCCTGCGTTGCACCTGTCAGGTGAGACGGCTTTTTGGCACCGGAGAAGATGCGACAGATCAAGTTCGACGAAGCCTCGATGATGAGATCTGCGTCCCCTGATTGCGGCCCGGCATCGCTCACCTGAACTGACAGCTCACCTGAGGAGGTGAGCGAACACTGCAGCACCGTGTCGACCACGACGGTCGCCCCGTCACGCCTCAGTCGGCCGTTGAGGTGGATGTTGCCATCATTAGTGAAAGCCGCAGTCACGTGCATCCAGCGCCAGACGACAGGGCCGTCAACGAGGTAAGCGGTTCCGGTAGCCAGATCCTCGGCACAAAGCCAGCTAAGCATACTGTTGAGGCCTGTCTCGCTCAATGCCACCGCCGCGTTTGCTGGCGACGCTACCAACAAATTTGCGGACCACGCGGGCGTGGAGGTCGTCGCCGTGCAGCGCATGGCGAGCGTGAGAGATTCGGCATACGGATCGAGGAAGACGGCCGAATCCGCGAGCGCCAGCCCGTCGGTGGTCACATCGTTGCCGGTAGCTGCGAGGCGTAGGGGGAGTGAGCTCGGTAGGTAGCTGAGGGGCATGCTGGCCAACGGCGCCATCAAGCACATGGAGATAGTGGGCCGAAGGATTGTCTGTTCGATCGTGTTGTCGACCCAGGAAAGCGGTTCGTCGTCCCCCTCATAATTCAGTTTCAAATCGGTCAGATCGAGAATCAACATCGACGGCGTCGTCAAAGTCACCACAGGTTGGTTATCCGTGGTCGCGTGGAAACCCTGGGTTCGCAGTCGGTGTTGACGTTTCCTTCCATTGTCAGGTTGATGCCCTCTGTTATGTGTCGTGTACCACCCCGGACGTCCGCAGACAGCCGCAGTCGATCGTTGACGATATCGAGTTTAGGATTGTCCCAGTGTGCTTTCGTCTGAAACGGGGAAATCGTATGCCCGATGACTCGCGAAATCGGAGTGGCCAAGGCGAGGTTACTCAAGAGCGACGTGTCAATGGCGTGAGTTTGCACGTCACGCACGACGCTATGGTGAAGCTGAACTATGAAGTCGTAGTCGTGTTGCATCGAGGGCTCCTATAGCTGGTTGTTAAGCGGCGGCGCTGTCATGCCGCCCTGCGAACGGTGCCGCGAAGTGATGGGCGGCTTTGATTGTGAAGTGGATTAAGCCGCGCATTTATCGAAGAGGTGTCTGGTTAGTCGAATATAGGGCGGTCCCTTGGTTTCCCATATTCGCCGTGCACAGGGTAACGCCTCACTTTTGACCCAGGCGAAAACGAGGCCGTGGCACTGCGAGGGATGGCGGCGCCGCTCCGAACCTCCCGGAGTCAGATCACTGATCTGGTCCTGGTAGTGGTCAGAGCCATCACTCCCTTATGTCCTCATCCATGTGTGTCCGCGATGCTTAGCTACATCGGATATGTCCATCATCGTCCGCAGGGAGCAGCGTGTTAACAGCCATCCAGCGCAGTGGGCTCCGCCGGATGTCGTAGGACCGCGGTTGGTGGCGCGAGCGTCGCACCCGGCGTCCGGCGAAGGCCCCTGGGCGCCCGTTGTTGTGTGGTGCTTGCGGGTAATACAACAAGCCTTCGCCGCGTTCCTCTCCGGCGACGTTGGCCCAGGCGACCGGGTTGCGATAGAGCGTGCGGTTCGCACGGTCTAGTCCGACCAGCCCCCGGTGGCGCTGCCGGATCGTTGATCCGGCAGTCTTGTCCGTTGTTCGAGGCTGTTCGGCGGTGAGATCCGTCACCATCGGCATCGTCGGCCCCGACGCCCATGACTCGCATCAACAGAGTGCACACCGCCAGTGGCGGCAGGGAGGGTGACGTGATGTTGGATGCGCAGCAGCTCTGCGCCGGTGTGCGGCAGGACCTGGTTGACGTCGAAGAACGCATCAAGGGCAACTCGTGGCTGGCGGAGCTGGAGGCCGGACGGCTGTCCACCGGGGCCCTGCGAGCCTTCGCGGGTGAGCAGCACCAGGTGATCCCCAGTGATCTGCGTAGTTTCGAGGTGCTCACCCAGCGGTTCGTCGACGAGCCGGCGCAGAGCTACCTGGCGAGCATGGCCGCCGGGGAGCGAGTCGCGCTACAGGCGCTG
This sequence comes from Actinomycetota bacterium, assembly GCA_030854185.1. Lineage (GTDB taxonomy): Bacteria > Actinomycetota > Actinomycetes > Mycobacteriales > Pseudonocardiaceae. The sequence continues at coordinate 322 of JALYTS010000094.1, read as the reverse complement.
GGGGCCTTCGCCACCGCGGTCGGGCTCGACAGTTCGGCGCGCCAGGACTACGAGCCGGTGCCCGGTTGCCAGGTGTACCCGTCCTACGTGGCGCGGCTGGCCCGCGACGGCACGCCGGCCGAGGTCGCGGGCGCGTTTCTGGTGAACCTGGACGCCTGGGGCAGCTGTTGTGCCCGAATGGCTGACGCCCTGCCCAGCACTTAGGGCTCGCGCATAAATTAGTCCTGTGTTGCTGGGTGTGTCGCACCGTGATCGGTCTGCCGGTCCGATCGGCCCCGTACCGTGTAGTTCCAGTTGCCGTGGAATTCGTGGCGTTGCAGAT
>JALYTS010000195.1 GCA_030854185.1 Actinomycetota bacterium | reverse complement strand
GTTGGAGGATCGCACCGCGGGTGGCGCCGATCGCTTTCCGGACACCGATCTCGCGGGTTCGCTCGGTAACCGAGACCAGCATGATGTTCAGGACACCGATACTGCCGACAAAAAGCGAGATCGCCGCCACAGCAGCGGTGAACAGGGTGAGGAGGCTGAGGACCTGGTTGAAGGTGTCCAGCCGGCTGCGCAGCGATTGGACCTCGAAGTCCCGCTGCGCGGGGTTTTGGATTCGGTGCCGGTCACTAAGGGTGCGAGTCACCTGGTCCTCAGCAGCGGGCACGGCTGTTACCGGGATGACTTGCACGATGATCTGGTTGAGCTTGTCACCGCCCCCGAAGACGTAGCGACGCGCCGTATTCAGCGGCATGACCACATCGTTGTCGCCCGGTACACCGAAGGACTGCATCACACCGATGACGCTGAATACCTGATGGTTGACCCGGATCGTGTGACCCACCGCGGTCGCGGGGTCGTCGAACAGCGTGGTCGCGACGGCAGAGCCGAGGACCACCACCCTGGCGGCGGAACGGACCTGGGCGTCGTCGAAGAACAACCCCGCCTGAAGGTCCCGGTTGCTCACCTCCAGCCAGCGATCGGTGGAACCGATGACAGACGAGCGGAACTGGGTGGTGCCAGTCTCGGCCAAGGCTTGACCGGTAGCGGCTGGGATGACGGCGGCAGCGTCGGGTACTTCCTTCTGCAGCGCCGTGACATCGTCGTCGATCAAATCCTTGGGGGGGCCGCCGCCGGGGACGTTGCCGGTCGACGGCACGATGGTGATCAGGTTAGCCAGTGGTTGGATCTTTGCATTGACCGAGGACTGCACTCCATTTCCGATGGCGACCAGCAAAATCACCGCTGCCACCCCGATGATGATGCCGAGCATCGTCAACACAGAGCGTAGCCGGTGGGCGCGTAATCCGCGCAACGCGATGCGAAAGGCCTCTCGCAGGCTCATTCCTTAAGACGTACGCCGTCATTGGCGTCGGGCACAAGGGGTTTACACCGGACATATTGGGCGCGGGAAGAACACCGACTACTCACTGAGTACGACCGTGTCACCTCAGCAACGGCGCGCTGGTACACCGGGCGCGTAACGACACGCCGTCGGCGACGAGCGGCCAGTACCGTTGCTCTGTCGACCAGGAGGTTTCCCACATGCCTGCCGCCGGGTTCTGGCACTGGCTGATCGCATGGGGCGCCGTCCTGGTGCTCGGCCGCTTCGTGCCCGCCTCGTTCTGGCGTCCGATCACAGTGGACGCCAGGTGGCTCGTGGTCCTCGGGGTTGCCGTCCTCGTCGTCGCCACGGCCTTCACCTTGTGGGCCCGAGCCGCACTCGGCACGATGTGGACATCGTCCGCCGTGGTCAAGGACGATCACGCGTTGCGCACTGACGGGCCGTATGGCATCACCCGGCACCCGATCTACACCGGCCTGCTCGGCATGCTGGCCGGCACCGCCGCGATCGACGGGTTGGGCCGGTGGGTGGCCTACTTCGTGTTGGGCGTGCTACTGGCCGGGTTGAAGATCCGCGCCGAGGAACGGTTGCTGGGCCGCACCCTCGGGGAGCCCTATGCCCAGTATCGCCACCGAGTACCGCAACTCGTTCCCGGGCTACGGCCGATCAGAAGGTAGCTGACGTGGCCGCGAAGAAGGCGGTCCGCAACACGGCACGCCCGTTGTGTACCCTCATGCCGCTCTCGAGACTCGGGTCCCGGCCGGCTGGCCGGCCTGCCGGACGCCGGGAGTGACAGCCCTGAAGTCGGCGTCATACAGGAGGAAAGCTCGCATGCACCACCGCATCGTGAAACGCCACCGCCGCGCGGTCCGCACTGTTGCGACGAGCGCAGCCACGGCGTTGGCCACCGTCGCGGCGGTGGTTTCGGTCGCTGTGATGGTGCCCGGCACCGCCGCGGCCGCCGGGCCGACCTGGGCGCCCTCAGCGCAGGCCACCATTCACCCAGGGGTGAACACCATCACCGGCGCTGGTGAGTGCACCGCCAACTTCGTCTTCTACAACGCCGCCGACGAGTTCATCGGGCAGGCTGCGCACTGCGCCGGCACCGGGGCTCCGACCGAGACCAGCGGCTGCACCTCCGCCACCCAGCCGCTGGGCACGCCGGTCAAGATCGTCGGCGCCAGCAAGCCCGGCACGCTGGTATACAGCTCGTGGATCACGATGGCCAAAAACGGTGAGAAGGACGCCAATACCTGCGACTTCAACGACTTCGCGCTGGTCAAGATCGACCCAGCCGACCGGGGGAAGGTCAACCCGAGCGTGCCGTTCTTCGGCGGACCGACCGCCATCTCCACCACCGCGATCGCTGTCGGTCAGCGGATACTGACCTACGGTAACTCACCGCTACGGGCCGGGGTTTCCGCGCTATCGCCGAAGGTCGGATTCAGCCTCGGTGATGCCGGCGGCGGCTGGTCGCACTCGTGCTACACGGTGACGCCCGGCGTCCCCGGCGATTCGGGCAGCGCCGTGCTGACCGGCGATGGTAAGGCGCTGGGTGTGCTGACGTCGCTGGCGTTGGCGCCGGTGGCCGGCAGCAACGGTGTTGGCGACATGTCCCGCGAGCTGAACTACCTCAACGCCCACGGCGGCCTGGGCATCGTCTCGCTCGCGCTGGGTACCGATCCATTCCACAGCCCCGCGCCGTAGTCCAGCCAATGCTGAAGTCAGCGTGCGCCGGGTTAGGACGCGGCCGCGCTGACCAAGCCGGCAAGTGCGCCGGTTCCTGCGGTGACCACCGCAGGAACCGTGGAGTACGAGTCCGCCGGTGCCGACGCCAGCACCACCACCACGTAGCGCGAATCCGTCCGACCAGGCCCGTGCTGTCCGTCGGACAGCGCCCCGAGCAGCAGGTCCCGATCGGGGCCGGGTACCCGCTCGGAGATATAGCGATACACCGTCACCATGTCCTGCGCCGTGATCAGAGTGTCGCCCCACTCGCCGGGATCCTCAGGAGGCTGCGTGCCGGTGAGCCCGAGCTGGCCGACCATTCTGGTCACGATGGCGGGGCCACCGCCGGCGGTCCAGAGGCGGTCCGCGATCTCGTCATCACTGTCAGCGAGCATCTGCTGCATTTCCTATTGTGTCGCGCCTTCCGGGGTTTCCCCATTGTCCCGGGCCAATGCGTCGACGGCGATCAGCAACTTGACCACCGACCTGGCGGCGAATTGATGGCCGGCGTTGCGGCTGGCGAGCACCGTGCCGGTCGATTGGTCGAAGACCTCGAACCAACCGGCGCAATTCTTTGCGGTCGGTGACCACGGTGAGGGACTGCACGCCGCGCAGTGCTCACCACCGTCTCGCGCGGCTTCATACCCTGCCGCCCTTCCGCCACCAGTGATTGCGCCTGACAAGCCGGCTCCGCACCGTCAGACTATGCATCGTTACCGTCGGTTCCAGCATGAGCAACCGGCCATCCGCTGGCGTCACCCGACGTGGAGGACAGGCGCCACGTGGATCCCGCGAATGCCGCCGCATCTGACAGCCACGTGATGGCATGTCCCGCGGTTAGCGTCGTGTGCTGATCGCGGCGCCCATTTCGTCTCCCCCGTCACTCCTGCCCCACGAGAGTGGGATGGATCCGGCGCGAAGGTGCCGCCGATGGCAACTGTGGGCGAGAAGTTGCCGTCGGCGGCACACCCGCACAGTACGATGGTCCTTCCCTGGGTCTCACTGACAGTGACGCTCACCGACGCCCACCGATGCCCCCCCGGCGCAGCCGCCGACCACCCAGACTGCGGGCGGCCGCGGATTCCCGTCAGGTGGGTACGGCGCAGCTTGTGTATCACCGAAGGAGTCCGACCACGGCTCGGGTATCCACCATGGCGGCAGGCTTCTCGGCTTCTGGGGCTGGCCCCTACACCCGCCCGAACGTCCCCTCCACCGCCCCAGCGATGAACGCCTTCCATGCGCCGGCAGTGAACACGAGGACCGGCCCGCTCCCTGTGTTCTTGGAGTCACGGAGCCCAACAGCCGCATCCTGAAACGCTACTTCCACGCACGCGCCACCATTGTCCCCGCTCCGGGTGCTCTTCCGCCACGCTGCGTGGGTGAAGTCTGGGGAATTCATGATCGTGCCCTCTTCTCGTCAGCCAAGCGGATGATCAGGTTTCGGGACTCGACCTGACCCATCGCCGCTGCTTGCAGGCGGTTCCACAGCGCAGTGTACGCCTGCACTTCGTCGTGGCTGTCCAGGTAATCCCCATCCGTGTAGGTCTCCACGTAGACCACGTCTGAGGTGGCGTCGTGATCGAACCGGAGAATGATGAAGCCGAACCAGGCTGCCCCGAAGGTCTGGGCGTCGAAGGGCAGGACTTGCAGTTCGACGTTCGGGCGCTCGGCTGCCTCGGCCAGGTGAATGAGCTGAGCTTGCATGATCGATGCGTCACCGATGTTTCGCCGCAGCGCTGACTCGCTCAGGATGAAGCTCAGCGTGGTCACCGGCTGGTCCAGGACAGCTTGCCGCTCCAGCCGCACTTTGACCTGCCGGTTCACCGCTTCGTCGGTGATCCGCGGATGGGCCGTGGCGTTCATCGCGCGGATATAGCTCTCCGTCTGGAGGATGCCGGGTACGACCTCGGGCTGATACCAGCGGATCTCGCTGGCGTCGGCTTCGAGGTCGACGTAGGCGCGGAACCAGTCCGGGATGACAGTGCGGTAGCCGCTCCACCGGCCGCGCTGCCTCCCCGCACGGGCGAGATCCCGCATCCAGTCAGCTTGCTCACCGCTCACGCCGTAGAGGTCGAGCAGCAGCGCCAGATCGGTCAGCTTGATCCCACTCTGGCCTAGTTCGAGGCGGCTGATCTTGCTGGCCGCGGCGTCGATGACCACCGCTGCTTCATCCTGCGTCTTGTTGGCGTGATCACGGGCGCGCTTCAGCGCGTTGCCCAGCCTCCGGCGTTGGATCGTCGGGGTTG
>JALYTS010000194.1 GCA_030854185.1 Actinomycetota bacterium | reverse complement strand
CGAGGAGGCCGAGCATGGGCTCGGTGATCAAGAAGCGCCGCAAGCGTATGTCCAAGAAGAAGCACCGCAAGTTGCTACGCAAAACACGGGTGCAGCGCCGCAAACTGAAGAAGTAGCCTCTGCGCGCCGGCGTTCGATTCCATGCGGTGTCCCTTGTGGTGGGTAGTTGCCGCGGGCGCATCTTGAGGACTAGGCCGTGCGCGGTGGCGTGCCACCCGGTCAGCGGGCTCGGGCGGGCCCGGTGGGGTCATGATGGTGTCGACCCGGCGTGTTCTCGTAGCGCGCGCATGGCTTCGGCCATGTCCCTCCGGGGTTGACACCGGGTCGGCCGCCCGGGCCGACCCGCACGCCGGTACCCGCCGCCGCGCTATGAACTGGCGCAAGAGCAGCTACAGCAGCAGCAACGGTGAGTGTGTCGAAGTCGCCGACCTCAACGATCAGACCGCCGTGCGTGACAGCAAAGACCCAACCGGGACGGCGCTAACCTTCGGCAACTCCCAGTGGAGTGCGTTCGCTGTCGCACTGCGCACAGGCGAGTTCGACTGAACTGTTCCACTCGATCGAAACCCGCTTCAACGTTGCGGATCGAGCGGTTGCTCGCCGCCGGCGACCGGTTACTCCTCCAGCGCGGTAATCCGTTCCTCGGCGGAGCGTGGTCGGGGACGAGCGCGGCGTTGGTAGGCCAGTCGGGCGGCGACCGCGCCAACCGCCATGCTGATGCCCATCACGGAGGTTCTCGCGGCCTTGCGACCGGTCCGGAACTCGCGGATCTCCCAGCCCCGTGCCCGGGCGGTCTCCCGAAGGTCGGGATCCGGGTTCACCGCAACCGCGGTCCCCACCAACGACAGCATCGGAATGTCGTTGGCTGAGTCGGAGTAGGCGGTGCAGCGCTGCAGGTCGAGTCCTTCTTTGAGGACCAACGCTCGCACCGCCAGGGCCTTCGCCGCGCCGTGGCAGATTTCGCCGACCAGCCGGCCGGTGTACACGCCGTCGACGGTTTCCGCGACGGTGCCCAGCGCACCAGTGAGGCCGAGGCGGCGTGCGATGATCGTGGCCAGCTCCACCGGAGTGGCTGTGACCAGCCACACCCGCTGTCCGGCGGCGAGGTGCATCTGCGCCAGCGCGAGCGTGCCGGAACAGATCCGGTGGGCCATCAGTTCGTCGTAGATGTCCTCGCCAAGCTCGACGAACTGCGCAGTTGATCTACCGGCTACGAATGACAGCGCTTGCTCGCGGTTGGTACGGATCTCCTCGAGGCTGAGCTCCTTGCCGACCACCCTGAACTTCAGGTGCTGCCACGCGTAGGTCGCGAACGCACTGGCGGGGAAGAACTTCCTGGCGGCCAGGCCTTGCGCGAAGTAGAAGGCCGATGCGCCCCGCATCATGGTGTTATCCACGTCGAAGAAGGCGGCCGCGACGGGGTCCGCGGCGACAGCCGGCGCCTCCACCTCCGCGACGGCCAAGCCGACGAGATTCGCCTCAGCGGCGCCTCGACCGGCGAGACTGGTCAGGACCTTCTCTTTTCGGATGTCCTGATGGCCGTCTCGATCGCCATCCTGGTCAAACCGTCGTGACACTGGATCCTGCCCTGAATATCGGAGTGGGCCCTTCCTCGTCGGTCACGCTCAAGCGCCGAGCCGATCACAAGACTGCCGTGACGACTTCCCCTGAGCAACCGAACAGTAAGGATCTACTCGACATACGGCAGGTGGAGTTGAAGTTGACGACGACTATCCGGGAGGCAGCAACCGCGGCTGCAGAATCCACGGCGGCAGAGGTGCGGCAGGCTTCGGTGAATCTTGTGCGGGGAAGGGCCGCCACGGCTCGGGTCGCAACCGCTCGGATCCGGGTTGAGCCGGGTTCGGTAGAACACCACCCGGGCCTCGGGTTGTCGGGAGCCCGGACTGACTGCTCGAACCGTTCTGAGTGGGAACCGGAACCGCATTCACCGAGGGCGGGCGAAGCAGCAGGTTGGGCGGCACGATAGCGCTGGGCGGGCTCAACGCTGGTAGAGCCGGGACGCTCGGCAGCGGGACCGCCGCTGAGGTGCCGTCTACCGGGACCGGCTTGCAGGCGTCCTTCGACGGCAGCAAACCCAGTTCATCGCGGACACCAGAGGTGATCGTGACGCAGCCGGACCTGTCGCTCAGCGTGGAAGCTCTCCCGACCACCCGATCCAGCAGCGCGAGAGTGCTGTCCAACCGGGCGCTGATGGGCGTCGGCAACGCGGCCCGCAACACTGCCAACCGGGCCTTCTGCTGCTGGGCCCAGGCGCGCAGCGCGGGCAGGCTGCTGGGCTGGCCATGCAGCGCCAGACCGGTGAGTAGCCGCGCACCCGCGGTGGTGTCGGAATCGAAGTCGTCAAGGGCCCGGACGAACTTGCCCTGGCCCGCGGCCCAGTTGCCGGCGCTGTCGGCCTGGTTGGCCATGATCTCGATCTCGTTCACCCGGTCGCCGGCGAACTCCAGGTGTTTGAGCGCTTTGGGTTGGTCCCCGAAGGTCAGGCCGAGTTCGGCGGACTCGGCGGTGCGCTTGAAGGTGTACAAGGCATCCCCGGGTACCGCGTCGCGGGACAGCAAGACGCTCATCCCGGACAGCGACATCACTACGCACAGTGCCGCAGCCGCTGCTACCACCACTCGTCCACGGGTCTCGTCTGGAAGCCAGCGGCTACGCCGCGAGGTCCGCAGCGGAAGGACGGGACTGTTGCCCTCGTGAACCACCGAGGAGAATTCCGCCAGGACGCGCTGGCGCATCCGGTCACGTTCTGCCGTGGTCGGGCCGACCGCGGCGCCGACTTGGCGCAACGCCGCAACCACCGTCAGGTCACGCTGCAAGGTTCGGTCGGAGACGTCGCGGATACCGCTATCCACTGCGCGGGCGAAACTGTCCTGCTCCTGCCCGTCGCTGCTCCGACTCCCGGATGTACGCGTCGTCCTCACCACCTTCCGGCCCATAGGCCGTGTCCTTGGGAGCAACGAGCGGTTATCCAGGTAGTTACGCCCAGGCGGTGAGTGCCGGCTAGGCGTGTGATAGTCATCGCAGTCCTTCCGGCAACAACTGCGCCAGCCTGCGGACCGCGCGATGTTGCAGCGCCTTGACAGCGCCCTCGTTACGGCCCATCACGGCCGCGGTCTCCGAGACCGACAGGCCCTGCATGAACCGCAGCATGATGCACTCCTGCTGATCCCGACCCAGTTGGGCGACGCAGCGCATGAGCTCGGCGGCGGTGGCCTCCTCGACCACCTCGTGCTCAGGGCCACGGTCATCCGCGCTTGAATCGAGAATGTCGGCGGTGGTCATCTCCAGCCGGTACCGGCTGGATTTGACGTGGTCGAGAACCAGGTTACGCGCGATGGTGACGAACCAGGCTCCGACGTCGCGGCCCTGGTAGCTCACCGAGGAGATCCGGCGCAGCGCGCGCAGGAAGGTCTCGCTGGTGAGGTCCTCGGCCAGCGGACGGTCACTCACCCGGAACAAGATGAACCGGAAGACCACATCGACATACCGGTCGTAAAGCTGGCCGAAGGCGTTCTGGTCGCCCTGCTGGGCGGCCGCGACGAGTTCCCAAGCGGCGACGTCGACCTCTGGCCCGGCGTGCTCGATGGAGGCACTGTCTGCACCTTCCGACGGCTGATCCACCTTTGCGGCGCCCTGGTCCGGCGTGCCCGGATCTGGCGTGCCCGGATCTGGCGCGCGCGGATCCGGGACCGGCTGGGCGCTGGGGCGGGCGATCTTCACGCGATCAGGCGTCGGCGTAACCGGCGCAGCTGTGGTCGGGGACTCTCAGCACGCCCGCGCGCGGTTGCGGGTCGGTCCTGGGGTTCCGAGGACCATCTCGGTTGCGGCATGAGCCACTCCTCAGTTCGCTCGCGTCACGGTCTCTAAGCGGGTCGTCGAACGGGTCGCAATAACGGTCGTCTCAAAGGCGTGCGGAAGCATACGACGGCGACACGCTACGCGGTGCACCTCCTAGGCTGCGGGCAGTAGGTCTGCTAGCGGCGAACCGCATTGCGCGGACAGAACGCACCAAACCACGCCTGACAGCCGCCGGGCCGCAGCTGAGCTGGGCGCCGCCGTCCCGTAACGGCGGTGGGAGACTGAGCCGATGAAGCACGAAGTGACGTTGCTGGTCCGCGCGCAGTGCCATGCGTGTCAGGCGGCCCGCGCGGACATCGCCCGGATCTGCGCCGAACTGGATGTCGCCTGGCACGCCAGCGACGTGGATGCGGATCCACGACTGCGAGCCGAGTACGGCGACCGGGTTCCGGTGATCCTCGTCGACGGACGGGAACACGGCTTCTGGACGGTCGAGGAGCCGCGGCTACGAGCTGCGCTCACCCGGTGAGCACCATCACGATCTGATCTCTGATTGAACCTCTGGTCCCACGCAGCCGAACTGGCGGACATGACTACGACCCGGTCGTCTCCGATCGCAGCGACTCCGGCGGCGCCATCGCGGCTATCCGTCCCGGTGGCAGCCCTGGTCGGGCTGCTGTCGATGGCTGCCGGGTTGGCCACCGGGCATCTGGTGGGCGGTCTCATCTCGCCGACCGCCTCGCCGCTGCTCGCGGTGGGCGCCAGCGCGATCGACCTGACCCCGCTGTGGCTCAAGGACTTCGCGGTCCGCACGTTCGGCAGCTACGACAAGGTCGTCCTGCTGTCCGGCATGGCCGTGGTGATCGCAGTGGTCGGAGTGGTCGCCGGGCTCATCTCCCGGCGCTCCCGCACACCCGGCCTGGTGCTGATCGTGGCGCTCGGCGTGGTCGCCGGGGTCGCGGAGCTGTCCCGTCCCACCGGGGGTTTGCTCGACGTACTCGCCCCCTTGGTGGCGCTGATCGTCAGCGTGGGCACATTCGTCTTCCTGCACCGCCTGGGTCGGCTCAGCCAACCTCAGACGGCCGGCGGGGCGGCGGGGGTGCCGCGCCGGGCGCTGCTCGCC
>JALYTS010000193.1 GCA_030854185.1 Actinomycetota bacterium | reverse complement strand
GTGTCGGGCGCCATCCCGCCCGCGCGCAGCGCGGCGAGCACCCGGGGCAGCGCCGCCCGCCCGGTGAGCAGCACCACGGTGCCACCCAGCCGAGCCACCGCGTCCCAGTTCACCTCGTCGACGTCGTCGTTGCCGGCGACCACGGTGAGCGTGCGGGCCAGCCGCCGGACCATCACCGGGATCCCGGCCGCGGCCGGCGCCGCCACCGCGGCGGACACCCCGGGTACCACGTCGACGGGGATCCCGGCGCGAGCAAGTGCCACCGCCTCCTCGCCCCCTCGGGACACCACGAACGGGTCACCGGCCTTCAGACGCACCACGCACGCTCCGGTCCGGCCGAGGTCGACGAGTAGCGTATTGATCTCGTGCTGCGGCGGGGCCGGCGTGGCGCCGTGCTTGCCGACGCAGTGCCGGATCGCGGTGGGGGCCAGTGCCAGGATGCCGGCCATCGACGGGCGGTCGTAGACGACGTGCTCGGCCTGGGCCAGCAGCGCCGCGCCGCGCCGGGTGATCAGCTCGGGGTCACCGGGTCCGGCGCCCACCAGATGAACGGTCACCGCGGCGCGTGCAGCGACCGTGCGGTCACCAGCCAGTCGCCCAGGCGGCTGGTACCTCCGCCGCCGACGATCACCACGGTGTGCATCCCGGCCCGGTCGGGGTCCAGCGCGGCCAGCGTGGTGAGCTCCACCCGCTCGCTGTCTCGGCCCGCGTCGGTGACCAGGCCGACCGGGGTGTCATCCGGCCGGTACTCGGCGAGGACGTCGCGGGCCCGGCGAAGCTGCCATGGCCGCCCCCGCGAGCGGGGGTTGTACAGCGCGAGCACCAGGTCGGCGGCGGCCACCGCGCGCAGCCGCGCCTCGACCGCATCCCAGGGAGCGAGCAGATCGGACAGCGTCAGGCAGGCGAAGTCGCGGGCCAGCGGGGCCCCGAGCAGTGCTCCCGCCGCGACAGCCGCTGTGATGCCGGGCACCACCCGCACCTTCGGGCGCCGGGCCGGCGGTAGCGCGGCGACGGTGGTCAACGCCAGCGAGGCCATCCCGTAGATGCCGGCGTCACCGGAGGACACCAGCGCCACCCGGGAACCGTCGGTCGCCGCGCGGACCGCGTCCTCGGCGCGCCGCTGCTCGCTGCCGATCCCACTGGGCACGACGCTCTGATGTGGGCCGGTGAGATCCGCGCAGGCTGCGAGGTAGGCGTGATACCCCAGGACGATCTGCGCGTCCCGAACGGCGTCCCGCGCGGCCTGGGTGCGATGTGCCGGTCCACCCGGTCCCAGCCCGACGATGCTGAGTTCGCCGGTCACGGGCGCCGGCGCTTGGCTGTCGGGATGGGCCGTCCCACGGTGCTGCCTGATTCCGATCGGCGGCGGCAGCCGTGTGAGTAGGCCGGATCGTAAAGCCGGCTGCGGCGCCCTGCGCCGGCCAGCACCGGCCCCACCAGGACCAGCGCCGCGGTGCGGATCCCGGCTGTGGTTAACGCATCGGCGAGGCCGTCCACTGTGGTGGTGATCACCGTTTCGTCCGGCCAGCTGGCTTTCGCGACGATGACGGCGGGGGTCTGCGGTGGGTACCCGGCCAGCAGCTGCTCGCGCAGCGCGGCCGGCCGGGCCGCGGACAGGTAGATGGCCATCGTGGTGCCATGGCTGGCGAAGCCGGCGACGCTCTCCCCGGGGGGCATGGACGCCTCGGTCCGGCCGCCGCCGAGCCTGGTGAGCACAGCGCTCTGCGCCACCCCGGGCGCGGTGAGCTCCACCCCCGCGGCGGCCGCGGCGGCGGCCAGCGAGCCCACTCCGGGCACGATCTCGAAGGCTCGGTTGTGACTCGTGCACCAGGTGATCTGCTCGGTCAGCGCGGAGTACACCGAGACGTCTCCGGAGTGCAGCCGCACGATCGCGGCGTCCGGGTGCGCCGTGTACACCGCGAGCACGTCCTCCAGCGTCATGCCCGCCGAGTCGTGTAGCTCGACATCCTCGCGGCAGTGCGCTATCAGCGCGGCAGGCACCAGCGACGATGCCCGGACCACCAGGTCAGCGGTAGCGAGCCGGTGCGCGCCACGCAAGGTGATCAGGTCCGGCGCGCCGGGTCCGGCGCCTACGAACGAGATCAACCCGGTACCCATAATCCCAGGGTAACGCGCTGACGGTCACCGCTCGGCGAGGGTGAGGCAGGCGATCCGGGTGCCGGCTGTGCCTGCGTGGCCCGGATCCGTGAGGGTCCGCATCCCTTCGTGCATCACGATCGAGCCGGGCACCCGATCGGTGAGGACGAAGGGCAGCGTGGTGCTCGACGTGCCGGCGCCGGCGGAGTCCGTGCGCACATCCAGCCAGATCTCGTTGTTCGGGTTGGCGTAGCGGGGGTTGCTCGAGGGCGATTGGGGCGTCGCCCGGGGATCGATGTGATTCTGGAAGTTCGGTCCGGCCTCCGACGCGGCCACACCACACGCTTTGGTGTGTGCGTGCGCCGCGTAGCCCCGGTTGGGCAGCAGTCCGGAAACCGTGAGCTCCGCCCGGGTCGACCCGTCCGACGACGGGATCAGGCTGGCCGTCATCGCGGCACCGATCGCCGCCAGGTCCGGGTCGTAGGTGATGGCTTGCGAAACAGGATTCGGCGTCGTGAGCGTGCCGCTACCGAACAGGGAAACCGCGGATTCCGGGCTTACGACAGCGGCCGCTGGGGTGGGAATGCTGATGCCCTGGTACGCATAACCGATCGGCGCCATGACGGTGCCGACGATCAGGAGTCGACGCAACGCTGTGTGAGATCCCTCCCCCCAGCGGCGTCCTCGCATGGTGTACATAGTGCCCCACCTGTGTGCTTCCGGCGAGGCCGATTACTTAGCGTCGGGATCACTTTCCATGGCGAGGACGAAATTCTGCACGTATTCCAGCGCTAGTTCGCGACGATCGGTTGGGTGGGGCGCCCAGGCGAGCGCGTCCCCCGCGAGGCCCAGCAACTGATCCTCGTTGAGTCTGGAGACGATCAGTTGCGCGAGCTCAGCGCCCTCGAGGTCCGGACGCAGGCGCCGGGCGAGAACATATTGGGTGGCTAGTTCGTCATCGTGATCTTCGATGCTCATCTGCGGTCTCCGTTCGGCCCACCACCCTGGGTGCAGCACCATTGTGGCGGCAAGCTCTGCACCGTGCCGAGGCCGGAAAGCGCCGGAAAGGGGATGACATGACCCGAGCTGCGCATCCGATCGAGGTCGAGTCGTACCGGATCCTCCGATCCCAGGTGGATACTGGGAGGCTCCCGCCCGGGACCCGGGCGGTAACCGAACGGGTGATCCACGCCAGCGCGGACCTTGACTACGCCTGCGACCTGGTCTGCGACGAGGATGCGTTGTACGCGGGGTACCGCGCGCTGGCCGGCGGGGCGCCTGTGGTGGTCGATGTTCGCATGCTTGCCGCCGGCATCACCTCACGGCAGTGTGTGATCGCGCTTGATCTGGCGCCGGACTCGTCGCAGGGGCTGACCCGTTGCGCGACGGGGATCCGGGCGGCTGCCGCCCAACACCCCGAAGGCGCGGTGTGGGCGGTGGGCAATGCGCCGACAGCCCTGCGTGAACTCATCCACCTCGCCGCGCGTGGCGTGTTGCACCCAGCGTTGGTGATCGGGCTGCCGGTGGGGTTCGTCGACGCCGCGCAGGCCAAGGCGGCGCTGCGGGACTCGCGGCTGCCGGCCCTGTCCAACCGAAGCGCCAAGGGTGGTAGCGCGGTCGCCGCCGCGGCGGTCAACGCGCTGCTGTCCTGGAAACCGGGTCAGTGAAGCCTTACCTGGTGGGGCTCGAGCTGGCCGGACGCCGGGTGGTGGTGGTCGGCGCGGGCACCGTCGCGCAACGGCGACTGCCGCGGCTGATCGTCGCCGATGCCGATGTGCTGGTCGTCGCTCCGGAGGCCACCCCGGCCGTCGAGGCGATGGCGACGGCCGGGGAACTGCGCTGGGAGCGCCGGTCCTACGCCGACGGTGATCTCAACGGCGCTTGGTATGCCCTGGCCTGCAGCTCCGAGCCGACGGTCAACGCCGCGGTGGCCGCCGAGGCGCAGCGGCGGCGGGTGTTCTGCGTCCGGGCCGACGATGCGACCGGTGGCAGCGCCGTCACCGCGGCCACCGGAGAACATGAAGGTCTGCTCGTCGGAGTGCTCGCCGGGCGCCGGCCGCGCCGCTCAGCAGCCGTCCGGGACGCGCTGATCGACGCGCTGCGCACCGGAGTCGTCGACGACGCCCCGGACGCCGAAGACCACATCGCGACTCCCGGCGTGGCGTTGGTCGGCGCGGGACCTGGCGACCCCGACCTGATCACCGTGCGCGGGCGCCGGTTGCTGGCCCGCGCCGACGTCGTGCTGGCCGACCGGCTTGCGCCTAGAGAGTTGCTCGACGAGCTCGGTGCGCACGTCACGGTGATTGACGCCGCGAAGGTGCCCTACGGCCGCGCGATGGCCCAGGAGCAGATCAACGCGCAGCTGATCGAGCACGCCAGGGCCGGACGGTTCGTGGTCCGCCTCAAGGGCGGCGACCCTTACGTCTTCGGGCGCGGCTTTGAGGAGCTGCTGGCCTGCGTGGCCGCCGGGGTGCCGGTGACCGTGGTTCCCGGCGTCTCCAGCGCCATCTCGGTGCCAGCGGCGGCGGGGATTCCGGTGACGCACCGCGGCGTGACCCATGAGTTCGTCGTCGTGTCCGGTCACGTGCCCCCGGACGATCCCACCTCGCTGGTGGACTGGCCGGCGCTCGGGCGGCTGCGCGGGACCCTGGTCCTGCTCATGGCGGTCGAGCGGATCGGCGTCTTCGCCGACGCTCTAATCACCCACGGCCGGCCGCCGGACACGCCGGTCGCCGTGATCGCCAACGGCACGCTGCGCGGCCAGCGCGTGGTGCGCTGCACCTTGGCGGACGTCGCAGTCGCGGCGGCCGGGATCCGGCCGCCCGCCATCGTGGTCATCGGGCCGGTGGTGGCGCTGCGC
>JALYTS010000192.1 GCA_030854185.1 Actinomycetota bacterium | reverse complement strand
CCCACCATGATCGCCGGTTGCGTGCCTGACGTGACCAATCCCGTCGTCCTTGGCACACAAACCGTGATCATGGCGGTGGCCGAGGAGCCGCCTCCGGGGAATTGACTGCCTCTTACGCGCGAGTTCGACAGGGCTATCCTCCGCCGATTCAGCAGCTACTATCGAGCTTGACGCACTGAGGTGGGATCCAACCGGACCCATCGTGGGCTGGTGCGGCCTTTGGCCTCGGCGTAGATCACCGCACCGTCACGCTCGGCGCGCACATCACAGTGGGGGACCTCGGTGGTCACAGTCCAGCCCGAGCGCGGAGGTACTCACAAAACGCCGCGACGACGCGGGCCTCATCGCCACGCATCACTCGGACATGATCTGCTGCTCTGTGCCCACGCGTGGGCCACCGTCAGGTTCTCCGAGCAAGTCGATTCGCTCGCGAATCCCGACGCCGAAGCGCCTATGACCCATCGGGCGTCACCTCCGAGCGCACCAGCAGAAGCGAACCCCTTACGGCTGTGTCGCGGGACACGTGAGCTGCTTGATCATAGCGTTGTAGACCGGCGCACCAGGGAAAGGTCGGATCTTACCAACCGCCCGGTAGCCCCACGATAGGTAAGCCTGTTGCGGTGCCGGTGCCTCCGGGCGAACTAGTAGGGCGATCCGTTCCTCGGATAGGTCGGCGACCAAATGACTATGCAGCTTGCGCCCGACACCTTGTCGCCGGTAAGGGCGCCGCACCGCTAATTCGATGATCGCGAATGTTCGTCCGGAATACTCGGTGGTGACATCTTCAGGCAGCGACGTGAAAGCACCCTTCCACCACTTCGTCCGCGCTCGAAGCTGGACTCCGAAAGCAAAGCCGATGGGCTCGCCTGCTCGTCGCGCGATAACTAGCCGAAAATTTCGCTGATCGATTGTTCGATGCCATCCCGAAGCAAAATCGTCCGCCTCCGTCGGTCCTTCGTTGTAAGGCGGTTCCGCATATATCTCGGCATAGAGATCACGGACTGTGCTGCGCTGATCAAGGCTGGTGTCTGTGCTGTAGATAGTCACCGTGAGATGGTCCACACCCATCCGGGCAGAGCTACTCATGTTACCGCTGGAAGTAGGCGGCGGGCGGCGGTCGCAAAGGTTTTCGCCGGGGGATAGCGGTGCTGTCCGAGCATGTCAACAGTGTGATGAAGGTTGGTGACCGCCCGACCGGATCCCCGGATCGCCGCCACTCCTTGGATGGCCTCACCCGTGATAGAGATGGCCTCGTCGAGCTGGCCATGCTGCGTTAAAATGGCGCCTAGGCCGACTGCATAGGCAGTATGGTTGCGCGGAAACACGTTCGCGTCGACACTAGCGAGAGCTGTGCGTGCGGCGGCCTCAGCGGGCTTGCTCTGTCGGGTAGCCAACGCGACCCGCGCTTCGTGCCAGGCGAGATCTGCAGGGCCCCAGAAATCGAGCCAGAAGGGCTCATCGCCTCGCCGCCCCTGATCGAGCAATTTCCGGGCCTGCCCGATAGCTGAGATCGCGGCCGTACGATCGCCCGCCTGAGCATGTCCGATAGCGTCCCGTGCCGCCAGGAGGGACAACAGTAGGGGACTTCCTTGACCGTTGGTCGTTATTTTTCGGGCTCCCTGGATAAGGCCGACCGTCTCGCGACCGTCACCCACGTCGCTGGCTTGCAGCGCCATCGAAGCCAAGGCCGTGACCCGGACGTCGGGCACGTCAGTCAAGTCAGCAAAATGACACGTTTCAAGCCACCATTGGCGCGCCCGGCCCGGCCAACCTGCGTCGTAGGCAAGCCACCCAGCGTGCTCCATGGTTGCCGCTGTGACTTCTTGCAGCCCACGTCCGACCGAGGTCGTGTAGCTACCCCGGCGGAGGGCGGCCTGGAGCCTTCGCGCCATCCCTGCGGCCATCTGGCAGACAGTGGCGCCACCGTGCTGGTCATCCAACTCGAAGAGTCGGCGCAACGCCGACCAGCATTGGGCCACCTCCGCCGCACCGACACGTCCAGGAGTGGCCACGCGCTGTGGCAACAGCGCAGTGACGGCGAGACCCGCGGTCCCACCAAGGAACTCCCGGCGGTCCACATCGTCGATGATAGGACGCTGTGCTGGGTCGCATACGAGGCCCAGGACAGCGGACGGCACTCCGAGCGCGCCCGCAAGATCGGTCAGGACGGCTATATCCCGCGCTGCGCGGCTCACCCCGCGCTCCAAGCGGGAGATCGTGGCCTGGGAGTAGCCCGACCGGTCGGCGAGATCCTGCTGGCTCCAGCCATGAGCTCGGCGGATCAGCCGGATGACCGTCCCCGCCGCGCCCGCGGCAACGGCAGCACGACCCTGCGGTGAGATGAGGACCGCAGCCACCGCGCTTGGGTCCATGGCCATTGGCACCTTCTCCCATAACCCGTGTGGTCGACGTCGTGCACTGTAGTGGTCATTCACCCCCGCCACGTTCTATGCAGATCTGCATAAGATCCAGCGTCGGCGTGCGCCGCAAGGTCACAGTAGGAGCCGCGTCATCGACGGCCGGACCAGGACATCAGCGCAGCGCGCGCATCAGACCAGCTACGGATGGATACTCATGGACGCTGCTGACAGCCCGGATGTGGTGATCGCTCGACGTGCTCACCGAGGTCCTGAGTTGGGAGCCGAGATCAGGTACGGGTCCCTGACCCCGAGATCACCGGCTGGCCGCCGGTAGAGCGAGCGGCCCCCGACGCCCTGCTCCTGGCGGCCAGCCGGTCACCAAACTCCGTAGCATCGCCTCTGAATCGATCAGCCAGGTCATTACAGAAAGGAGAAATTGTGGGTAAGGACAATGACAACGAAAACGATGACCGAGGTAACGGCGACGATGTTGGCCGGCATCGCGACGAGGACAACACCGGAGACGGTTCGCGTGATCGTCCATTACCGCCACCCCCGGACCCGAGCAAGCACGACCGGTGAGCCAATCCGCTGATCCCGCCGCACTGCGGGCGCGCATGGTTGATCGATTGCTGGTGGACGACGACGTGGCCCGGTGGGCTTCAGCGGTGGCGCCGTGGCGGTCTGCACTGGCAGCGATACCCCGGCACGAGTTCATTCCGGACACAGTGTGGATCAAAAACCCGGACCATGGACCGACATTGGTGCCGTTGCGCCGGGATGAGGAGCCGGATCGGTGGCTGCGGTTGATTTACGCCACCGGTTGTGACGATTACGTCGTGACCCAGGTGGACGACGGGGATCCGGAGGGACCAGGGCTGGGCGGCTCGATGCCGACGAGTTCGGCGTCCAGTCCCGTCATGGTTGCGGTGATGCTGGCGGCGCTCGATGCCCGTCCAGGACATCGGGTGCTAGAGATCGGTACCGGCACCGGGTACAACGCGGCGTTGCTGGCCCACCGGCTTGGCGCCGAGCAAGTCACCAGCATCGAGATCGACTCAGCCGTAGCAGCCCGGGCGCTTCGAGCGCTGTCCGAGACCGGCTACGGCAAAGTCTGCACCGTCACCGGCGACGGGGCGCTCGGCTACCCACTGGGCACCCCTTACGACCGGATCATCGCCACCGCCGCTGTGTGCCGCATCCCCTACCAGTGGGCGGCCCAGACCCGCCCCGGCGGCCGGATCCTGCTGCCCTGGGCCAACAGTTATACCGGTGCGCTCGTCGCGTTGACCGTCAGCGGTGACGGCAGCGCCTACGGCGGGATCGTCGGCGAGTCGTCGTTCATGTGGCTGCGCGCCCAGCGCGAACGGCGGGGAGCTGTGGGTGCCGTGGTCGGTGACCACGAGGACCGCGCCGAGGTGCGCACCACCACATTGCATCCGCACTCGGTGGTGGGTGATCTGGGCGTTCGGTTCGCGATCGGTCAGCGGGTGCGCCGGTGCCAGTGGCGATACTGGCCCTTCGACGAGCACACCGGCGTGGGCGTGTTCTGGCTGCTGGACTTCGAGTCACGATCATGGGCCAAGCTGATCCACACCACCCCCGACGCCGGCGACGCCGAGTTCCACGTGCACCAATCCGGTCCCCGGCGGCTGTGGGACGAGGTCCACGCGGCCCACCGGTGGTGGGTGGACCAGGGCAAGCCCGATGTCGATCGCTGGCGGTTCACCGTAACTCCGCAAGGTCAGCAGATCACGCTGAGCTGACCACCTGACCGTTTCGCACCGTGGCGTGCATGGTCCACCAACCGGCGCCCCCGGCAGCGCTATGCCTCCGGCCGGACGCTCGTAGCGCAGGTGATCTGGGAGCGGGGCGACTCTCCAGGGTTTGGACAGCGGCGCTCGTGCTCCGAGTGCACGGAGCTAGGTAGTCCGAGCGCACCCACCGAGGCCTAAGGACAAGTGGCTCATGAAGGACGACAGGATCGGTGACTTTCTGAATCAGCTAGCTCGCCGAAACTCTGCTGCCGCCGCTGTACGGGAGAGGATCGGCCGATGACGGCCGGTGTGCTGTCCGGTAGGGAACTGGCTGCCAAGACGCGCAGCCGGGTGACTGCCCAGGTCGCGGGACTGACGGCCGTGGGTGTCAAACCCCGGTTGGCGGTCGCCAAGCCGGAGGACCTCGCGACGGGAATCGACCCAGGCAAGGACGTCGACGGCGCAAATCCCCTGAGTCTCGGACGGTTGGCCTCCGGGCTGCCGACCTACGCCCCGGCCACAGCTGAGGCGGTGGCGGCCAACCGCCATGCCACGGTGACGATCTGCCACTCGCGCACCCGCGGCCTCGCGGCGATCACCCGTCAGGCCGAGATTTTGTCGCTGAACACACACACACGATGATCTTCATGTCTGAGCGGGCGCGTCCGGCGACTGTGCCGGCAAGTACAGTTGCGTGCCAGGGATCAGATGCGCCCGCTGAGCGCCACCCACTAGCCCGAGTTTCCGGGATAATTCGATCTTGGTTGCCGTTGCTGCTGGTCAGGGATGATGTTGATGTTCGTTGGGTGTATGACCTAAGTGCTGGGTGCGGGGTGTCCAGCGGTGGAGGTCGAAGAT
>JALYTS010000028.1 GCA_030854185.1 Actinomycetota bacterium | reverse complement strand
CTTGGCCTCAAGACCCTCAGCCAGACCTGGCAGCGTCTCTACCAAACGGCTTGACGAACCGCCGGATGCGGGCCCGCATGTCCGGTGGTGTGAGAGGGGGCGGGGCAACCCCGCCCCCTACTCGATTCCCATAGAGGGGAATTCGGCAGCAACGCAGGGTGACACGAGCGTGACATGATGTGACTCTTTGCCCGGCCGTCCACTCCGAGGTCGACACTTGGGTGAGCGCCGTACGGCCGAAGCGTTACCTCGGTCGACGTGAGTCTGGAGCAGCCACTGCCCGACCCTCCGGTTTCGGATCTCGAACGGGACAGTGAAGTCGCCGTCATCCAGGAGGCCCTCGGCGATGGCAGGCTCGGAGACGCGCACACGGCGATCTTGCCGTGCGATCACAGGAATGGTTGATGGTCCGCGGAACAGGTGGCGCCAACTGGACGGCGAGGAACGACGAGGTATGTACGGGTTCCCGCCTACACCGACAACTTCTTCCGGCTACGCTGACCAGCACCCCCACGCGCCGAGCCGCTCCACTGATGTTCGGTGAACGGGACACCGTAGGTGTGCTGATGGCCCCGTCGTTATCGAGACCCCGCTTCGGCATGCGCGCCGAACCCTGAGCCCACCAGGCCTTGGTGGGTGTGCATTGGGTCTGCTGGTGCGGTGGATCCGCGCTCGTCGAGCTCTCGCAGCTGTGAGTCCAGGTAGGCGGTCAACCGGGCGCGGTACCCGCGCTCGAACGTGCGCAGTTCATCGATCTTCTTCTCCAGGACGCCCTGCTCCTGGCTCAGCGCAGTAATGATCTCGGTGTGCTTGCGAGCCGCGTCGCGCTCCAGTGACGCAGCTTTGTCCCGGGACTGCCGCTGCAGAGTCTCCGCTTTGCTACGGGCATCGTTGAGCATGGTCTCGGCCCGGGTCCTGGCCTCGGTGACCATGTCCTCGGCCTTCGCCCTCGCCCCGGAGAGCAGCTGCTCGGAGGTGGCGCGGGCCGCGCTGAGCATCCCGTCCGCTTCGGCCTTGGCCTCATCGGTCAACCGGTCAGCCATCTCCTGGGCCAAGCCCAGCACCCTGGCGGCCCGGACATTGTTATCACCGCCTGGCGAGGTCAGTTCCCTCAACGGCGGCGGTACCGGCACCATCACCGACCCAAGCGGCTCCAGGGGACGAAGTTCACCTGCGGTGTCGACCGGCGCAGCGAGCTGCTGCTCGGCGGGCGACTTCACCCGGTTACGGAGATCAGTGTTCTCCTGGATCAACCGAGCCAGCTCGGCCTCAACTAAATCGAGGAAGGCGTCCACCTCGTCCTCGTCGTAGCCCCGCTTGCCCAGCGGCGGCTTACTGAACGCAACGTTGGCAACGTCAGCGGGCATCAACGGCACCGGATCACCTCACGCACTCCTCACCTTGGCCCGGTGTATCGATCTAGTCTGTCAACCCCCTGAGCCCGACGGGTCGCTACGGTCTCGGATCCACCACTCATCGCATCCATATGAACACCAAGCTATAAACCCTAACGGACACCTTCAGCTCGTCTCCCACGCGGTGATGTCTGCCTCACTCGAAGGACGAGTGACCAGCGTCATGATCGACGTCGAACCACCGAAACTGAGCTTCTGCCGGCGTCGCGGGTCGAGGGTCGGTGTGCTGCACTTGTCGCGGTCGACCTCCCTCTTCCCGGTGTGCGCCGTGATCACCTGCCGCGGCACCGTGGGCTGCGGGGTTGTGGCTGGCGCCGGGGGGCGCCGGGGAGCTGCTGGCGGCGTGTGCCGGTGCATGTCGCGGTGTGGGGTCCGCCAGCGAAATGCCTGCTCGCGGACCCCACACCGCGACCGCCCGTCCTGCGTCACCTGCTGACCGATCCGCCGGACATGTCGGTACGAGATGGTGCTGGTTTCTGTCGAGGTCAGTGCCTGGGCCTGGTGGTTCGAACACCGCGGCCGGAACCGGCGCGACGGCCAGCAGATGGTGTTTGCCGGGGTGATCGACCCGTTGCGGGTCAGCCCCGGTGGCCGGGACCTCGGCGTTGATTCGCTCGCCGCGCAACTGCTCATAAATCGGCGTCTGGCCCATAGCGCGGACACCGTAGAGGCGGGTCTGCCGGGGGCAGCATCAACGGGGTGTGTACAGGCTGTGGGTAGCTACGAGATTGTGTGTACAGGCTGTGGGTGGGTGCGGGCGAAGGGGAATCCGATGATCCGCCCGACCAACGCCACGAGCGCACGCCCCCCGAGCGGGGACCTAACAACCCGCTTCTGTATCTCGTTGTGACCACCCGGACCGAGAGACCCCACTCGTCGGGCGTGATATTTCCACGAAAGGACTGTCTTAGTCGATTCTGCCGACACAGGGCGAAGTCCGCGGCGGCGGCCCCAGCGGGCAACACCCCGCTGACGAGCAAGGTAGCCACATCACCCCAGGCTGTGGGAGGGGCCTTAGGGCTGGTGGCGGGCCTGACACTCCTTATTTCCTGGGGCGACCAGCGGCTCGCCCCATGCCTCGGCGTAGCGCCAAGGTGAGGCCTCCAGCGCCCTCCGCGTTGGATCGCCGGTTCCCGACTGGGTCGCGGTCAGCGTCAATGTCTTCAATGTCAGCCGCGTCGGGCTAGCCGACGGCACCGAACCTCGAACTTCCCACTTCCAATCCCACTTCGCCGGGTACAGCGGAGCACAAAACCTTCGCTGCGGTGCAGGTCAGGAGATCACTGAACCCGCAGGGGGACGTCTGAACGGGCTGAGCTGAGGCCCCAAACTGAGATCCACGGCGCGACGCGACGTCACGGTGTCCCTGGCTTGCGTCCGGTGTTTCACCCCGCAAGGACCCCCTGACAGCCAGGTCGTCCAGTGCCGCGCGTTGACCCCGCGCACACGATCATCTTTTGCGCACTGCAGAGAGCAACAAATCGAGCGCCGAGATCTTCTGCGACCTTTACTGCGACGGCCAGTTGCCGCACCGGCGGCTGGCCGGCACCACCACGACGGCGTCGACCAACGGCGCTAGAGCCCGGAGCAGGGCGCGGTGCGACTGTCGGTGCCTGCCCCGGTGCGGCAACGGCGATCTCTTCAGGCCGTGGCAAACGAGTCACAAACGACGGCCGCGGCACTCCCCATGCCCCGGCACCGTCGCGGCGTCCGCCGGCGGACCAGCTCACAGCGGCGCGCCGCTGACTGCCCAGGCGAGTCTGGACGAGCACGGCCAGTGGGCTTTATAGCACCATTGTCACCGCCAGAAACATTAAGAGCGAACCGGGCAAACCTACCTCAACTAGGCAATCAATGCTGAACTGACGTCTCGATGCACCGATGTTAAGGTCCGTCAAAATTTTGATCAATTCCGTCGGCGCCCCCGTGCTAGGAGGAAGAGAATGATAAGACGACGAGTGGCACGCCGACGATCAGGCAACCCACCTTCACCAGCATCGACACCCGGCGGACAGTGGCGCGGTGGCGTACACCGCGGCTCCCCATCGTTGTCCACCACCGCGCCTGCAGCTGCCGCGACCTCGTTCGCCCGGTTTCTGTGGATCTTCACCACGCTGGGCCTCATCGTCGTCATCGTCGTCATCGGCTTCCTGATCGGCATCGTCCGAGCGCTGGAGTCGATCGATAACGGACTGTTCACGGCGTCGAGTTCGGTGACGGGTGCGACGGGTAACGTTCAGCCCCTGCCCAACTACATCCAGACGATCAACGCTGCGCTGACCGATATCGACACCTCCCTGAAGCCCATTCGGGGTCAGGTGGCCGACGCCACCGCTTCACTGGTTTCGATCAGGGGCACGGCGCAGAACATTGACGCATCGTTGAAGGACACCTCCAACTCTCTGGTCAACACCTCAGGATCGCTGGTGAATACCTCGGGCACGCTGGTGGGCGCCGGCCAGTCGGCTGCGGCCATCTCCACCTCGTTGGTCGACACTTCCAGCGTGCTCCTTAACGTCCTCGGTCTGGCACAGTCGATCGACGGCACGCTGGAGTCGGCGCAGAACATAGACAGTCGAGGCACCGCTTTGATCCCTGTGCTGGTCGACCGGGCCAACTCGATCCTGCAACCTGCTCAGAACGACACCAGCACCATCAATCTTCAACTCGCGGAGGTAAACCGCCACCTGACTAACATCTGCACCTCGCCGACGTTGTCCTTGCTGCCTCCGCTCCGATGCGACCCGGCCCGACCATAGGAAGATGACTTATGGGACGCTTGAGCCAATGCGCTCACAGCGATCATGCTCATGCATGATCGTCTTCCCTGCCGACTAATCGGATCGAGACTGCGTCGGCATCATCAATAGCTCACTGACGAACTCAACACTGCTCCGATTCCCGCCAGGAGTATCCGATACGGCGATGAATCGTTGACAGCCCTCAGATTAACGCACCGTGGTCTACGACCGCACCCGACCACAACCCCCCGTTCGGATCCGACCCACCCGCCGGCCGCCACTTCGATGGCGCCTACACCATCGACAACGGAACCAAACCCATACAGCCAGCTCCTACCTAACAAAGGCAATGATCGGGCAGAGCGGAGGGCCGCCGGAGGCACGCGTTACGACCAGTAAGTACGGGGAGTCACCAGTAGTGTCGGCGGCCGAAGACGGCGCGTCCGGCGGCTCCCAGCAACACCAGGATGAGCCCGACTATCAACAAGAAGATTCCTAGCGCCGCAAGAATGTGGATATGAAGGAGGAACCCAACCACTATCAAGACGAAGCCAAAAGTAACCATGATACTGTAGCTACCTGCGCGGACTCAGCGACTTGGTGGGCCGGCTAACGACGCAGGGTTGATAGGATTTGGTCACGCAAGAGGCCTGCGGGGCCTGCGTTGCTCGTCGATGGGAGCGCGGCCGCAAAGGCCAACAGTCGCTGCTTGGCCATGCTAGTCTCAGTCTGTGTGGTCAGCTTGATAGCATCTGAAGCCAGCGCGGTTGCTCGGTCATAATCCTTCGCCTGCGCGGCGTTGACCGTGAGATCGGAAAGCACAATGGCCCGAACCTTGTTATTTATGGGCGGCAACGACGCCAGCAATGAGTCGGCAGCGACGGCCGTGTCCCGGTGACGCAAAGTCATGTATGTCGACACCGTCAGGCCCCCGAGTCTGCTGGCACTGAAAACACAGTCCACGGCCGCTCAGAGCGTGGGCGCGCGAAATCGAAGGCGGTCAGCGCCCGTTCAACAGCGCGCAGTGCTCCGGGTTCGTCACCCAAGCGCGCTAGC
Source organism: Actinomycetota bacterium (assembly GCA_030854185.1). GTDB lineage: Bacteria > Actinomycetota > Actinomycetes > Mycobacteriales > Pseudonocardiaceae. Next base: position 40,099 of record JALYTS010000028.1, on the reverse strand, counting down.
TCCTCCGCCTCCCGCGCCGATAGCCAGGAACGCGTGGCGGGCGCTGACGAGCCGGGTACGTACTCCCCCGCCTGTTGCAACAGTCGGACCGCGGGCGCAGCGTCGTTACGCGATGCCGCCAGGTAGCTCCAGTAGCCAAGCGCGCAAGCAGGTAACGGACCATCACCTGTCTCCTTCGCAACCCTCCACGCTGAACGCCACGCGTTGGCCGCGTCGTTGCCCCGACCCAAATCGAATAACAGCCAACCCGCCAAAGCATCGGTCTCACCCATGGCCACCGCAAGACCGTTTCGAATCAATTCGACACGAGAATTGCCAAGCAGCGCCCTAATCTCGTCACGATGCTGCATCACCGAGACAAGCAACTCGCGAGAAGGAACAGTCTCGTCGGCATAGAAAAGGTCGACAGTTCGATCGAATATAAGTTGAACGGTTGCTGCGTCGACCGGTCGCCCCTTGGCCACCGAGTCGATCAGCCGCTGCCACGGGGTCTCGGACAGAACACCACTACCGACGGCAGCCGCTACGGCCCCGGCGACCTTCGTTCGCACAGCTCGGCGCGGTCACCCGGGTGTGGTGCTGACCTGTGGCTGCTGCGAGCGCCCTCGCGGTGACGCCCGCATCTTTACGCAGGTCACGGAGGCGGGCCCCGAGTGCCTCCTGCGCCTGCTTGGTGGAGCTAGCGGGGCTGGTAATCACGGTGGGGGATCGACAGCTTCCACACGGCCGGTGGACGTAACTGTTTCGATTCCCAGACCGTTTCCTGCGTAGGTCAGGAAGACGATCAGTTGGTCATCGAACAGGTAGAAGTCGTTCCCTGGAAGGGCGACCGATGACACAATTCGGCGAGGAATCCATCGAATGTCTTCGCCTGCGGCGACCATCGGATGGGCGATGCTGTAGGACCAGCGTTGGTAATCACTGAGTGGTTCGGAGACGATGCGGGCGCGGCGCACCGACTTTCCCGCCTTAACATGCCCGCGCAGTGTGGAGCACCAGCCTTGAAGCCATTCCAGGTCATCAGGCTCACCGGCTGGCCACTTGGCCATGTGAGGCAGTTCTACCGCTGTCCCCTACGCGTGGCGGGTTTCCAGGTGGAGAGCCTCTCGTTCGAAGGCGGCGAGTAGCCGGTTGAACTCCTCATCCGTTATCGATGCCACGGTCTACCTGCCTGAAGAACTGGATCACCCTGTCCGGGATCTCCACACATCCCTCGCCATCGGGGATATTCATCTGAGCGAGCGTTTCTGGGTCGGTGACGGCCCAGCCTGCACGACCCAGGAGGCCCGATCCGCGGTACACAGTGGGGTGAACCGGTCGGGTTGGAGTCCGGGTCCTTGCCGATGAACGTTAGACGCACGGTGGCTCTCTGTCCTGATAGTTGCGGAGAGTTTCGTTCACGCTATCCTCGCCTGGCACTCACGACTCGTCAAGTAGACGGTGGTTCGGGCTTGTCCACCACTGCGCTCGCGCACCAGATGGCTGGTCCTAGGCGAAGGTTTCGTGGATCGAGACGATCACCCACGGCGTGGCGCCTGGGGGCCTTCGCACCTGGACCGAAGGCCTCAATGCACCTGCCGCGCAGGTCGAGCAATTGTCGAGTTGGCGTGGCGGCGACTTAGAGTCCGAACACATCCACCGCTACCAGCACAGCGATTGTGCATGTCGTGAACTCGGCAGTACGGACATTTTGGCGGTGCGGAAACGTCCGTGCTGTCGAGTTCACGACACTCCAGACACACTGCTCCCGGGCTGGGCACTCGATCTGCAGTCACCTCAAATTCCCAAGGGACTTCCGGCACCGACGGCTTAGGCCACCCGCGTCGGCGAGGCGGTTGACCTGGTCGACGTGGTGGCTCCAGCAGTAGAGCATCACCTCGTCGGCGCCGAATCTCGCCAGGGTATCGAGCGAGCTGCGGATCTGGCGCGGCGTACTGAGCATCCCTTCAACCTGGTGTTCGACGTGCGGGCTGAATAGGTAGTACTCGGCTAGCGCCGTGCGTGCCTGCTCCGTCACTGCACGGGGACCGAGGGCAACATTGACCTGCGCCACCAGCCTGGGGCGACCTGCGCGGCCTGCGTCTGACCAGACCCGTTCGACGGACCGGAACATATTGTTCAGCGCCGGCACCGGGGCGGCACCGAGGAACCCGTCACCGAAGCGCCAATGCACTCGATGGCGGCCGGAGCGAACGCCCCGAAGAGCATCTCCGGGCCACCCGCGCGGTGCGGCGGTGGTCCGATCACTCCCACCTCGCCGTCGGCGTCGGTGTACGGCCGGCCGGACCAGATCCGGTGCAGCACCTCCAGTTGGGCGTCCAACCGCCGCCTCGGCCTCGCGGGTCCACCCCAGCGGCGCGGTAGTCGTCGTCGCGGCCGCCGAGGCCGATGCCCAGGTTAAGCCCGGCCACCGGAGATCCGGTCCAGCGTGGCGCACTGCGAGGCGAGCAGCACCGGGTCGCGCAATGGTGCGATCAAGACCTCGGTCTGTACCCGGATTCGGGTGGTGGCGCCAGCAATGGCGGCCAGCGTGACCAACGGCTCGGGGTTGTTGTAGATCAGCCGGTCGAGCAGTGGCCGCTGCGCGCCCCGTGAGTGGCAATACGAGCTATCACCCGCATCGCCACTCACAGCGCGCGCAGCGCCAAGCACCTCAGGTTGCGGATGTCGTAGGTGACGATGTCCAGGTCAACGAAGCCGCAGCGGGTGACCAACGTGCCCAGCGATTCGGCGTCGAACATGGTGTGGTGGGCGTTCCAGATCCACCGGGGGACACCGCGCGAGTCCGCACCCTGGTGGGCGGCCCGGTCGGAGTGGCCACCAAGGATCCAGTAGTTGGCCTCGGCGGTATCGATCTCGCCGCGCACCCACTGACCGGCGACGAACCTGGCGTCCGGCACTCCGATGTCCAGCGCGGCACCGGGGCGCATCACCCGAGCCCATTCACGCAGGGTCGGCTCGACCAGTTCGTAGCTCTGGTGTTCGAGCACGTGATTGGCTCGCAGCCCGTCGACCGAGGCAGTGGCGAACGGCAGCGGGTCGATCCAACTGATCACCTCGATGTCGGGCAGCGGGAGGATGTCGACATGAATGTCGTAGTCGGGGTGCGGCTTTTCGCCCGCCCCGATCTCGATCTTCACCGTGGGTCGGCTGGGACGGCTTGGTCGGCTTCGCCGATCTTCTTGATCACCTTTGCTGGACGTCCGGCCACGACGGTGTAGGGCGCGACGTCGTCGAGGACCAGGGAACCGGCGGCGACCACCGCGTGCTTGCCGATCCGCACCGGCCCGAGCACCATCGCGTGGCTGGCCACCCAGACGCCTTCCTCGATCACCACGTCCCGCCCGGATCGAGGGAAGGTGGTCTGGCGCTCCCGGCCGAACTTGGTGACGTCGTGGGTGCCGGTGAGCACCGCGACCTCGTGCCCGAAGAAGGCGTACTCGCCGATGGTGATCTCCCCACCGGAGACGTTGAACAGCGCATTGTTCACAATCGCGCTGGGATCGATATGCAGCCGTTCGGCGGCGCCGTGCCGGCGGTATCGGTAGAGCGGGTCCTCGCTTTCACCGTGGGTGAATCGGTTGCGTTCCTCGGCCAGCAGGCGCTGCACCGGGCCGCGCAGCACCCGGATCAGTAGATCGTCCAGCATCGACATGGTCGGACCTTAGCGAGCGCCCGGCGGCCGCAGCCCAGCGCGGGCCAGCGTGTCGGACAGCCGGCTGGTCAGCGCGTCCGGACCGAAATGCTGCTCGGCCAGGGCACGGTTGCGGGCCAGCAGCGCCGGGTCGGGGTCGGCGAGCCAGGCGGCGAGCGGGGCCGGATCGTCGACGGGGAACCAGGCGAAGCCCAGCCGCGCCACCTCCCGTGCCACCGGGTATGGGCTCACCGCCAGCGGCCGCTCGGCCAGCGCGGACTCGATCAGCGGCAGGCCGAAGCCCTCCCACGTCGAGGGCAGCACCACCGCGTCCGCTGCGGCGTAGGCGTCGGCCATCCGCAGCCGGCCCGGTAGCCCGCGACGCACGGGGCATTGTGCGCGGGCGAGCAGGTTTTCCAGCTGTGGACCGTAGCCCTCCTCGGCTGCCCCGGTCAGCCAGTAGACCGCGTCAATCGCCTGCGCCAGCGCGATCCCCGCGGCGACGTTCTTGCGTGCGATCGCCCGGGTGGGCTGCAACAGCAGCCGCTGGCCGGGCGCCAAGCCCACGGCCGCCCGTCCTGCGGCGCGGTTGCCGCGGGGTGGGATGCGCGCGTAGCCGTGGTAGACGGCGGTGGCGGCGACGCCTCGCCGAAACAGCTCTGCTGCGCTGCGCTCGCTGATCGCCACGTGCTGCCAGCCGACGTTATCGGGTGGCCAGCCGCGTAGTTGCGCGTAGCGCTCGCGTTCCCACGGCAAGTCGTGGTGGCGCAGCACCGCACGCCGGCCTTGCAGCGCCTTGACGACAGCCTCGGTCACCGGCGGGTTCATCGGCAGCGAGCAGACGTTCTCCACTACGACGAGATCGACCCCGCGCAACGCCGCTTCGATGTCCCGGCGGCCCGCTGGGCGGTGAACGTCGAAGGCGAGCCCGGGCAGCAGACGATCCGCCGTACCGGCGCCCGCGACGGTGCGCACCCGGCATCCCATCCGGCGCAACCCCTCGGCCCACTGCGCCGCGGCCACCGACACGCCATCCGCCACGCCGAGCCGGAACGACAGGATTGCGACGGTGACCGTCGCTCGTGAGTGGTAAACAGTGCTGGAACACTGTTTGCCACTCACGAGTGCTCAGAGTAGATGAGGAGTGACGATGGCGGACATCGACAGCATCGATCCGAGGACGGTGTCACCGGAGGAGTTCGCAAGGTTGATCAAACATGCCTCGCCCGAGCAGCTCGACGCGGTGCTCGACGATCCGCTGAGGCGGGCCGCGGTGCTGGATGGGGTCTTCAGCCGGATGGCCGGTCAGTTCCGCCCGGAGAACGCCCCGGGTCGAGACTCCGCCATCCACTGGCGGATCACCGGCGGGCCGGACGGCGACGACGTGTACGAAACCTGGATCACCGGGGCCCGAGGTTCCTCGACGCCGCCGGGTTCGACGCCACCGGGTTCGACGCCACAGTGCTCTACCAGCAAGGAACCGTCCCACGATCCACGCGTCACTCTGACGATGGCCGCCGACCAGTTTCTCGCGCTGGTCTCCGGAAACAGTGCTCCCGCCATGATGTTCATCACCGGGAAGGTGAAGCTGGACGGCGACATCGGCTTCGCCGCCAACCTGACCAAGATCTTCGACATGCCCCAGGCGTGATCAGGGTCGCGGTGCGGGTTGGCGTTGGGCGGCCGCCGGCGGGTCAGCCATCCGTTCGCGCAGACGGGCTTGACGCGATCTTCGGACGGATGTCACCGTGCGGCGCACGCGTCTCAGCGCCGAGATCTGGGTTGCCAGGTGGAGGTGATAGCGCCACAACGGTTGCCGGACCCGAAAGCGCTGCGACAGCGCGTAGGCGAACTGTACGCTGTCCTGGTCTATGTGGTTCGCCAAGTCTTGGAGCCACCGCATGCTCTTCGCAGCGTTGCGCTGTACCGCGGCCACTTCTGGACGACGTTGCTGTTCATAGGACTTGAGCGCGCTGTGGAGGTCGTCGTGCTCCGCTAGATTCGTGGCGAGCGCGATCGCATCTCCGATCGCCAGCTTGGTGCCCGAGCCGATCGAAAAATGCGTAGTGTGCGCGGAGTCACCCACGAGTACGACGTTGTCGTGGTACCAGTTATTGTTACTGATCATCCTGAAGTTGAGCCACGGAAGTCTCTCGCCATTGTGTATCTGGTTGATCAACGCACGGCCACGCAGCTGACGCTCGAAGATCTGTTCCAGCAGCCTGATGCTCTGGTCCGCCCCGAGTGTGTGGAAACCGAGCCCCTCCCAGGTCTCCGGCGAACACTCGACGATGCAGGTGCTCCGCTCGGCATCGAGATAGTACGCATGCAGCCATATCCAGCCGGCCGGTGTCTGCTCGAATGCGTAGGTGAAGGCATCGAATACGTGGTAAGCGCCAAGCCAGAGATACTTGTTCCGGCCCACCTCGACGTCGGTCTGCCAGTGGTCGGCAAAGAGTTGACGCGTCCGGCTGTTGAGACCATCGGAAGCAACGATCAAATCGGCATCCGCAACCTCGGACAGATCCCTTACTTCGCGTTGGAACTGGACGTCCACGCCGAGATCCGTGGCGCGTTCGGCGAGGATATCGAGCAGCCGTTGGCGGCCCATGCTGAGCCCATATCCGCCGAGGTAGGCCTCCCTTCTGCCCCCGACGTGCACTTCTACGCCGGACCACACTCCCGTGGATCGCTGTATCTCCCGGGCGCTGACCGGGTCGTTGCGGTAGAGATTGTCAAGGACATCATCCCAATATCCGACGCCCCAGCCGTGGGTAACCCCGGCGGGGTTTCGTTCGATCACGGTGATGTCGCTGTCTTTTTTACGCAACTTTGCCGAGATGGCGAAGTACAGGCCTGCAGGACCGCCGCCGACGCAGACGATGCTCAAGTTTCTGACCACTCGCCCTCCCGCCTAGTCCTGGTTTGTTGTCGCGCGACAGGCCGAAAATCACTCGACTCGTACGGACGCGGCGGTGTCCTCAGCATCGTGGTCCTCAGTATCGTGACCTGCCGCTACCGGGTGATCGGCCAGCTTCATCCGTTGCTGTGCTCGGAAACTGTTCCGTAGCGCACTGACGGATTGCCGCAATTTCCGCAATATCGCGATCTGGGTCGCCAGGTGGAGCTGGTAACGCCACAGTGGATAATTACCGCGGCGCTTCCAGAGTGAGTAGGCGAACTGGGAGACCGGTTGATCGATGTAGCTCGGAACGTCTTCAAACCATTCGGTGCTGCTCACCGCGGCGCTCTGCAGGCCCATGATCTCGACGCGACGATTCTCCTCGTAGTCCTTGAGGGCTACCTGAAGGTCGTCGTGGGCGGCCAGACTGCCGGCCAACCCGATTGCGTCCTGCATCGCAAGCGTAGTGCCCGAACCAATCGAGAAATGCGTGGTGTGCGCCGCGTCGCCCATGAGGGCAATGTTGTCGTGATGCCACGAGGTGTTGGTGATTCGGGTGAAGTTGAGCCACGGGATCTTGCCGAGTTCGCGCATGGAGTTCATGAGCGAGTGGCCGTCCAGGTGGTGTGCGAAGATCTCCTCCAGCAGCGTCAGGCTCTCATCGGGACCGAGCTTGTCAAAGCCGAGTCCGGTCCAGGTCTCCGGCGAGCACTCCACGATGAAGGTGGTGGTGTCGGCGTTGTAAGGGTACGAATAGAACCAGATCCAGCCTGCTGCGGTCTCTTCGAACGCGAACATGAAGGAATCGAAGACCCGGTGGGTGCCAAGCCAGATGTACTTGTTCCGACCCACCTGTGCGTCGGTCTGGAAGTGGTCATCATGGGCTCGGCGCACGCGGCTGTTCGCGCCGTCGCAGGCGACGATCAGGTCGGCGTCGGGGAGCTCGGTCAGGTCCTCGATCTCGCGGTCGAATTGGACATCGACACCGAGCTCTATAGCTCGCTGCACCAGGATATCGAGAAGATGCTTACGGCCGATGGCGAACCCGTACCCACCGAGGTGGGCCATCTGGTCGCCCCGAACGTGTACTTTCTGATTGCCCCAGGACGCCGGACTGTCGAAGATCTTCCGTGCGCTCCGGGGATCGTTGCGGTAGAGGCTGTCAAGCAGCGGATCGGAAAATGTGACTCCCCATCCGTACGTCACCCCGGCGGGGTTGCGTTCGATAACCGTGATGTCGTGATCCGGATCGCGCAACTTCGCGGAGATAGCGAAGTACAGACCGGCCGGTCCGCCGCCGACGCATACGATTTTCATACCCTCTTCCGCCTCCTTGATTGACGGCGAGCGAATGGACTTGGTACGGGTACCGCGGTCAGCTAGCGGACACTCCTGGGCTGGCGCGATCCACAGCCCTGAGGTCAGGGCCGCGCCATCGGGATCCCCGTAGAAGACTTTTTGCGTCGGCGAACAACCGGCGTCCGGTTGCGGAGCGCCACGCAACATCGTAGACGGTCCGCAGCGCCGCCGGTCTGATCATCTCGACCGGAGTGGGGTAGCGGAATGCGGTGCCGCCGAAGGTGACTTTGGGCTGGTCGGCCGTCGGTAACGTGTCGGTCCGGCAGTCGGAACCGTCCAGCAGCGCTGCCAAGGTTTCCGGACGCAGGCCGCCGAAGTCGAACCAGCGATACCCTTGCTCTTTGGCCCATTTGATCATTTCCCAGCGGATGGCCGCCGGGACGCTGAGCCGCATCGCCTCGCCGGAGCGGTCGAAGCCGGACAGTCGGCCGCGGACCATATCGCCACATCCGGTCATCAGATCGGCGGCGACCGGCACACCGTCGACCTCGCCGACGTACAACACGGCATGGCCAGTGGCGGCTAGCTCCCGGTACAACGCCATCATGTAGTCCAGCGGCAACGGGGTGTAACCCTGGTGCAGCGCTGAGCTGGCCATCAGCTCGGCGAGTAGCGGGATGTCCCGCTCGTCTCCAGCCCGGATCGTGACACCTCGGGACTCCCACCGGTTGGTCCACGACTTGAGGCGTTTCCCGAACCTGCCGCGGATCTCCGCCAGGTCGGCGGTCAAGTCGATCCGGATCGAGCCCTGCGGGGCGATTCCGGCCTCGGACGGCCGGAATCCGCGGTGGAGTAGCTCATCACTGGTGTCCTGGGCGCCCTCAGGTGGTTGGACGAACAGGATGCGCAGCCGCCGCTGGCCCAGTGCGACGATGGCGTCGACCAGCGCACGCCGAACATCAGCGGTGGCCGCGGCGCCGGGGGCGACGAGTGGGCCGTAAGGGAGGTAACCGACCAGGCCCAACACGGGTACCCGCCGGGTCAAGATCTGCGCCCCACCGACCAGTTCGTCGCCGCGGTAGGCCAACAGATACAGCGGAGTGAAACCCACCCGGCCGCGCAACCCTGCCCAGACGGAGAGCTGCGTAACGTCAGTGCCCGGGGTGCGATCCACCAGCAGGTCCCAGGCCCGCAGCGCGTCGGGGCCAGGATCTTCGCGCGCTACCACGTCGACGAGTCCGCCCGGACTGACGTCGTGGTTCTTCCCCATGCCAGCTCGATCCCGTGGTGTCCGATCCCATGGTTTCGCAGGTACCGTCGCGTTCCTGGTCTCCATCATCATGCCGATTCCGGGCCACGACCCGAGTGCTCTCACATCACTCACCCCCAGTAGCGAAGGAGCCGAACCCTGCTGTCCTGCTCGACCCCGGTGTTGCTCCGACCCCGGCGCGTCACGTCGCGCCGCGTCACGTCGCGCACCGATGGACCCGATCACCCTCAGCTATCTTGTCGTCAACACCCCGCCGGTCGTTACGCCCCCCGGCACCATGCGCATTCAGCGGGCTCAGCGGGGTTATCCGCGCCACCTTTACCCGCTGAGCCCGCAGAAATGCGGGAAACGGGGTCAGTAGGTGAGGGCTTGGGCGGGGTCGGAGAGGAGGGCGCCGATGTGGGCTAGGAACTGGGAGCCCTGTTGGCCGTCCACTACTCGGTGGTCTACGGACAGCGCCAGTTGGCAGACCTTGCGGGGCGTCACGGCGCCGTCCATCACCCACGGCATGTCCCGGATCGTGCCGAGGGCCAGGATCGCCGACTCGCCGGGGTTGAGGATCGGCGTGCCGGTGTCGATCCCGAAGACGCCGATGTTGGTGATGGTGATCGTCCCACCGAGCATGTCGCCCGGGGGCGTGCGTCCCTCCCGAGCCGATACCGCCAGCTCGTCGAGCGCGACGGCAAGCTCGCGCAGCGGCAATCGGTCGGCGTTGCGGATCTTGGGCACCACCAGTCCGCGCGGGGTGGCGGCGGCGATGCCGAGGTGCACGTAGTCGAAGTAGACGATCTCGCTGGTCGCCTCGTCCCAACTGGCGTTGACATCAGGCGTCCGGCGTACCGCGAGGCACAGCGCCCGGGCGGCGAAGGCCAGCGGGGTCAGTTTGACGTCCCGGAACTGCGGTTGTCCTTTGAGCCGGGCTCGCAACTCCATCATCGGCGTGACGTCGACGGTAAGGAACATGGTGACGTGCGGCGCGGTGAACGCCGAGGACACCACCGCCGCCGCGGTGGCCTTGCGCACGCCGCGGACGGGCTCGCGGCGCTGCCCAGCGCCGGCCCCGCCATTGTCGACGACGTGGGCGGCGCGCTCGACATCCTCCCTCGTGATCACCCCGCCGGCCGCGGATCCGAGCACCGTCCGCAGGTCGACCCCCAGCTCCTTGGCCAGCTTGCGCACGGGCGGCTTGGCCAGCGGCACCGCTGCGGGAGATGCAGCGGGAGATGGAGCGGCTGCAACAGAAGCCGGCGCGGCCTTACGCGGCCGGCGGGCCACGGTCGCGGTCCGCGGGCCGTAACCGACCAGGTTCGCAATCCGCCCGCTGGCTCCTTCGTCGCCGATCGCACCCGCCGGGGCCGGTCCGCTCGAACCTGCCGGCGCTGCGCCGGTGTCGATGGCGATGATCGGGGTGCCGACGGCCACGGTGGCGCCGGGTTCGGCGAACAGTTCGCTGACCACTCCGGCGTAGGGGCTGGGCAGCTCGACGGCGGCCTTGGCGGTCTCGATGTCGACGATGATCTGATTGACGGTGACGGTGTCCCCGGGCGCGACATGCCAGCTGAGGATCTCCGCCTCGGTGAGACCTTCCCCGACATCGGGCAGCGCGAAGATGCTGGTCATCGTCAATACGCCAGCACGCGGTCGACGGCGTCGAGCACCCGGTCCAGGTCGGGCAAGTAGTCCTCCTCGCACTTCGCGGGTGGGTACGGCGTGTCGAACCCGGTCACCCGCAGTACCGGCGCCGCCAGCGAGTAGAAGCATTCCTGGGATACCCGGGCGGCCACTTCTGAGGTCAGCGAGACTTCGCCGGGCGCCTCGGACACGCAGATCAACCTCCCGGTGCGGCGTACCGAGTCGAACACCGGCGCCAGGTCCAGCGGGGACAACGTGCGAAGGTCGATCACCTCCAAAGCGTGGCCGTCCTGCTCGGCGACGGTCGCGGCATCCAGCACGGTGCGCACCATCGGCCCGTAGGCCACCACCGTCGCGGTCGTACCGGCCCGTAGTACCCGGGAGCGAAACAGCGGTACCGGCGGCGTCGCGAGGTCCAGCGGAGCCTTCTCCCAGTACCGCCGCTTGGGCTCGAAGAAGATCACCGGGTCGTCGCAGGCGATCGCCTGCTGGATCATCCAGTAGGCATCGACCGGGTTGGAGCACGCGACGACCTTCAGCCCCGGGGTGTGGGCGAAATAGGACTCCGGGGACTCCGAATGGTGCTCGACGGCCCCGATACCACCACCATGCGGGATGCGCACGACCACCGGCATCCGCAGCTTGCCCTGCGAGCGGTAGTGCATCTTGGCGAGCTGGGAGACGATCTGGTCGAAGCCGGGAAAGACGAATCCGTCGAATTGGATCTCGCAGACCGGACGGTACCCACGGACCGCGAGCCCGACCGCCGTGCCGATGATCCCGGACTCACCCAGCGGCGTATCGAAGACCCGCTGCTCGCCGAAGTCCTTCTGCAGGCCATCGGTGATCCGGAACACACCACCGAGCCGGCCGACGTCCTCGCCCATCACGAGGACCTTGCGGTCGGCCTCCATCGCGGCCCGCAGCCCCTGGTTGAGGCCCTTGGCGAGGGTGATCGTCTGCGGCGCGCCGGTGGCCGCCATCAGTGCCCGCTCCCGGGGGCACTCCCGACGTCGGTGAACGACGCGTGGTAAGCCAGGTAGTCGTCCCGGGCCGACTCCACCGCAGGAGTCGATTCGGCGTAGACGTTCGAGAAGATCCGCTCCGGGCCGGGGGCGGGCATCGAAACACAGTAGTTGCGCAGCCGGACGGCCAGCTCGTCGGCCTCGGCGGCCAGGCCGTCGAAGAACTCCGACTCCGCGAGCCCCTCCCGTACCAGGTGCACCCGAACCCGCTCAAGGGGATCCTTGAGCTTCCATTCCTCCAGCGCGCCGGCGACCTGGTAACGGGTCGGGTCGTCGGAGGTGGTGTGCGCGTCCATCCGGTACGTGCAGGCCTCGATCAGTACCGGGCCATTGCCGGTGCGGCACTCGCGCAGCGCCCAGCGGGTGACGGCCAGCGTGGCCAGCACATCGTTGCCGTCTACCCGGATCCCGGGAAAGCCGTAGCCCCGGGCCCGTTGATACAGCGGTACCCGGGTCTGGCGATCCACCGAGGCGGAGATCGCCCATTGATTGTTCTGGCAGAAGAAGACCACCGGCGCGTCGTAGACCGCAGCCCAGACGAAGCCCTCGTGCACGTCGCCCTGGGACGTGGCGCCGTCGCCGAAAAAGCAGATCGTGGCCTCAGCGTTGTCGGCGTCGCCGATCTTTCCATCCAGCCGCTGCCCCATCGCGTAGCCGGTGGCGTGCAGGCACTGGTTGGGGATCACGATGGTGTAAAGCTGGAACCCGGTGCCGATCGGATCCCACGAGCCCTGATCGACGCCGCGGAAGATGCCGAAGATCTCGGTGGGATCCACTCCACGACACCATGCGACGCCGTGCTCGCGGTAGGACGGGAAGGCCATGTCCTGCGGGGCCATCGCGCGGCCAGCACCGACCTGGGCGGCCTCCTGGCCCAGCAGCGGGGCCCACAGACCAAGCTCGCCTTGGCGCTGCAGAGCCTTGGCCTCCCGATCGGCCCGGCGGACCAGCACCATGTCGCGGTACAGCGACTGCAGCTCCGCCGGGGAGATCTCCAGATCGAACTGCGGATGCGGGACTCGCTGCCCCTCGGGAGTCAGCAGCTGGACCAGGTCCGCACCCTCGCCGGTGGCGCGTAGTCCGGCGATCACTTGCTCCGGGGAGTGCGGACCGTCGATGTCCATCGCGCTACCCGCAACGGAATCCGGCTGCCCAACAGAGCCCGCGACCGGTGCCCTGGCAGCAGGGCTGGGGCGAGCGGAGCGGGGATTGCGGGACGGCATCGGGCATCTCCTTCACCCGCAATCCTGGCACGGGTATTCGCGATCGTCACACAGTACGGGCCTGGTGGGGTGGCTGTGCGCCGTCCTGGCGCCGCTTGTGCACAAGGGCTCCGGTTGCGCCGAACAGGCCGTCGAGCACTTCCTTCGCCCGGTAGAGGTCCGAGTTGATCTCCTCGCGCAACCTGGACAGCTGATGCACCTCGTGCGCACTGGACTGCTCCCGCTGGCGCGCGGCGTCGGTCGCCGCGGCGACCAGCTGCTGCGCATGCGCGCTAGCCTGCGCTACGACCTGTTCTGCTTCGGCACGGGCCTGCGCAATGAGTTGTTTCGCCTCGGCGCGGGCCACCTTGCCCGCCTCGACCAGGATTCGTTCGCCTTCTCGGTCCCACTCCTGGCGAGCCCGATTCACCTCCTCGCCGGCCTGGTCCAGCTCCTGGCGACCGGTATCGAGCTCAGCCCAACGCCGCTGCAGCGTGCTGTCCTGCTCGGCGGCTTGCGCGCGGGCCTGCTCGACCAGCGCCGTCGCCGCCGCGTCGGCCTGGCTGCGGACTTCCCGAGCCTCGTCCTCGGCCAGCTTGAGGATCTTTTCGACCCGGGCGCCGAAGTTCGAGTCAGCTGATGGTTCGCCGGCGGGTATCGAGCGCGCATCGCTCAGCGCATCCTCCAGCATCGCGGCCCGATGGTTGGCCCCCCGAAGCGCGTTGTCCGCGGCGGTCAGCTCAGCGCCGAGAAAGCGTAACCGCCCATCCACCTGCCGCTTGTCGTAACCCCGCAGCACGACGTCGAAAGCTGCGTCCTTCAAGTCTTTGCGGTCCAAGCGGTCCATCGATACCTCCCCGACGGTGGTGAGGCATTTTTACACTTGATCACAGAAAGGCGACCATCAGGTCAAGATTTTTCCGACAATCGCCCCCAACCGCCGCGCCTCGGGCCCGGCTATCCTCGCCGCAAACGCCCGCGGGGGACCGACCCACAGGAGGCCAACGGTGAGCTACCAGGGCCCGTCCCGGCGCCCGACCCAACGCTTGCCCGTCGCGCGTGTGCCTGCGGCCCCGCCGCCTGTCCCTGGGCGCCCCCAGGTACGCCGTCCCCCGGTCCGTCGTCCCCCGGTCCGTCGTCCTCCGCCACGCCGGCGCCCGGGACGCATCCTGGCCGCCATTCTCACTGTTCTCGCCCTGGCGGTCATCGGTTTCGCCGGCTACGTCGACCGATCGTTGCAGCGTACTGATGCGCTGGCCGACTACCCCGGCCGGATCGCGGCCACCGCGGGCACCAACTGGTTGATCGTCGGATCGGACAGCCGGGCCGGCCTGACCCCCGAGCAGGAGGCCAGACTGACTACCGGCGATGAGGCGGCCGCGGGTGGCGGGCGCACCGACACGATCATGCTGATGCACATCCCCGCGCTGACCGGCAACGGTCGACTGACGCTGGTGAGCCTGCCCCGGGACTCCTCGGTCCCGCTCGCCGGCCACGGTCGCGTCAAGCTCAACTCCACCTTCGCCATAGGTGGGCCCGCCCTGCTGGTCCAGACGGTGGAGCAGGTCACCGGGGTGCACGTCGACCACTATGCCGAGATCGGCTTCGGTGGTTTCGCCGGCCTCGTCGACGACGTCGGCGGCGTACAGATGTGCCCCACCGAGCCCATCTCCGACCCGCTGGCCGGTCTGCACATCCCGGCCGGCTGCCAGGTGCTGGATGGCCCGCAGGCACTGGGGTACGTGCGGACCCGGGCCACGCCACGTGCCGATCTCGACCGGGTGGTACACCAGCGGGAGTTCCTCGGTGCGCTGATCGCCCGCGCCGGCAGCCCGGCGGTGCTGCTCAATCCCTTCCATAGCCTGCCGCTGGCGGTCGACGCACCCAAGACGATCACTGTCGACAATGGTGACCACGTCTGGAATCTGGCCCGGCTGGGTTGGGCGCTGCGCTCGCTGTCCAATGGCAACGCGGTGACCGAGACGGTGCCGATCGCCGGGTTCGGACCGGTGACCGACGGCTCCTCCGGCGTCCTGTGGGACCGCGCGCAAGCCGGTCGGCTGTTCGACGCGCTGGCCCAGGATCAGCCCGTGCGATGAGCCGGGCGGCTGCAACGCGGGACGGGTGCCCTGCGCTCCAGCCGACTGGGGGCTCCGCTACGGTCTCGGACTTAACCCATGGCCCGCGGGGGCCAGGGGCGTCAATTGGCAAGCCGATGGTCGCTCCACGTCAGACATGCCGACCGTTGGCCCCTAAGGGCACTCCGAGCTGCGGACTCCTTATCCCGGCGCACCAACCGGAGGTCCTGCGCCCCAGCCCCCGCGGTGTGCAGAAGCCAGGGCTAGACGAAGTGCGCCTAGCAATGATCGATGAAGTGTGGATGCCCGACCGGGCAGGTACCCGAATAGTGATCAAAGCCCCAGTCGAAGGTGGGCTTGAGGTTCCAGTGGGCTACGCAGAACGAGCGATCGCAGTCCGGGCAGTAGAACGGGATCCAGGTGCGATCCAGCGCGTACAAGGCCGCCCCGTCGATGGCCCGCACCGCGAGGATGGTCGCGGCCAGGTCGGGCACCTGACTGGCGAAACTCGTGTACGGCAGGAAACCGATGGTCCGGATCGTGCCCTGGGCGTCGGGGAAGACCCGGTAGATGATGTCCTGCTCGTCATTGATGTACAGCTGCCCGCGCCGGCTCACCTCGACGATCGCCGCCGCGTGCGGACAACCTTCGTGCTGGCACGGGAAGGTGATGCGCAGCCGTGCCGGATCGTCCACCCGACCAGTGTCGCAAGTGCATCGGTACCACGAGTCAGAGGTGGGCCGCGCGAGCCCGCTGCCGTACCCATGGCCAGGTGATCAGCGCCCACGCTGCGGCGCCTACGGCCAGTGCGGAGAGCAGGTACCACGGCCAGGGACCCAGCAGGTCCAGCAGGGACTTGACCACGGGCTTGGTGTTGAGGAAGCCGTAGTTGGTGCCGGCGAGCTGGTTGAACACGAACATCACCATCCCCCAGCCGATCGTGGCCAGGAGCGCGATCCGGTAGCTGTGCCAGTCCGGTCGCAGTCCCACCCCCCAGGTCAGATAGATCGCGGCCCACAGCACCAAGCTGTGTATGCCGAAGAACGACACGAACTGCAGCGACGGGAAGTCCGGACCGGTCAGCTCGGGGCTCGAGAAGGCCTGCGAGGTCAGCGTCAATCCCCAGAAATAGGTCAGCGCGAACGCCGTGTCGGAGTACGACCACAACGCCCACACCGCGGCCATGGCCGCCAGGTCGCACAGTTGCAACGGCAGCGAATACTTGATCTCCCCCGGGCCGAACAGCAGCCAGTAAAGCTCCAGCGGTAGCAGGAACCCGGCGAACACCAGGGCAAAGGTCCGGCTGCACCACCGCTGAACAGGTCTACCGCGACACCGCCGACCAAGGGCTACGAGCGCCGCCGCAACCACCACGAGCACCGCGATCACCACGCGGTGCGACAGCCCGAAAGCCACGAACTGGCGCACCGCAAGCAGCGGCTCCACGTCCGCGAGCCTAGCGAGCCCATCCTTCTCGCGACACGGAGCTAACAAGCCGAACCGCGCCGGCGATTACGTATAGTGGTGGCACCGTCACACCCGAGCACAGCCGACAACGTCGATGGGTTCGTCCGCGCGGTACTTCAGAAGGGAAGAGCTCACGATGTTGGGACGTTTCGGAGCGTGCCTCGCGGCTTTGTCGTCGTTGCTGGTGGTCGCCGCCCTGCCGAGCACGGCATCGGCGCAGGACGATCCGCAGCCCCAAGGCCCCGGCCACTACATGATCCAGTTGACCCCCGAGGAGGTCACCGGCGGCGGGAACCAAGGCGCGAGCGGCTCAGCCCGAGTCGACTTCGACGTGGCCCACAACACGGTCTGCTACGCCCTGTCGTGGAAGGACCTCCGCGGCGACGTCACCATGGCTCATATTCACGTCGCACCTCCGGGCCAGGACGGTCCGCATCCGATCGATTTCTTCAATGACCAGCACTTCCCCGGGGCCGGCAGTACGGCCTCGGGCTGCTCAACGAGCACCCCAGACAAGATGAAGGCCGTCATCGACCATCCAGCCGGTTACTACGTCATCATCCACACGACCGCGTTCCCGGATGGAGCGATCCGCGGCCAGCTCGGCTAGCGGAGGAGGTCTGTGACGATTCCGGCCACCCGCAGTCCTGTGCTGGAAGGATGGGGCGCATGACGACCACCCGGCGTGTGGAGCGGGGCAACGGCGGTCGCGATCATGGGTGACCAGCAGGTGGCGCTGCCCGCGGTGCTCCAGAGGATGCTGGAGAAGGCCATCGGCATCCAGCAGGCGCCCGTCGCGGCCTACGTGGCGCGCCTGCGCCGAGCGCGCCCGGACGCGACCCCAGCCGAGATCATCACCGCGCTGGAGAAGCAGTACCTGGTGGCGGTCACCGGTGCCGGTGCTGCCGTGGGCGGTGCCGCGGCCGCGCCTGTCGTGGGCACTGTCCTCGCCCTCGCGCTCACTGGCGGCGAGCTGGCGCTGTTCTTCGAAGCCACCGCACTGTACGCACTGGCCGTCGCGGAGATTCACGGCATCCGGATGGCGGAGATCGAGCGACTCGAGACGCTGGTGCTCGCCATCGTGCTCGGTGAGAGCGGCGCCCTGTTGGTGGAGAAGATGGCCGGCCGACAGAGCCAGCATTGGGGGGAGCTGCTGCCCGACGCGATTCCGCTGTCCTCGATCACCGCGATCAACAAGACCCTCGGCCGCTGGTTCGTGCGAAAGTACGCTCCGAAGCAGGGGTTCCTGGCGTTGGGCAGGCTCGCGCCGTTCGGTATCGGAGCGGCGATCGGGGCCATCGGCAACCGCGGCTTCGGCCGCACGGTGGTGAACACCAGCCAGCGCTTGTTCGGCCCCCCACCCACAAGCTTCCCGGACAGCGTGCGGTAGGCG
Source organism: Actinomycetota bacterium (assembly GCA_030854185.1). Classification (GTDB taxonomy): domain Bacteria; phylum Actinomycetota; class Actinomycetes; order Mycobacteriales; family Pseudonocardiaceae. The sequence goes on along the minus strand of JALYTS010000028.1, from coordinate 22,197 downwards.
CATACGCTCAGTGACTGGGCGGACACCCGGCAGCGCGGGGGCTCGCTGGTCCCAGATCCAGACGCCTGAGTGATACGCAAGTCGCATAGGACGGCCGTTATGATACTTAATCCATGCTTGAGTATCATGCATCGCCGTACGTGGAGGTGATTGGCACTGCATCGCAGCGGCTTTGCTGAGCACTAGCGTGGGCACCTGTATTGCCCGACTGGCTAGACGCGTTCGAGAACTCCGTGCGCGGCAAACGGACTCTTCCGCCGCTGGTGGAAATTGCCTGCCTGCACAATCAGTTCGAGGTGATCCTCCCGTTCCAAGACGGCAACGGGCGGGTCGGGCGGCTGCTAGCGCAGCACCGCGTTGATCCTTGGGGGGTTCGTTCTGTCATGTGGTCGGGTCGTTGTGGTAGCGGCCGCTGGCGCGGCCGAGCGGCTTGTTCGGGGGTGCCGGTCAGGGTTCCTGTGGGCGGGAGTGAGGCTGAGGTGGCGCAGCCGGCCTGGTAACTGCGAAGCGGTCGGTAGGCCTGCCCCTGTGCGGGCGTGGCCGTTGCAGTGTGATCAACGGGGATGCGTTGCGCCGCGTCGTCGGCGGCCTGGCCATGATCCGCGCTGAGTACCACCGCTTAATCGGACGGTGTCCGGTGTCCTCGCAAACGCCCAGGTCGCGGGAGATCGTCGCATCGGGCACCGCGGCCACGCCTGGATCAACCCCTGCAGCAGCGGTTCGGCATCGCAGCCTGAGGTAGGGCTCGGCTCGGCTGCTGGGTATCGGATCAAGGAGTTCGAGCCACTCGGGGGATTTGTCGCGATCCAGAATGATCGACATCAAATTACAAGACAACGCCGCGCGCATCAGGTCGTTGTCCTAACAGCGCCGCCACACCTCCGAGAGCTGCGCGGCCGCGACCTACCAGCGCTATTGATCTTGCCTGGGTGGGTCATACAGGCCAGTGCTGGAAACCGGCTGATAAGGGGACCCGATGGATGGATCTACAGGCCTACTCCGGTATACCGAGGGTCAGGACGAGTTCAACCTCGAGAAGTTCTTCCGGGACGGGTTCTCTCAAGCGCTGCGGGGGAGGTCTCGCCTCAACGTCATGCTCGCCGGACGGGTCGGTGTCGGAAAGAGCACGTTGGTCAACGCAATTTTCGGCGAGCCGATCGCCCCGGTCGGCGTCGGTACCTCAATCACCCAGAGTATCCGACGGTACGTGCGGCCGAACCTCCCGATCTCCGTATATGACACGCCGGGCATCGAGCTCGGTGTGGAGGCGGAATCGATAGCGGAGACCTACCTTACCGAGATCAGGAGGCAGATGGACGATGACGACGCCCGTATCCATTTCTGTCTCTACTGCGTCCGGACCCGGGATGAACGCTTCGAAGCGGTCGAGGCGGACATCGTCCGAGCGTTGGCCAAGGATGTGTTGGTGGCGCTGGTGCTCACGCAGTGCCCCACTTATGACGACCCTCGTGCCAACAGATTCGCCCAGTACCTCACCTCGCTCGAGCTTCCCGTGCTCGACGGACAGTGTTTCACGACCCTGGCGGAAGAAGACAACGTCGCGGGTGTCACGCTTCCACCGTTCGGCCTTCCTGATCTCGTGAGCGCGATTTACCATCAGCTGCCGGATGCGGAGCGGCATACGCTGGCCAGCTGTCAGCGCGTATCGCTGGAGCTCAAGATCGCTGAGGCCAAGCGTTCGGTGAACTTCAACGTGGGCACGGCTGCATTGATCGCGGCTACACCCATCCCACTTGTTGATTCCATTCCCTTGAGCGCGTTACAGATCAGCATGCTGGGCCAGATCGCCACTATCATGGGATTCAAGGTTGATCCCAGAGCCGTCGCCACCGCCTTCGCCACGGTCCTCGGTGTAGCCTCTGTGGCCCGAACGGCGGCAAGCTTTTTCAAGATTTTCCCCGGTACCGGCACAACTATCAACACGACCATAGCTTCTACCACCACGAAGATACTGGGTGAGGTGTTCATCAACGCGTGCGCGAATGTACTCATGCGTCAGATGGCGGGTGAGCCCATCGCCCATGATGATGTCGTAGGCGAGCTTCTCAAGGAGCTTCCACTGCTGCTCAACGGGGGCCTTCGTCGCGGCCTGGTGCCTTCGCGGTGAAGTCTCGAGTGCGGTGAAGTCTCGAGTGCGGTGAAGTCTCGAGTGCGGTGAAGTCTCGAGTGCGGTGAAGTCTCGAGTGCGGTGAAGTCTGCGCGGCGGTAGCGGCGAAATTACTGGCTCGGGCTACCGCGCAGCGCGCTCGCCCCAGCGCAGCTGGAGGATGGCAAGCCGCAGGGCCCGTGCCCAGTCGACTCGGCTTGGGCGGCGAGACGCTCCTTCTCCTCTGCGGTCAGCTGGTCGAACTCTTGCGCGATACTCGCGAACACGACATTGCTGAACGCTGCCGTGCCCGATGCCTCGACCAGGCTGCACCGGCCGGCCAGCACGTCATCGACCAGCATGCGGGAGTCGCTGTCGTCACTGTGCTCACGCAGCAGCGTGAGCGCGTCTCGAAGTTCCGGGGACAGCGCCGGGTCTGCGCACCCGCCGTCCATCATGGGTTCGTGGTCGCCATCGCTCCTCGTTGGTGGTGGGTAGGCGTCAGGTGGCCGCTCCTGCAACTCACGGAGCACACCCAGACCCCCATTGCGCACGCCGGTCGTCACTGTGCGGAGTCATCGCAGCGTGACCACCGTGTGCAGGGAGTTAAGTAACCGCTCGATGATTGTGTGTAACGTTACCTCCGCGTTAAGCGAACATCTTTTGTACAGGTGGTTGACAGAGCCATCGATGATCATGAATGGGAGATGAAGTCGTGACTGGCTACTTCAAGTCATTCGACCGCGCGCTGTCTGGGCACAACGACGACTGCGACCACGGCGAGCGCCGCGAGCGCCACCGCGGCAGCCGCCGTCGCCGCAACAGCCGTCACCGCCGTGAGGACTAGGGTTACCAGGCGGTAACGGTATGTGACGGCAGGGGCCTCACCTCCATGAACACGGGGGTGGGGCCCCAGTCGCCGTGATGGGAGGACTGGCTTTCAGTGACGAAGCGGCGGGGGGAGCGTGCCGGGGGGCGCTCCTCGGCGGCCCAGGCAACGCCCAAGGGGTCGGTTGCGGCGACCCCGGCGGCCGGTATTCGGGTGATCTTCCGGTGGTTCTGGCCCGCGACCCGCCCTTACCGGGGTCGCCTGTACGCCAGTTTGTTGCTGGTCGCCGTCGGACCACTGTTGGACACCGCGCAGGTCTGGATGTTCAAGCTGCTGATCGACGACGTGCTGATCCCGCGTAACTTCCACGCCTTCCCGGCGATCGCGGTCGGTTACATCGGGATCGGCCTGGCCCAGGGGCTCGGCTCGTTCTCCGATGAACTGCTGTCCGCCTGGCTGGGGGAGCGGTTCGTCCTCGACCTGCGGACCCGGCTGTTCGATCACCTGCACCGGCTGTCGGTGGACTTCTTCGACCGGCGCCAGCTCGGAGACACCCTGTCCCGGCTGACCGGGGACATCGACTCGATCGAGGCACTGGTGCTCTCCGGCGTGACCAGCACACTGTCCTACGGGTTTGAGATCCTGTTTTTCGCCGGAGCGTTGTTCTACCTGAACTGGCACCTCGCGCTGGCGGCGATGGTCGCCGCGCCGGCATTCCTGGTGATCGCGCGGTACTTCTCGGCGCGGATCAAGAAAGCGTCCCGGGAGCAGCGACGGCGATCGGGATCGGTCACCGCCGCCGCTGAGGAGACCCTGGCCAACGTTGCCCTGGTGCAGGCCTACGATCGCCACGCCGCTGAGACCGAGCGGTTTCACCGCGAGAACCTGGGCCGGTTCACCGCAGAGATGGCCGCGACGCGGCTGCGGGCCCTGTACCGGCCGCTGACCGAACTGCTGGAAACCATGGCTGTCGTGCTGGTCCTGGGGGTGGGCGTGTGGGCGCTGTCGCACAACCAGATCACCGTTGGCGGGCTGGTGGTGTTCGTGACCTACCTCACCAGGCTCTACAGCCCGATCCGGGGCGCGGGTCGGCTGTCCAACACGCTCTACGCGGCCAGCGCCAGCGCCGAACGCATCATCGACCTGCTCAGCCAGGAACCCGACGTTCGCGAGCCCGCGAAACCGCGTGACTTGCCCGGCGGTCCGGGAAGCAGGGCGCAGGGCTGGGTGAACTTCGATGCGGTGACTTTCGCCTACCCTGGCGCCGCCCGCCTGGCCCTGAAGAAGATCACCTTCGCGGTCGCACCGGGGCAGACGGTTGCGATTGTGGGCGCGAGCGGGGCCGGCAAGTCCACGGTGAGCAAGCTGTTGCTGCGATTCTATGATCCCAGCGCTGGGCGGATCAGCCTTGACGGGTGCAATTTGCGGGACCTGCCACTGGCCACGCTGCGCCGCAACGTCTCGGCGGTCCTGCAGGAGACCTTGGTGTTCGACGGAACCATCCGGGACAACATCCTGTGGGGTAATCCCGCCGCCACCGAGGCCGAGCTGGTGGCCGCCGCCGCTGCTGCGGACGCGCACGACTTCATCAGCGCCATGCCCGACGGCTACGACACCCGGATCGGGCAACGTGGGCGGCTGTTGTCCGGCGGCCAACGCCAGCGCCTGGCGTTGGCTCGAGCCATGATCCGCGACGCTCCGGTGTTACTGCTCGACGAGCCCACCACCGGCCTCGACGCCGGCTCCACCGACCGCATCCTGGCGCCGATGCGCCGGCTGATGACCGGGCGCACCACGCTGGTGATCTCCCACAACCTGCTGACCGTGACCGATGCCGATCAGATCGTGTTCCTTGCTGACGGGCACGTCTCCGAAGTCGGCACTCACCAGGAACTCTTGGCCACCAGCCCCGGTTACGCGCAGCTGTACCGGCTGCACCAGCAGCGCGACAAGCCGGCCGAGGCGGACCTCCAACTGCAGCCGGAGCTGATATGACCACACCGCCCGATCTCGCGGTCCGGGCGAGCAGTGACCGGGTGCGCGACGACGGTCCTCCGGCGCACCCCGCGGGTCACCTGCTCGCGCCCGGCTACCAGGTGATCGAGCACGTGCGCCGCGGGGAGGATCTGGACAGCTACGAGGTGTGGAGCTCGCAGCGCTACTGCCGTTGTTTCATCAAGACGCTGCGACCTGATTTCACCAGCGACGCCGCTGCCCGCCGTCACTTGCAGCGCGAGGCCCGCCTGCTGCTGTCCCTGACTCATCCGCACCTGGTGCGGGCCTACCAATACGTCAAACCAGACTCGGCGCAGGCACCGCTGCTGATCCTGGAGAACCTCACCGGCGCAACCCTGAGCTACCTCCTCAGCGGCAGTCGGCGACGTCTCGGCACGCAAGATCTGGGCCACCTCGGCCGGCACCTGTGCTCAGCCCTGCGATACCTGCACAGCTGCGGCCATCTGCATCTCGACGTCAAACCCAGCAACATCATCGCTTGTGACGGCGTCGCCCGCCTGATCGACCTGAGCCTGGCCCGGCCTCCCGGCCGCTGCTCCGCGGGTCTCGGCACCCCCGGCTACATGTCACCCGAGCAGGTCACCGGCGGTGTCCTCGGGCCTCCCGCGGACGTCTGGGGCATCGGCCTGGTGCTCTACCAGGCCGCTACCGGGCTCCAACCGTTCGACATTCCGGGTGACTCCGCTTCGGGCAGCGTGAACACCTCGACCTTGTCGCTGTGCCGAACACAGCTGGCCCGCCCGGCGCCCAGGGTCCGCGCTCGACGGCGGCTACCCGCTGACGTGGCGGACGTCATCGACGCGTGCCTGCGCCGAGACCCCGACCAGCGGCCCACCCTGGAGAGCCTCGACGCAGCGCTCGCGACGCTCACCGGATAACGTCGGCGCTGACATGAGCGCCACACTGCATGCTGCCGGGCTGGCTGCCGGACACGGTGATCGGGTGTTGTTCTCCGGGCTCGACCTCATCGTCGCCCCGGGTGATGTGGTCGGGCTGGTGGGGGCCAACGGTGCGGGCAAGTCAACTCTGCTGCGGCTGATGGCCGGCCTGGATGCCCCGCAGGACGGTGCGGTGGTTCGCAGGCCGGCCGATGCGGCGGTCGGGCACCTACCGCAGGAACCCGACCGCCGCACCGGCGAGACGGTGCGGTCCTTCTTGGGTCGTCGCACCGGGGTAGCCGACGCCCTGTCCACGATGGACGCCGCCGCACAGGCGCTGGCCGACGGCGGGCCGGACCAATACTCTCCGGCGCTGGACCGCTGGCTGTCTCTCGGTGGCGCAGACCTCGACGAGCGGGCCGCGGAGGTGGCCGTCGACCTCGGGCTCGGTGTGGATCTCGACACCCCGATGACCACGCTGTCGGGCGGTCAGGCCGCCCGGGTCGGGCTCGCCGCACTGCTGCTGTCCCGCTACGACGCGCTACTGCTCGACGAGCCCACCAACGACCTCGACCTCGACGGGCTGGACCGCCTAGAACGCTTCGTCGCCGGGCTGCGCTCGCCAGCAGTGATCGTCAGCCACGACCGCGAGTTCCTCGCCCGCACGGTGACTCGGGTGGTGGAGCTGGACCTGGCCCAGCAGCAGGTCGGTGTCTACGACGGCGGGTACGACGCGTACCTCACCGAGCGGGCGCGGGCTCGTGAGCACGCCCGGGAGGCCTACGACGCGTTCGCCGACACCCGGACCGGGCTGGAGGCCCGAGCCCGGATGCAGCGGTCCTGGATGGAAAAGGGCGTGCGCAACGCGCGGCGCAAGGCCACCGACAACGACAAGATCGGCCGCAAGTTCCGCGCCGAGGCCAGCGAGAAGCAGGCCGCCAAGGCCCGGCAGACACAGCGGCAGATCGAGCGGCTCGACGTGGTCGAGGAGCCCCGCAAGGAGTGGGAGCTGCGGATGTCGATCGCCGCCGCGCCCCGCTCGGGTTCGGTGGTGGCGGCCTTGCGCGGCGCCGTCGTCGAGCGGGGCGGGTTCCGTCTCGGCCCGGTGAACGTGGCGCTCGGGTGGGCCGACCGGGTCGTCATCACCGGCGCCAACGGCTCCGGGAAGTCAACCCTGCTGGGCGCGTTGCTGGGCCGGGTACCGCTGTCGTCGGGTAATGCGACGTTGGGTCCGGGGGTGCGGGTCGGGGAGATCGACCAGATCCGCGGGTTGTTCCTGGGCGATGAGCCATTGTTGCGCGCGTTCGGCTCTGCTGTGTCGGAGGGGGCTGTACCCGAATGGCCGGAGTCCGAGGCGCGGACGCTACTGGCGAAGTTCGGCCTGCACTCCGCGCACGTGCCGCGGCCGGCCGCCTCCCTGTCGCCCGGAGAGCGAACCCGCGCGGCGCTGGCCCTGCTGCAGGCCCGCGGGGTGAACCTGCTGGTGCTCGACGAGCCGACCAACCACCTCGACCTGCCCGCGATCGAGCAGCTGGAATCCGCCCTGGAGTCGTATAAGGGCACGTTGCTTTTCGTGACCCATGACCGTCGGATGCTTGAAGCTGTCCGCACTACCCGCTGCTGGTGCGTCGCCGACGGCCAGGTGCACGAACGCTGACGTATGGTGTTCAAAGATCACGCGGCTCCGGGCCTAGCAGCGGAGTGGGTTGTGTAGTGGTGTCCGGGTGGGGTCGATGATCGTGGGTGGGATGAATTCGACGTGACCGTGGTCGATGAGGATTTCCCACCCGGTAAGATGCACATGCCGATGGTGCGCTTCGCACAGCAGGACGCAATTTTCTACTTTGGTTTCACCATGATCAATCCAGTGTCGCGCGTGGTGCGCTTGACACATTCCCGGGGGTCGGTCACAACCGGGGAACGCGCATCCGCGGTCTCGGGCGACCAACGCGCGGCGGATGGATAGCGGGACGGTCCGCATTGCCCGGCCGACGTCGAGTGGTTCGGATTTCCCACCCAACACAACCGGGATAATCTTGGCATCGCAGGCCCACTGTCGGGCCTGCGATGCGCTGATCTGGGTCCCGTAGTCCAGCGTCGCTACCCCCAGGCCAGTGCGCAGCGCGTCCCAATCGATGGTCACAGTCAGGTGCGGTGGCTCCCCAGCCGTGGTGGGGCAGTCCTGTGCGGCGCGGGCCAAGCCGCAGACCTCCAGTAGCGCGTCGGCGTTGCGCTGGCCGGTGCTGCGGGTATCGGGGATGCCCACGGCAGCGGGTCGGGGTGCGGCGAGTTGTTCGATCAACGTCCGGAACGCGGCGCTGTGTTCGGGTTCGAGGTGTCCCTCCAGGCCGAGCCGTCCGTCGCGGCGTTCCCAGAACCGTAGTTCTCCGGCGGAGGGGGCCAGTTCCTGCTCGTCGCGGGGCTCCGGACCGTCGGGGTCGAGGTGCGCCAGGATCCGCTGGCCGATCTTGTGCAGGGCGGTGGGGTGGAATGACCGGGCGTGGTGGGCGAGTTCGCCTTCGGCGGCGTCGCGGTCGGCGACGTTCACGCAGGCGGGGATGGCGTTCATGGTCTCGGTGATCACCCGGACCTGCCCCGGTCCGATCTCACCCGCGGCCAACGCCGCGGCGGTCTGCGGCAGCAACGGTGCCAGCACCTCACCGCCCAATGCCCGGCGCGACGCGAGTAGCCCGGCGTGGGTGACGCGGGTGCCGGCCTCGGTGGGCGACAGGTTCAGCATCCCGGCCAGCAACTGTTTGGTATTGCGGAACCCAGCGGCGACCGCGATATTGCGGGAATCCAGTTCTGCGACGGTTTCCAGCATCACCGAATGCAGCATGCGGGAGGCTGCTTCGATATCGCGCACCTGATCCTGCAATCCAGCGTCGTCGCACTCGATGATGGCGTGACGCCACTGGTCGAGACAGACGACCATCGCCTGTCTCGGATCCAGCAGCGTCCCCATCACGGAACCATTGTCGCACCCACCCCTGACACTCTCGGGGCCCAACGAAAGCCGCCGGCAAGAGGATTTCCGGTCGCTCGTTAACCCTGGCACTCCCGAGCTCAACAACAGAGCTGTTCCACGCCGGTGACACCTTGTTAGAGGTACTCTTCGTCGCATGGTGGCCTTGAGTGGTGTTGAGCAGGGTAAACGGGCCAAGGGTGCCCGGGACTACTTGCGGGTGAGTTTGGATCGGTCGGGGCGGGCTCGGTCGTTGGAGGAGCAGCACGCGGATCATGTGCGGGTGGCTGGTGAGCAGGGTTGGAGTCTGGTCGAGGGTTCTTATCGGGATGCGTCGGTCAGTGCATCGCGGTTTTCCCGGAAGGTGCGGGGTGGGTTCGATGCGTTGATCGCTGATCTGGAAGCCGACCGGTTCGGTGCGCAGGTGTTGATGGTCTGGGAGAGCAGCCGGGGCAGCCGCCGGGTCGGTGAGTGGGTGCGGTTGCTGGAGTTGTGCGAGCAGCGTTCGGTGTCGATCTTCGTGACCACCCACGGCCGGTGCTATGAGCCGGGTAATGGTCGGGACCGCCGCTCGCTGCTGGAAGACGCGGTGGACAGCGAGTACGAGTCGGCCAAGATGTCCACCCGGGGCCGGCGGGCGGCGGCGGCCAACGCGGTGGCGGGTCGCCCGCACGGGCCGATCCCGTACGGGTACCGGCGGGTGTTTCATCCCCAGACGCGGGTGTTCATCGCTCAGGAACCTCAACCGGGCGAGGGGGAGGTGGTCGCTGAGCTGTTCCGGCGGTTGATCCAGGGGCACAGCCTCCGGGGGATCGCCCGGGATTTCCAGCAGCGAGGGATCCGGACTCGCTCTGGGGTGGTGTGGACCGGGCAGCATCTGCGCTCGCTGGCGATCAAGCCGGTGTATGCGGGTCTGCGCTCGCACCTCCCCGGCTGGCGTGGTGGGGATCGGATGGTGGATCTGGAGGGCTTGTATGAGGGGCAGTGGCCGGGGTTGGTCAGCCGGGGCGAGTGGTTTGCGGTGCAGCGGCTGCTGCGCGCACCGCAGCGCAAAACCACCCGGCCCGGTCGGGCCAAGCACCTGCTGTCGCTCATCGGGCGGTGCGGGGTCTGTGCGGGAACGCTCAACGTCGGCTACCGCGAGGGCGCCAACCCGATATACCTGTGCCGCACGAAGGGCTGCGTGCGGATCACCCAAGCCGACCTCGACACCCTCGCCGAGCAGGTCATGCTCGACTACCTGGCGCAACCCGATGTGATCGACGCTCTGCGCGCGGGCGAACTCGACGGTGACCGCGAACTGTCCGAGGTCCGGGACCGGCTCGCCGCCGCGCGGGCCCGGCACGAGCAACTCGCCGACGCGGTCGCGGCGGGAACGGTCAGTGTGGCCACCCTGGTCCGGGCCGAACCAACCCTCCTTCGCGAGATCACCACCCTGGAAACCCGCGAGCGTGAGCTGAGCACCCCCAGCGCACTGCGCGGCCTGATCGAACCCGGCGCCGACGTCGCGCAACGCTGGGCCACCACACCGATGAGCACCCGCCGCGAGATCGCCCGCCTCCTGCTCACCCCCGAGCTGATCGGCCAACTACGTCTGAACCCCTCCCCCCGGCGTGGACGGCACCGCACACCAGCCCACGAGCGCACCACATGGTGGCGCGGAGATCAGGACGAGTCCGATCCCCGCCTTGCAAAGGTCCGGACTATAACACCCCGTGAGCTGGGAAGTGTTCTTGTGCACGGTCGGTGAGATACTGTTCGCACGTCAGACGCCACACACAGCCTGTTACTGACGAACCATTCCTGAACCGTGTGCCGCAGAGCAATCCTGTCGGGAAACGACACCGCCACGGGTGAAGGTCTCAGTGAGGTCGCGGAGACCCGGTGGTCTCATCTTTGGTCTCATCCGCCTACGTTCGTCCAAGTTCACCAGCATTCGCATCAATACAACAGCGCAGGTCACGAACGTAGACGTCATTCGGCGAACGATTATCCCGAGTCCTGAAAATCGGAAGGTCGGGGTTCGACCCCACCGCGATCGATGACGCGAGATGCTCGGGGCATGTACCAGGCGTCGTACCACCAGTCGCCACGGAGTGGTGTGCTGCCACCTTCAGGCGTGGAGCAACCGCGCCAGAACCACCGTGTGCGCACCGCACTGAGCAGTGTGAGGACAAACGACATGAGGAGCGAACCATGACCGTCAGCGGAGGGATCGAGGAACGCCATCAATACCTCAGCCACGGCGCATCGTATGCTTCTCGACGACGAACGTACGGGAGATAGGAGATAGGCCATCTTACTCGCGGACATGGAGACGGTTCGAGCCGACGCCGTAGCGATGCTGGATGAGGCGTTCATATCGCTTGCGCGCGAGCGGGTTATCCCATGCCCAGCCTCGCATCCGTATGTGCGCGTGGGCAGAGATTACTATGGCTCGGACGTGATGAACGGTCCCGCGTTCAAGCAATTCGAACAGACCCTGCGTCGGCTCTTCCCACGCCACTTCGAGAAGCCCGAACAGTCGCAATACTCGCCGGAATTCCCCCATATGTATGCGCTGAGCTTGCTCGAAGCGGCCATCGTCCGGTTGGGCACTGCTGGTGACCCATACATCGCCGCCAGCGCGCCGGTCGAGCAGGTGATCCTGGAATTGATCGACCGGCTCGACAGCCCGACAATCGAGCTTGCGTGTGCACGCGTGGTTTCGCATCTCACGACGGCCGATCGCAGCGTGCTCACTATAGGCCCAGTGACCGTGCTTCCGACCGGACGCGGAGAGTCCCTCGGCCAGATCGCAAGCATCATTCCCACGGCACCCGCCGCGTTTAATCGCGAGCTACCGCACCATTTCTCCCGGCCGGAAGCGCTCGTTGCTGCACGCACCTCAGTACCCAACCCGTATGACATGCTCACACCGGCAACCCGCACTGTCGATCGTTTCCTCCTAGTCATCCGGCTGCTCTACAGCGCCACCTCAACCGGCATCTACGAAGTCACCGGCGAGACAACGAAGGTCTGCCGGTACGCTGCGCGCCTCCGAGTGCTCGATTACGTGGAGCACCCGCTCTGTCTGCGTCCCGCCGTCCTTTCCGAGGACAGCGCGGGGCCCATCCAGGCGATCCTGACGCTGTACGATACAGTCATCCCACCGCAGACCAACAAGCAGCTAATCCAGCCGCTGGACATGGCGTTCCTCAAGTACGGCGGAACCTTTTCGGCAAAGAGGTGGGATGAAAACGTAGTCGACTTGGCCACGGCCTTGGAAGCATCGCTTTCGGGGACCGATAAGACGGACATCTCTCTTCGGGTGCGCACGCGCGCCGCGGCATTGCTGGCCACCGACGACGACGACCCATCGGTCATCTTTGAAGATCTCAAGATCTTGTACGATCTCCGCTCCCGCCTCGTCCACGGGGCGGCGATTCCACGGAAAACTATGGACGGGTGGCTCAAGGACCTTTCCGTTGCTCGCGAGGATGACATGCCCAATATGCAAATAGAACGCGCCGTTGACCGGCTTCGCGATCTCGTACGTCGCGCCATTATCGTTCGCCTGCTGCTTGCGGCCGACGGGCGCTGGCCACTGGTTGGCGATCCTCCTCCGATCGATCGCATCCTCGTCGACTGGAAGAAGAGCACACAATGGCGAGAGGCGTGGCATGCCGGGCTCGCCGACATGGGCGCTCCCGCTGCCATCGGACCACCGGCTCCACTGGCCAGCTCCATCTTCGACGACTACCCGGGCAAAGACGACTAAGTGGCCGGTGACTTGCAATGCGGTGGCGCGCCGCGGAGGCGTTCGGTTCGGATCGGTAGCGACAAGACTCCCGAGGTAGCGCGACTCCTCTCGGACGCCCACAGTGAGTTCTGCACACTCGATCAGGCCTCTTCTGAACAAAACGATCAGGGCATTTGAGTTACGAAAGCAGGACATGCCAAGGTCGTTCATTGCGAGCGGTGCTCCACCTGGCCCAGTGGCGCCGGCCCGCTTCGCACAAGCTCACCGACACGACGGGATACCGCCACTTCCTCCATCTTGCGACAGGCCGACATCTCCATTGAGGGCTCTACGGTCAGGAAGCCGTTAGCCGGAAGCGGCTCAACAGGCGCAACTGGTCACTACGCACGAACGCATAGCGTCGCGTACTATACCCCTCATCTACATTGGCTCACTTGGCTAAGCGACTCGCCTAACTGAGTCAGGTTGGTCCATAAATCAAATCGGCTGCAAAGTCGCGAATAGGAGGGTAGGTTGCCCATATCGCCAGAACGTCGTTTTGCGAGGCAGCGACCAGTCGAAACGGTGCACGTGGGTCTTGTAATTCCCGCTAATGCAAAAATGAAGCCAGAGCTTGTGGCGAGGCTTCAGCATCTTGATCTTACCGCCGATCCTCCTTCGGAGCCGCCGAACAGGTTTTCCTTTCACTATGTCGGATCGCCAATTGAAGGCTCGTTACTGGAAGATCGCGCCGCAATAGATTCGGGTGTCTATGAGTTCTCTGTCCGAGACGCAGTTTTGGGCGTCTTCGACTTACCGGTGTTTGAAAATCAGGAGTTCTACTGGTCGTTCTCGAGTGATTGTTGGGTCGACATCCTGGTGGCAGCAAAGATCGGGGAGACCCTGGATATTGTTCTTGAGCGGCCCTTTAAAGACGTTTTCTATGTGCGCAAGTACCACTTCCCTTCAGGGGTTCCTGACTGTGGTTACGGAGAGTATGCGGTACATCTGACTATTGATAGCCTGCGTCCCGAGTGGTTCAGGGTCGTAAGCTCATTCGAGCCTCAATCCAAGCGAACTAGTTCGCGACTTCCGTTCTTCTTCGGATTCCGGGTCTACGGAAGGCCGACTACAGGTCCGGGGTATCCGATCTGGCGAGAGTTACTGGGTGACGCCGTTCGTCAAGCTCTACACAGTCGCTGGCAACACGCGTTGCTCTATATGGCATTTGCGCTGGAAGCTTTCATAGATAAGCGATTAGCCGAAAGGCTTCGACTCAGCAATGTAGGCGAGGCCTACATTGACCACATTTTGCAGTTGGGAGAACGAAAACGTGAGCTTCACGCATTGAATGAGTTCGGCCCCAGGCTTTCTAAGGGTCAGGTAAATAGGACGGCCGAGCGCTTAAATTCGGACGTTTTCAAGCAGCGCAATCAGGTCGCACACGCCAAGACGCTGGATGAAGGAACTCCCGAGCAGTTCGCGCAAGCATTGAAGACCGCCGTTGCGTTCATATGGGATTGGGATGCCGACGCCCGCCATCTTTTGGTGCCGGTATTGCCCGTTAATTCGTTCGAGTCAATGATCGATGAGCAACTAATAGCTGATTGTCAGTCAGAGACGTCATGATCGCAACGGTGGGTCTTGCGGTGAGCCTACCGTCACCGTGGCGATCACTTGACACAGACGGGTTTCCCAGCGAGATTGACGATAATTCCTAACACGGACAGAGTCGACCTCGGCCGCACGAGACTGCAACAACAGTGCAGCTTAGATATGCCGAGCAATAGAAACGGATGCTGACAAATATGGACGTCAAGATCGCAGGCGCTTTAATTGCCGCCGGTGCATCCCTAATTATCGCTATTATCACGGCCATCGAGAGCAGGATCAATATCAGACGCGTCCATGTATTACAGGCGCAGCTTGAACAGCAAAAACGGATTCTTGCGGGTGAACTCGAGAGTCAAAAGCTTTACCTGGCAAATGAGCTAGAGGAGCGCCGCGCAGTGCGAGACGCTCGGCGAGATTATGAGTATGACGCGCGGAGGCGTCTTTACGAACAGTGTGAGCCACTCCTCTTCCAGGCAATGGAATTTGCTGAGGTCGCTAGCAGCCGCATAATTAGCCTGGCCCAGAGTGCTCGTCGGCAGGACATCAAAGCGGATGGTAGCGGATGGCTGGCGCGCCCGGGCTACTACTTCCAATCCACAGTTTTCATGCTCCTGGCTCCCTTGACAACGACAAAGATACTTCAGATGCGCCTTACAACTGTAGATCTTAGTCTTGAGCCAAGACTGCAGCTACAGTACAAGCTTCTTAAATCCATTTATCAATCTTTTGCAAGCGACTTTCAACTTGCGGCCAGGGATCCGGCGCTACCGTATGACCCGGACCGGGCGGATCCCGATAAGTCAGATCACGAGCGTTTGCTGAGAGAAACGCCTGAAGTGTATCGACGACAAGGTCTGTATTTTGGCACCCTTGAAGTTCTTGCAGAAAGCATGCTTGATCAGGGACGCACCAGATGCAAGTCATTCGGTGAATTCATGGCCGATTGGAATAGCTCAAAGACGAAAATCAACGATCTTATCCCAGATATCATGGCGCTTTTTGAAGGATTCCATCCCGGCAGGCATCCAGTACTCTGGCGCGTTCTCGTATCACAGTTTCTGCAATATAGACTGTTCCTAAACATCCAGCGACAAGGAGCGCAAGAGAAAAATCAGGTACAGGGCTTAATACAGATTCCTCAGGATGCTGTTCTGTCGCGGTTTGATTGGCGATCGGCGCAAAACGAGGCGAATGAAAGCGCGGTCCGCGAGCCATTCGAAATTGCTCACGCGTATCTCCTCGGGACCGTGGATGACATGCAAGATAACTTAGTGGAACGCTAACTTTGTCCCAAGTGGGTTACCACTCGGCAATGAGAACGGCGGTGCCGTGGGTCCAGGCCCGCAGCCCGTTGTGGTCGGCTTGCTCGGCACAGGTGAGCGCGGCGCGGACCTGGGCCATCGCTGATGCCGAGTCGCCCAGGTTCTGCGAGGCATGGGCCAACAGCAGGCAACTCGTTCCGGCGAGGAAGAACAACTTCCGGAGGTTGTCGAGGCGGTGGAGTCCGCGGCCGTGCAACTCGTCCGCACGTGGCTCCGAGAGCACCAGCGATCGATCTCCAAGCTGCCAGACGCGCGCAAGGTGGCCTACGAACCTGTCAAGCGAGAGACTCGCACCCCAGAGCTGACCGACCTGGTGCTGCCCGAGACGAAGGTGGTCGCTGATGCCGACCGCCGCTGGCCGAAGCACCTCCTTGCCGCCGAAGACGGCCTCTTCCCGAGCGTGCTCAAGGGCTGAGAGGTCAAGGTGCTCGAACGCGAGCTGGCCGACAACGATCTCATCGGCTGGTACCCGCAATCCCACCGGCGGCGCAGCGTCCCTCCGCATCCCGTTCCGTGGCACCCAGTACGACCAGGCCCATGTACCACGACTTCGTGTTGTGCCACCACACCGAGGAAGGCATCCGGCCGTCGATCGTCGATCCTCACAGCTTCCACCTGGCGGACGCCGCCGCCAAACTGAAAGGCCTCGCCGACTACACAGCGCAACACTGTGATGCGTTTGATCGCATCGATTCTGTCGTAGAGATCGAGGACCGTCTCATCGCCCTCGACATGCGCTCGGAGTCGGTGCGTGAGGCCGTGGGCAAGGTGACTGACGGCGGCGTACGCGAGCTGTTTGAGAAGCACGGTGGGGACTACAGCTGATGCCGGAGATCGAGCGACTTGATAATGTCGGCTCCGTCACTTGAGGATATTCGATCGATGATCGGACAGGAATTGACACAGGAAGTGATCGATAGCGCAGCTCATGACGCTAAGCCCTGATTCCTCGCATCCCCGCCGCGAGATCGCCCGCCTGCTGCTCACCCCCGACCTCATCGGCCAGCTACGCCTGAACCGTTCCCCCCGGCGCGGGCGACACCGCACACCAGCCCACGAACGCACCGAGTGGTGGCGCGGATGAGAACGGAAGTACGCGAGTTGTCTGGCTTGTACGATGTCTTGTCAATTGGAACCGGCCGGGCCGCCGGGAGCCTCTCGGGAGCGTTACGGGGGATTAGCTCCCCCTCAACCGGCGGCCCGGCCAGGGTCTAGTGGCCTCGCGCCGCGCTGCGGAGCAGCGCGTATCGGGTGCGCCCGGCGTCGGTGATCGTGATCACGTGGCAGCGGCCAGCATCGCCCGCGCCACCTCGACGGCTTCGGCACGCGTGAGCACCGTCGCGGTGCTCACCGTGGCATCCAACGTCACCACCACCCGGCGCGCGACGATGCCGTCCACCAGATCGACCTCCTGCCACAAAATGATCGTGCGGTTGCAGCCCTCGGGATCGTGACCCGTGAGGGCGAACCGGTGCGAACGCTCCGCGGTCATCGCCTACCCCGTTCCTCGAGCCGGGGGATCGTCATTCCCCGCCGGGGTTGGCGATCCCCTGGATGGCCCGCCGCCGTTTCAGCAGCACTTCCACGAAGACATCGTTGTCCGCGTGGCAACCCCGGTCCGCGTTGTCCAGGAACAGCTTGGCCAGCGCTTCCCCAGGCGTGAGAGGCGGCGCAGCGGGAGAGGTATCGACCATCTCGGCGCTCCTTCCTGGCTAAGGCGCTGATCGGAGTGATTCGATTAGCGTTTCGAGGTTGGCGCTTATCTCGTCGAGTTGTCTGGGCAACTTGCTCATGGTGTTGAGCTGGATCTGTATCTGGTGAAGGCGCTGGTCAATCGCGGCAAGTTTTCCCAGCACGTCGTGATCACTACGGTGCACCAACTCGCCAACGGGATCCACGCTCATAGCGGGTTTCCACGATGCGCGGTCTGGGTTGGCCTGCCGTGGGCGGCGGTTGTCCGATAGGTCGTTCGAGGGTGGTGGGCTGGACCGGCGGCGCGTGGGGTACGGCCCCGCTGGTCCAGCCAGCTCGGGTGGACCATGCAGGGCTGGCGCATCCGTTGCGCTGAGGCGATGTTCCGTGCCGGGTTGATCACATCGACTAGATAACAACAGCTCAGACCGTGGCGGTAGACGCAGCGTAGTCAGTTGTGCACTATTCCGTAATCGACTATTCGGCGGGCGCCTAATCGCTGTTCAGGGCGGTCCAGGCGTCGGAGATGATCTCGGGAAGGCTCGACTTCTCGGGACGCCAGCCCAGCTCGGACCGGATGCGGGTGCTGTCGGCCAGCAGTGTCGTCGGTTCGTGGGCGGCGGCGGTGTGCCGTCGTGGGACGGGTCGTCCGGTCACTGACTCGGCGGTAGCGATGACGTCATGCACGGTGCTGGGGTGGCCGCTGCCGACGTTGTAGGCGCGCCAGGTGCCCGGCTCGCACGCGCGCAGCGCGAGGACGAAAGCCACAGCCATGTCGGCCACGTGCACGAAGTCACGGACCGCGGTGCCGTCGCCGTTAACGACCAGTTCAGGCGCGTGGCCCCGTTGCACGGCGAGGAGTTGGGGAATGAGCCGGGTTGTGTCGCGGTCTGGGTGTCCGGGCAGCGCTCCGGCCACGTTAAAGGCGCGCAGGCTGATCGCTCCGATCGCTCCGGTAACGGCGACGTCTGCGGCGGCGTGGTCTGCGGCGAGCTTGCTGGTGGCATACGGGCTGCTCGGCGCCACGGCCGCTGTCTCGCTGATCGGTTGCTCGGCCTGCTCGCCGTAGACCGTGCAGGTGGACGCGAGGACCAGTCGCCCGGCGCAAGCGCTAGCGAGCTTGTCCAGGATGGTCAGGGTGCCGCCGAGGTTGGTGCGCCAGTAGTCGAGTGGACCGGTCCGCGACTCGCGTACCTTGGTCAACCCGGCCAGGTGACACACTCCGTCGACCTCGGCGAGCGCCCTGGGCAGTGACTCGGGTGTGCCTAGATCACCTTTGAGCCGTGCAACGCCGTCGGGCAGCGCGGACGCCCCAGATCGGGTCAGTCCTGTCACGTCGTGTCCCTGCTCGACCAGCAGTGCGGCCACCGCGTAGCCGAGGAAACCGGCGGCCCCGGTGACCAGCACCCTCATGGGCCAAGTAGCTGATGCCGGTACCGCCAGGCCAGCTCAATGCAGGCGCGGGAAATCGGGGACAACGGCTCAGTCCGCAGCCGCTCGCGGGCCGCCGCGGTGAACGGGATTCCCACGGTGGGGCGGCCGGCCTCGGTGCTGACCGCGGCACCTTCCTCATTCACGGCGACCATGTTGGAGAACAGCGCATCGAACACGGGTGCCGCGATGACCGCGACCGTCAGCAGCTCTACCCACAGGGTGAGCGGTTCGCACACCATGGCGCAGGCGAAGACGCGGAAGTCACCGGCCTGGCGTGCCCGCTCAAAGGAAACGAATGGCTCGTCGGTGTCGTAGGCGATCGGGTCGACGCTGTTGCCATCGTGCTCGTCGTTGCCGAGGAACTCCTCGGAGAACTCGCGCTGGACGTTACGCCAGAGCGAGAAGTCATTGGTTTGATGCGCCGGTGCCAGGGCCGCGGGCTGGAAAACACCCGCGGGTACCACGTGGTACATGCCGCCAGCGGCGGCCACCGATTTGGCGTCCCGCCGATGCAGGTACATACGGTGGCCCTCGATACAGTCGCGCCGGATCGTCAGCGTATTGATACTGGGCAGCATCGACCGCCCGGACAGGTCGAATGGGTCGGTGATGCTCCGACGGAACGGCAGGTCCGCGAAACTCGGCCGCTTTTTGCCCGCGGTGAGCCATGCTTGTGCAAACTCGTGTCCCAGTGCTTCACCCACGTCGAGAACATCGAAGTAGCTCGTGTAGTTGAACCCCAGCATTCCGCGGGGACCTGACCATTGGACGTCAAGCAGTCGATAGCTGACGCGATTGTCGAGCAGTTTGGGTCGGGCGAGGTCGCGGAGCGCGCGCGAGTAGCGGTCATAACGCTCACCGTTGACCATCAGAGGCCGCGCGCCTGCTGATTGTGGATCCTTACCTCCCAGGTGCGGTGTCGGCGATTCAGCGCGCCACGCCAACTCGATGTCAGACAGGTCTACCGGACCGTCTGGCACCCAGCTCGCTGACGTGAGAACCGTCGTACCGGGGATGCGCTGCTGAGCGGGGTACAGCTCGGCGGCCAGATCACCCAGAACCGCGCGGTGGGCGTTGAGTCGGCACCGGGTATCCCGCCATCGCTCCTGACTCTCCTGGACCGGGCTCGCCCGTTCGCTGACGTGCGAGGCGAACGGGCGCGCGTCCGCCGACTGGTCCGGCAGAACACCAAGCCGCTCCGGCGGGATGCCGAGCTTGCGCGCGATGTGACGCAGCTCGGTAACGTCTCGCAGGGCCTGGGTGCCTTTCTCCAGCTTCGACAGCCGTGACTGCGTGGTGTTCAGGCGGGCAGCCGCGTCCTGCTGAGTCAGCCCCTCGTACGTGCGGTACCAGCGAATGATCTGCCCCACATCCGAACCATCCGGCGGCGCTGAGGCGGCGTGCGCGACCTGCAACCAGCCCATGAAGCTCCCGTCCGCCGTGGTCTCAGCCGTTCCCGTCATGATCGCAGATGACGGAGTAGCTGTCAGGTCGTCCATCGCTGTCGCGGTGTCGTCCTCAGCGGCATGAGCTGGACTCTCGAGCGGCGGGCCCGTAGGCACCGGCCTGGCGCCCGTTTCGGCGGTATTCCTGGTAAATCGTGCTTGGGTCCCCTCTCCGGCGCGTTCCAAGGTGGTATCCAACGCTTGCTGCATCTCGGCGCTGGGTACGCGGTCCGGCTTCTGGTGCCACGTTGCGACCGTCCTGACCGCGGTGCCCAGATGCGCGGCAAACGACTCATTAGTCATCCGTAGCGCGGCTTGCAGCGCGCACGCGGTGCGACCCGTCCACAGCTGCACCGGCTCCATCAGAAATAGCTCCGAAAACCGCGAAGTGTACTACGGATGCACTGGAAGCGCACTAGCGATGCATCGTGGGTGCATGGCCGGTGCGACGGATTCGCTATTGACTTATCGGCATGAACAGCAGCCACCCGGAACACTCAGCCCCCCACCTCTTTTCGGTTCGAGTCAACGAACCTGATCACCGCTTCGACGTTGGCGTTGATCTCTTCGAGTCGGTCACTCAACTCATCAATCGCGCCGAGTCGTGTCTCTATCTGCGCAAGCCGGTACTCAATCGCGGCCAGTTTTCCCGGAACGTCGTCATCAGAACGGCTCACCGGTTCGCCGATATTCGGGGCACGTTGACCCGTCAGTACCGCGACCAGATGCTGCGGATGCCACTCAAGCGCCATCGACAGTGCTTCCAACGTGCGGGCGCTGCGCCGACGCTGCGCGGAGTTGTGATACAGCTCGCCGACCGTTGCCTTCGACACCTGCGAGCGCTCAATCAACTCGCGTTGATTGATGCCGAGTTCTGTCGTGCGCTGGCTGATCGCCCGCGCGACGGCCATCCAGTCCTCCGCCACATATTCCTCCGTGCTCCACCTGGCGCCAAAGAGTAGCGCGGGCTCACACGGCTTGACGGAGGTATCCGAGCAGGCACATCCACGCACCTATTGCGGATTAAATAATCCATATATATGTCATTAAATCATCCCGTTAAAGGCCGCGGGGTGCCCGGCTCAGCGGTGTCGTGCCTGCCAGCAACCCGCCGAACCGGGTCTCCCTGCCACCCAGTGACAGCGATTGAGGAGATCAACAATGCTACAGGTCCACACCTGCGTCAGTGTCCACTGTGACCGCTGCCGGGATGCTCTCGGTGGTCCTCTGGTCCAGGCGCACTACCCCACTGAGAAGGCCGCGCTGGACGCGGCCGCCGCCCGGCGGTGGCGGACTGGCCCGGGTCGGGGGTTGCTGTGTTCGGCCTGCGCCCCGGTCCTGACCTGTGAAACCGAGGGCCACGACTTCAGCACCTGGCGTCACCCCGTCACCGCCACCGGGCAACCGGCGCTCAGTGAGTACCGGCACTGCTGGCGCTGCTGCCGCCACGAATCCCGCCCGGCCACGCACAACGACCACGACGGAGGCGAACTCCGATGAACTTCACGCAGTCAGAGGTCCTGCTGGTCGGGCTGGCGGTGCTCGCCGGTCTCGGGGTGATCGCCGCGTTTCGCAGCGGTGCCCGCAGCGCTTATCGGGTCGCGCGGCACACCCAGCACGTGACGCGGATGGGCGGCAACCTCATCCGGGCACTGAGCACCGCCGCAGTGATCGTCGGGATGCAGTGGGCGGTGGTGTTGTTCACGTCCGACCCCCGCGCGTGGGGCGTCGCGCTGGGCGTGCCCGCGCTGTTCGCCGGCAGCGTGATCGCCCGCCTGTTCTCGGTCACCGAACTCCTGCCCGACCCCACCCAGCACCGGAGCCGGCGATGAACCCCACCCAGCAAACAGGACCAGTGCCGGCGGCGCACGTGCAGCGGGCACCAGAGATACTCGAGGGGGAGTTGATCACCGAAGCCGAGTACGCCCAACGAAAGGCCCTGCCCATCCTCGCGGTGGTCGCGGCGATCCGCGAGTCAGATCACCCGAAGAAGATCACCACGGCGGTGATGTCGGGGCTCGCACGCTCCACGCGGGCGGCGGCCCGCGCCTGCTACACGGTGGGCCAGGGTCACGCCAGCTGGGTACGCCGCGCTCTCGACGCGCTGACCTACGGCCCGGTGCGCGAGCAGATCCGGCTGGCCCGGCAGGCCGGGGACCGCGACGCGCTAGCCG
>JALYTS010000191.1 GCA_030854185.1 Actinomycetota bacterium | reverse complement strand
CTGCACGCCGGCACCGGTGAACGCGACGAACGCCGCACCTAGCCGGCTGGGCGCGGCCAGCCAGCTGCCGAAGATCCGGTCCGCCAGTCCGGGCGCGGCGGGCGCGGTGAGGTCGGCCAGCGCGCCGGTGATCGAGTCGAGATCGTTGCCCATCATCGAACCGTCCTTCCAGCTATAAGCCCGTCGCTGGGCTGCTCGGTGAGCAGCACTCGCAATCGGTGCAGTCCTCGGGAGATATGAGACTTCGCGGTGCCGTCCGGGCAGCCCAGCACCTCGGCCACCTCACTGGTGGGCAGGCCGACGACATGGCGCAGCACCACCGCCAGCCGCTGAGCCTCAGGCAGCTGGGCGAGCACCGCGCCCAGCCGGCGCCCGAGGTCGTGCTGTTCGACCTGCTCCTCGACGCTCGGCCCGCTCGTATGCGGCTCCGCCGGCTCGAACCCCGGCGGCGGAGCCGGTCGCCGCGCCGCATCCCGGGCGGCGTTGCGGGCCGCGTTGCGCAGGACCGTGAACAGCCACGGACGCAACCGCAGCGAGGTGATCCGCTCGGCGTCGTAACCGCGCAGCGCCCGGTAGGCACGCAGAAAGGCCTCCGCGGCAAGGTCTTGGGCGTCGGCAGGCCGGCTGCTCAGCCGCAGCGCGACGGAGTAGACAACCCGCTCGTGGACTCGGACCAGGTCGGCGAAACCGGAGTCCAGGTCGGCGACCAGGGCCAGGAGTAACTGCTCGCCCTGGTGGTCCAGGTCGCCTGTGTCGCCGACTCCGCACGCACGCATCACCGGGCGTTGTGAAAGATCATGCCCAACACGTGGCGGTCACCGGTGTGCACCGCGCTGACGCCGTGACGCATCTGCACCCGGTGGTAGCCCCGGGTTCCCTGCTTGGGGCGGTGCCGGACGGGGAAGATCACCGCCTGACCCTGGTAAGGGCGGGCGACCATGGGCCGGGACTGCTGTCGTGGTCGCTGCTCGACGAACACGCTCTCCCCGCCGGTGAAGTCCTCGTCGGGCTTGCTGAGCATGACCAAGAACTGCAGCGGGAAGGTCAGCTCCCCGTAGATGTCCTGGTGCAGGCAGTTGTAGCCGCCTGGCCCATAGCGCAGGACCAGGGGTGTGGGCTTGTGCTGACCTAACATGGCGCACTCGGCAAGTAGACCGTCGAGGGTCTCGGGGAACCGGCGCTCGCCCAGCTGCTGCGCCCACCGGTTGGCGATCGCCGCCAGCGGCGGGTAGAGGTTCTCCCGCAGGGTCTGCACCAGCGGCGGCAACGGATCCGCGAAGTAGCGGTAGCTGCCCTCGCCGAACGCATGCCGCGCCATCACGACGGTGGCGCGGAACCGGGCGTCGTCGTCGACCATGTCGACCAGCTCGGCGCACTGCTCGGGTGACAGCAGCGGCGGGGTCATCACGAACCCGGACTCGTCGAGCCGGCTTTGCACTGCCGGCCAGTCGAGATCAGCCAGCGCAGGCAGCTCGACCTCCAAGACCTCACCGGCCTTGCTCATCACGGACCTCCTCGTCTGCTGCACGGATTCCGGGGTGCTGTACTGGTACTGAACCCCACTGGCGTGGAGCCGGTTGCATCCGTGGGTGCGATGGTGTGAGTTGCTCGCGGAGCACGAATCGGGCGAGTACGACGACCACCACGGGGTACAGGGAGACGAGCACGGCGCTGATGCGTAGGTCCACCGGAATAGACCGCGTTCCTCCGGTAGCGGCTCCAGTCCGAGAAGTCGCGCGATCCGCTCACCTTCGGCGTGGGTACTCACAGTAAGTTTCGGACCTTGCGCGAGCTGACCAACCCGCCGGGGACCGCGAGCCCGCGGCTGGCACGGTTCTTGCAGGGAGATCATCGTGATCAGCACGGGTCTCCAACGGTGCAGTACTACGTCGGTCGTGTCAGCGTGGGCCTCGGCGACGCGGAAACGAGGACTCCGACGCACTCGCCAGTGGCGGCTTGTGCTTTGTTCGAGCAGTCCGGCCACCGCGCTCCGTCGAGAGCCGCGCAGCTCAAGCAGGATCCTCAGGCTCGTTGGCGAGAACCAGCGGAGGTCACCTCGAACCGACCTGGGTGTGCCGGTGGGTTCCGACCTGCGCTTCGACATCGTCGAGCAATAGGCGGAGCAGCTCGGTCAGCGTGGCGCGCTGGTGCGGCGCCAGGCAGGAGATCAGTTCCGCTTCCCGGTGCAGGACCTGGTCGACGAGGCTTTCGACCAGTGCGTGCCCGTCCGGGGTGAGAGTGACGATGACGGCTCGTGAAGCGTCGCCGGCGCTGGCCCGCGTGACCAATCCAGAGGTCTCCGCGCGGGCCACCCGTTGGGAGATGGCACCAGGGGTCACCCTGGTGCGCTCGGTCAGCTCGCGGGTGGTCAGCTGGTAGGGCGCCCCGGCCGGGGCTGTGGCCTTCCTCGCCTCACCCGCGGCCCGGCAGATCACCGGGCAGGTCCTCGCCGTCAACGGCGGCGCACGCACCAGCCGCTAACCGTCCACTGCGAGACGGTAGATCCAGCACTCGACATGCATCGCTACAGTGACCCGGTCGCGCCCGCGCAGATCCGGGTGCTCGGTGCTCAATCGTCGGACGGCAGTCAGCACCGCCTCACGCTGCTGGGCCGGCAGTGTCGCGACCGCACTGTGGCTCAGCGCATAGTCGGGTAGTGCCGCGACGTCCTGCTCGCGTGACCACGACAGCCCGCTGACCTGTGCCGCGCCGAATCGCGGGAGCGCCGGCACGCGGGGCAGGTCCTGGGACCGGGACGCCCGGACGAGCCGCCCCAGCTCGCTTACCCAACCTTCGGTGTCGTCCTCGGAATTCCACAGCATGGCCAGCACACCCCCCGGTCGCAGCACCCGTGCCGCCTCTCGCGCGCCAGCGACTTCGTCGACCCAATGCCACGCTTGGCCGTAGACCACCGCGTCGATGCTTCCGTCGGGCAGCGGCAGCTCTTCGCCCCGCCCGGTGTGCACCCGTATCCCGGGTAGCCGTGCGGTGAGCATGGCCCGCATCGCCGGATCGGGCTCCACGGCCTCGACCTCAAATCCTGCTGCGGCGAGCACAGCGGTCAGCTTGCCGGTGCCGGCACCGATGTCGACCACCCGGTAACGCCCCGGCTCAGCCGGGAGATCAGCGAACAGCAGGGGTAGCACCTCAGGCGGGTAGGTCGGGCGCACCCGATCGTAGAGCTCAGCTCGTGCGCCGAACGACAACGCCCGGCGCTGGTCAATCACCGGCGGCGGGGCACCGGCCGCGTCGCCGCTCACCGGCGGCGCAGGAACTCGGTGAGCAGCTCGGTGGTGCGTTCCGGCGCTTCCTGTTGCACGAAGTGCCCGACGCCGGGCAGCACCTCGTAGCGGTAGCCGTCGCCGGCCCAGCGGGCCGAGCGGCGTGCGGTGCGCTCCAGCACGTACGGATCATCGGCACCGTGCAGCTGCAGCACCGGCACCCGCACCACCCGGTCCACCGCACGCGAAAACCGGCGCCCGTCGAAGCGGAACTGCGAGCGGCCGACCCATCGGTAGTACTCCAGCGCGCAGTGCGCTGCCGCGGGGATCAGCATGGCCTCACGGTAGCGCCGGGCGACCGCAGTGAACTCGGTCGACGCGCGCCATTGCGGGCCTGCCCCGTCCCGGAGGATGTCTTCCACCAGCACCGCACCATCGCGGGCCAGGTCGCGCTCGGGCAGCCACGGGGCCTGGAAAGTCGCCAGGTAACGGGCCGACGAACGCTGCGCCGGGTCGCGCAGCAGCGCCTGGCCCATCGCCCGAGGATGCGCAGCCGCCAGCACCGTCACCGAGCGCACCACGCGGGGGTGCAGCACGGCCGTGCACCAACCGAGGATCCCGCCCCAGTCCTGCCCGACCAGGTCAGCTTGACGCTCGCCGAGCGCCCGGACCAGGCCTGCCACGTCACCGGACAGGGTCCACAGGTCGTACCCTCGCGGGGGCTTGTCCGAGTCGCCGTAACCGCGCAGGTCCACCGCGACGGCGCGCATCCCCGCGGCAGCCAGGGCCGGCAGTTGGTGACGCCAGGACCACCAGAACTCCGGGAAGCCGTGCAGCAGGATCACCAGCGGACCCGTCCCGGCCTCCGCTACATGCAGCCTGATCCCATTGGCGGATACCTCGCGGTGCGTCCACGGTCCAGGAATCCGAACCGAGCTGGGATCCGGCGGGCGGCTCACTCCGTGAGCGGGTCAGCGCTGGATCCGTCAGCGCTGGATCCGTCAGCGCTGCGCCGGCGAGTCAGCGCCGCCCCGGTGTCGCGGACGGTGCTGATCGTGCGTTCGGGCTTGCGGATGCTGCGCATCCGGCGCCAGCCCAGCAGCGCGAACCCGCCCGAAGCAGCCAACATCAGCCCGAAGACGATGCCGAAGCCGGCCCACTGTGGCAGCCAGATGGCAATCACCTCGGCAACCGTGATGAACAGGAAGAACAGGCTGAAGAGCAGGACGGTCAGCGCGACGGCGAAAAAGACGCTGCCCTTGACACCCTTGCGGACCTCGCGGGTTACCTCCGCCTTGGCCAGCTCCACCTCGGAGCGGAACAAGGTGGAGAAGTGCGTAGCGGCCTCGCGGACCAGGTCGCCCAGCGACACGTCGGCGAGTTGCGGGAGCTCTACCGGAGACAGCGGGACAGCGGGCACCGCAGGCGGTGGTTCCGATTTGGCGTGCCGGCCGGTCCGGGGCTGCGTGCCTGTCACGGGCGACATGGTGCCACGGCGGATTCCGGTCGCTCACTGTGGCCGTCAAACTTACGCTGCGTGATAACCGCGCACCTGTTTCACCCGCGCCACGCCCACCCTTCGGTGGAGCACAGTTGGGTGTTGATCGGCGCAGCGTACTGGGCCTACCCTTGATCAGATCACGGAAGGACCCTTGCGATGAGGCGTGTCTTCACCGCGGCCGGGTTGAGCGTGGCCGCCTTACTGACCGCGGCCGCGTGCGGCAACGCTCCGACCGGCAGCCAACCCGCCGCCGGAGCTCCGCCGCCGGCGACC
>JALYTS010000093.1 GCA_030854185.1 Actinomycetota bacterium | reverse complement strand
GCGGCGATCTCGCTTTTTGTCGGCAGTATCGGTGTCCTGAACATCATGCTGGTCTCGGTTACCGAGCGAACCCGCGAGATCGGTGTCCGGAAAGCGATCGGCGCCACCCGCGGTGCGATCCTCCAACAGTTCCTCATCGAGTCCGTCGTGCTGGCCGGCCTTGGTGGGCTCATCGGTATCGGGGTCGGGGTCGGGCTGTCCCTGCTCGGCGCCGCCATCGCGCCTGCCTTCGGCTCCACGGTCGGCAGCTTCGCCCCCGCCGTGTCGATCCCCTCGGTGGTGCTGTCGTTCGCGATCAGCATCGCGATCGGACTCGTGGCCGGCGGATACCCGGCCAACCGCGCGGCCCGGCTACGGCCGGTCGAAGCCCTCCGATACGAGTAGCCTGCCCCGTTGGCCCCCCGCGGGCAGATCCATCACCAGTGATCACGGTTTGGGTGGATCCGACGACATATTCTGTCGCGCAAGGCACCCAAACCGTGATCACGGTCGGGTGAGCCCACGGTCAGCGCCGCGTCTGACGTCGGAGGAGCACTGAGTACGAGGTCTGCTGAATGCGCGGCCGTAGCGGTCGTGCTCGTCGCGATGACGTTGGCGGGGTGTGGGGGTGCGGGACCACCCCCACACGGGTTGGGGGTGGCACGGGCGGCTGATCCGGTCCTGGTTCTGGCGCTGGCCGGCGAGCAGCCGCGGGCCGCGGCCGATCCTCGCGCGCTCGCCCGGCAGCTCACCGTCGCCGAGACCGCCCTTCGGGACCCGGCGCCGCCGCCTGAGCTGGTCTCCGCGGCCGGCCGAACTGCGCAGGTCGCCTACCTCGCTCTGCTCGATCGGCCGCAATGGGACGCGGCCGTACTGGCTGGCGTCCCGGTACCGTTGCAGGCCGCGGTGCGCCGCAACACCGCAGCCGGACGCGCCCTGCGGGCGATGGCCAGCCGGCCGCCGACGACCATCCCGGCCTGGCGGATCGTCGAGCCCCTCCCCGCGCCGCAGTTAAGGGCGTACTACGCCGAGGCGCAGCGCCGGTTCGGTGTGCCGTGGTCGGTGCTGGCCGCGGTGCATCTGGTGGAGACCAGGATGGGTCGGATCATCGGGCTGTCCACCGCGGGCGCGCAGGGTCCGATGCAGTTCATCGCGGGCACCTGGACGCGCTACGGCCTGGGCGGCGACGTCTGGAACAGTCGCGACGCGATCCTCGGCGCGGCCAACTACCTGGCCGCCACGGGTGCCGCCGATGGCACCGACACCGGCCTCGACAACGCCCTGTTCAGCTACAACAACGACTCCCGTTATGTCCAGGCCGTGCGGGACTATGCCGCGCTGATGCAGGCTGACGAGCGCGCCTTCCTCGGATTCCACGCCTGGCAGGTCTATTACCGCACCCAGTCGGGCATGGTCCTGCTGCCGACCGGGTACGAGTCCTCCCGGACCATGCCGGTGCAACAGTGGCTGGCCAGACAGCCGAGATGAGTTGTCGCGATGGCCAAACAGCATTGAGAGCAGCTGGCGCAGCCATCAGCGGATGCCTAGGCCGTGCTGGCAAGCTCTGCGAGCATGTGGAAGACCGACCATGGCGACGCTGGGGACGGCCTTTCGGAGCTGCGGGCTGCCAGCTCCCTGAAGGATCTGCACCGGCTCATAGTGATGCGGCAGGTGAGCGGCCGCAGTACACAGCATCAAGAAGCGGTCGAGCTGTTCGTCCACCATCACGGAGAGGACTCCACGGGCGCTGTCGATACTGCGCTGCTCCTATGCACTGAGCCGCGGTGGCAGCGGTGCACCGCGAAGCTGATTGCCGGCATCTGCGAGGCGGAGATCCTCGACGACCGCGCGCTTGACGAGCTCGCCGGCCGGTTGTTGTGGCAGGACCGGCCGCTGATCCGCCACCCTTTGTCCTGGCTCGGGCTGGAGTGGACCGCGCTTGATCTGCGGGACTGGACGGTCGTCGGTCGCGGCGTCGATCAAGACCGCCTAGTCGACAACGAGCGCCCGCCGGCCCGGCCTCCTCTGCTGCGCTGGGCTGCTGGACATCTGCTGCGCCGGAAGCGGACCGATCTCGACCGGCTGCGGAAGCGAGCCGCGTCACTCGACGCTCTCCACGGTCCGCCTGTCATCGCGGGCGCGTTGGACGTGGTGGACTGGCTGACCGACGACGACGCCCGCCGTGTCATTGATCTCGGACTGGCGAGCGGGCGTGCGCAGGCCCGCAAGGTGGCGCTACGGGTCCTCGCCGATCGGATCGACCGGACTGAAGCAGTGCGCCGAGCCCGGGCGGACCCCCACCACTCGATCCGCCGCTGGGCCCCACAGCTGGAGTCCCTGGCTGCCGGCACGACACCGACGACACTGTTCTGATGCTGCAACCGGACGGTCAACCAGACTTAGGCCCGTTCGTGGGAATTTCCTGCACAGAAAGGCTGAAAACAGGTACGCTGACACGGTAAAGGAGGGATGATGCTGCTCGGCTTCCGCGTCGCAAACACCTTGTCGTTCCGCGACGAGCAACAGCTGTCCTTCGTCGCGACGGAACTGAACGACGGTTCGGGGCGGCCGACTGACATCCACGAACGCGGCAAGGAGATCTTGGCCGTCCCGGTCCTTGCGCTCTACGGCGCCAACGCGTCTGGAAAGACCAACGTGCTCGCCGCGTTGGGCCTGATGCGTGCGGCCGTACTGGGGTCGCTGCGGTGGTTCTCGGAGCCGGATCCGGTCCGGCGCGTCGCGTTTGCCCTTGACCCCACGTTGCGCGCGGCGCCGTCGTTCTATGAGGTCGAGATCGTCTTGGCGGACGGTGTTCGCTACACGTACGGCTTCGAGATCGACGACGACCGAGTGAGTGGTGAGTGGCTACATGCGTACCCGAAGGGCCGCAAACAGGTCTGGTTCAATCGCGCAGCCGACAAGTTCGATTTTCCCGGCGAGGGGTTGCGCGGAGAGAAGCTGGAACTGGCTCGCCGGACCCGGCCGGACGCACTGTTTATCAGCGTTGCCGCCCAGTTCAACCACGAACAGCTCTTGCCGGTTTTCAACTGGTTCCGTGACAATCTGTGGCTGATCAGTCCGGAGGACGACAAGATCCAGCGTGAGGGCTTTACGCGGGACCGAGTCCTCCGTGATTCCGGATTCCGTGAACGTATAGCTCGCGTGCTCCAGGTCGCTGACCTGGGTATTACAGGATTCGACAAGGCAGCTCTCTCCCAAGAAGAGATCCGCCTGCTGCATCGGGCCGGAACGCGCGAGCTTCCGCTCGACTTCGGCGCAGAGTCGTTGGGCACGCGTACGTGGTTCGGTCTGCTCGGCGCGCTCCTCGCTGCCTTCGACGAAGGAACGACCGTACTCGTGGACGAGTTGGGCTCAAGTCTGCATCCCGCGATGTCTGCCGAGGTTGTTCACATGTTCTCCGACCCTGAGGCCAACCCGCGCGGCGCGCAGATGCTTTTCACCACGCACGATGTGACGCTGCTGCACACGCTGCTCGGCGACGACAGAGTGCTCGACCGTGACACCGTGTGGCTCGCGGAGAAGGACGCTGAGGGTGCGACCGAGCTGTACCCGCTGACCAGCTTGCGGCCACCCCCGCGCAAAGATGACAACCTCTTTCGCAAGTACCTGCTCGGCAATTACGGCGGCGTTCCCCGCGTGTCGTCGGGTGCGGTGGCCCGTGAGGTCGAGGAGATCTTCGGTTGAGCCCGCGACGTCGCGGCAGTGCAGAGCTCGGACGCGCTGGTTCGCGATCTCTGGAGCATCGCACTGGCAATGCCATCTTCTACGTGGTCACCGAGGGCGGGCGCACGGAGTTGGACTATCTCGATTGGCTGAACAAAATCTATGGTCCGCGCTGCAAGTTTCATATCAGGACGCTGCTGCCCCGCACACAGCAAAATGGACTGAAGCCGTCCGACGTGCTTGAACACGCGTGCCACCTGGCCGCGCAACCAGATATCAAGCAGATCTGGGGTTTATTCGATCACGACGAGCGACCCGACATTGACCAGGTGTGTTTACGCGCGAAGCCAGGTCGGGTACACTTGGCTCTCTCCCATCCATCGTTCGAAATGTGGTTGTTATTGCACTTGAGAGAGTTCACACCCGGCCACCGCCAGGACGGCAAGAGTGGCCCGATCATCGACAAGCTCCGGAGCGCACACCCCTCGTTCGCCGACTACGGAAAGCGAAGGAAGCGAATCGACAAGTCTCATTTTGACGCACTCATGGAGGGTGACGGTATCCGCAAGGCAGTGCATCGGGCGCGATGCTTATCGCGGCACTTCGCCCGGGAGACCCCGAGCCAGCGGGACCCCTCGACCGAGGTGTACCGGCTGATCGAGGCGCTTGGCATCGTCCCTCCTCCTTCGTGAAGGATGCCCCGGTGACCAAGCTGACGCTGGCCCAGCTCGAACGGCACCTGTTCGCCGCCGCTGACATCCTCCGCGGCCAGATGGATGCCGCCGAGTACAAGGATTACATCTTCGGGATGCTGTTCCTGAAGCGCTGCTCGGACGAGTTCGAGGCCGCCTACCAGCGGGAATACCGCGACGCTCTGGAGCGGACCGGTGACGTGCAGCGGGCGCGTGTCTGGGCTGAAACCCCCGACACCTATGTCGACCTCTTCTACGTGCCCCGCCAAGCACGCTGGGATGAGATCAAGAAGCTGGTGGGCGCGGTCGGCACTGGCTTGAACAAGGCGCTCGCCGCCCTGGAACGGGCTAATGAGGAGCTGGCCGGGGTCACCTCCCATATCGACTTCAACAAGCAGGTTGGCCAGGTCAAGCTCACCGATCCCAAGCTGCGCGACCTGATCCGCCACTTCAACCGCTACCGCCTGCGGGGCGAAGACTTCGAGGTCCCCGACCTGCTCGGCGCCGCGTATGAGTACCTGATCGGCCAATTCGCCGAGTCCGCGGGCAAGAAGGGCGGCGAGTTCTATACGCCACGGCCGGTGGTGCGGATGATGGTGCGGCTGGTCAAACCGCGGCCCGGCGAGTGGGTGTACGACCCATGCGCGGGAAGCGGCGGCATGCTGATCATGGCCCGCGAGTACGTCGACGAGCATGACCCGACGGGCAAAGCGGGGCGTCGGCTCTCTCTGGCTGGGCAGGAGCTGAACGGCGGAGTGTGGGCGATAGCCAAGATGAACATGCTGCTCCACGGCATCCGCGATGCTGATCTGCGTAACGGCGACACGCTCGCCGACCCCAAGCATGTCCGGGGCGGCGAGCTGCGGCACTTCGACAAGGTGCTCACCAACCCGCCGTTCTCGCAGAACTACAGCAAGGCCGAGGTGAGGCGGCGTTTTCCCCAGCGGATGCGGTACGGCTGGTGCCCGGATACCGGCAAGAAGGCCGACCTGATGTTCGTGCAGCACGTGATTGCCGTGCTGGCGCCCGGTGGGCTGGGGACGACGGTCATGCCGCACGGCGTGCTGTTTCGCGGCGGCGAGGAGCGCAAAATCCGGGAAAGTCTGCTCCGCGACGACGTGATCGATGCGGTGATCGGACTCGGCCCGAACTTGTTCTACGGCACCGGCATCCCAGCCTGCATCCTCGTGCTGCGCTATCCGCGCAGCAAGCCGCAGCACAAATGGGGCAAAGTGCTCTTCATCAACGCCGACCGCGAGTTCACGGCTGGGCGGGCGCAGAATCACCTTGGCTTCGAGCACGCCGAGAAGATCGCCACCGTGTACGAGCAGTGGCGGGAGATCGACGGTTTCTCCCGGGTGGTGACCGTGCGTGAGCTGCTCGACGCCGACGCGAACCTCAACATCCGCCGCTGGGTCGACAACGCGCCGCCGCCGGAGCCGCAGGACGTCCGAGCGCACCTGCACGGGGGTGTGCCGCGTGCGGAGGTTGCGGCGGCGGCCGCCGTGTTCGCCGCATTTGGCGTCGAGGTGTTCTCGCTGTTCGGCGAGCGGGACGCGGAGTACCTTGATTTCCTGGCGGAAGGGCCGGGGGCGAGCGTGGCCCGACTGTCGGAGCTGGCGGCGGTACGGGAGAAGGAACTCCGCGGCGCGTACCGCGGCTGGTGGGCCGAGCACCTGAAGATGCTGGTCGAGTTGCCGGACACCCGGCAGCTCATGACCGTCCGCACCGACCTCCTCGGCTCGTTCGGCACCGCGTTGGAGCGGTTCGACATCCTCGACGAGTTCTCCACCGCCGGGACCGTCGCTGCCTGGTGGGGGGACAACAAGTATGACCTGAAAGCGCTCGCTGCAGGCGGCTTCGAGCGGGTCATCGAGGGTTGGGCCACCACGATCGAGGCTACGCTCTCGCTGGAGGAGGGGCTGGACGGCAAAGTACGACAGAAGTCGGCTGCCGAGCGGCGCAAGGCGCTCGACCACCGGCTGATGCCGCACCTGCTGCCCGACTTCCTCCGACAGTTGAATGAGGCGGAGGCCGAGTACGCCGAGACAGACGCTGTGTACAAGGCGGTTTTGGTCACCCTCGGCCAGGAGACCAACGAAGACACGGACGAACCAGAGCCGACCGAGGAGGTTACCGAGGCCGACCTGGCGATCCTAAAGAAGAAGCGGTCGGTGGCGCAACGCAAGAGGGCCGCACTGGAGAAGACGTTCCTCACCGAGCTGAACGCTGCGATCGCTGCTCTCGACCCAAAGGACCAACGTGAGCTCGTGTTGACGAT
Source organism: Actinomycetota bacterium (assembly GCA_030854185.1). Classification (GTDB taxonomy): domain Bacteria; phylum Actinomycetota; class Actinomycetes; order Mycobacteriales; family Pseudonocardiaceae. The sequence continues at coordinate 11,395 of JALYTS010000093.1, read as the reverse complement.
ATTTGACGAGGACCTCGCCAACCGTTTGGATGCCCGTATTGCAACCCAGCGCCGTGCCATGATCGTCCGCTTCCGAACCTGGGTCGACAAATACGCCGTTCCGATGGATCAACTCGAATCCCAGCGTCAATCCGCCGCCCAGAGCCTTAAAATGCATCTCCGGGAGTTGGGTTATGAGTGATGGTGCGTGGAAACAGGTAGTTCTGGGAGACTTGATTGACCTGAAATACGGGAGAGCTCTTCGTGCCGGAAGCAGGTCCGATGGCGAGTATCCAGTCATCGGATCCAGTGGAGTGGTAGGTAAACATCATAATCACCTGATTGATGGCCCAGCCTTGATCGTTGGCCGGAAGGGCACGGTCGGAGCGGTTACCTGGTCGAATGCGCCATGCTGGCCGATTGATACCACCTTTTGGGTTCAACCCACGGCCGTCTTGAGTCTGAGATGGTTATATTGGCTTCTAGTAAGTCTTGATCTTGGCCGCTATGTGATAACTACGGGTGTCCCTGGTTTGAGTCGTCATCATGTATACAATGTCACTGTTCGACTGCCGCCACTCAACGAGCAGCGAAAGATCGCGGAAATCCATGACGCGCTAGACGAGAAGATTCGCCACTCTGAGCGGGCGATATCCAAGTCGCACATTGTTCGTGAGGCCATGATGGTGGACTTGCTTACGCGGGATAACTTTTGCATCCAGCCGATGGAAGCTCTCTTGGCGCAGGGGTCTGATGTGATACGCAGCGGACCATTTGGGAGTGAGCTATTAGCATCTGAGCTGCAGTCGTCAGGAATACCCCTCCTCGGCATTGATAATGTCGAGGAGGATAGGTTTGTCCCCCAGTACTCTCGTTTCGTCAGCTTGGCCAAATTTCGGGAGATCCAGCGCTACAAGGTGAGGGCGATGGATATCATGGTCACCATCATGGGAACGGTTGGGCGATGCTGTCTTGTTCCGGAGGATATTGGTCTAGCGCTCTCCTCAAAGCACGTCTGGACAATAACGCTCGATCAGGGCAAATATCGTCCATGGCTGGCTTCCCTGCAAATCAACTATGCACCATGGGTGCGTAAGCATTTTCATCGTGATTCGCAAGGCGGAATCATGTCTGCGATTCGTTCTAGGACACTCAGAACCTTGCGACTCCCAACCCCGCCAATGAAAGTGCAAATGACTATCGAGGAGGTGCTTCGCGCCCAGACGGAGCTGATCGCCCGAGAACGCGAAACGCTGGATAAACTGCGGTTAGTCAAGGAGGGGCTGATGGAGGACCTCTTGACGGGTAAGGTACGGGTCACGCGTTCGGGGGAGCTCACGGGTTGATGAACGCATAAGGGGCAGTCGTGACACGCGCGGAGCCAGACGATCTTGGCAGATCACTCGACGGGCTTCTTCATGCGCTCGGCTGGCCCGAGCACATCGGCGGTGCTCCTCATGGTGACCACCCCGTTGACGGCCGCGCCACCTGGTTGGACGAGATCATCGAAAGCCGGCTGCGAGCCAAGCTCCGTGAGATCAACCCCGGCCCGAACGGCGAGCCCTGGCTCGATGACGCCCGCGTCGACCGGATCGTCAACGAACTGCGCAGCACCGAACCTGGCCTTGTCGAGGCGAACAAACAGGTCACCGAAGTGTTGCTGCAGGGCGTCCGAGTCGAGGGACTGCCCGGATGGGACCAAGGTCGCACCCAGGTTGCCGCCTTAGTCGACTGGGATCACCCGGAAAACAACGACCTGCTTCTCGTCACTGACTTCCGGCTCGACCGCCCGCACGATGGCGGGGCGCGGTTCGTCGTGCTCGATGCCGTGCTATTCGTCAACGGCATCCCGTTCGCCGCCATCGAGGGGGTCCGCCCGGATCGGGAGCCCACCGTCGCCGAGGCGATCGCCGATCTGCGCGCTTACACCGGCACACGGCTGGCGGGTGAACGCCAGGACGTGCCGTTGTTCTTCCGCTTCGTTCAAGCGCTCGTGGCCACGAATGGCGATGAGGCGCGGGTCGGCACGATCACCTCCGCGCCCGAGCATTACGCACCGTGGCGCACCGTCGAGCCAGCCACTTTGGAGCAGGTTCGCGTCGACCTGGGCTACGACCGCCGCGCATCGCTCACCCAGTTGGAGACTCTCGCTGCGGGCGTACTCCGTCCACGCCATCTGCTCGACATTGTGCGCAACTTCACTGTCTTTCACCAGATCGACGGCCGCACCGTCAAGATCGTTGCACGCTACCAGCAGTTCCGCGCAGTCCACCGGATGATCGGCCGGCTGCTGAACGGCCGCACCCGTGTGCAGACTGGCCGGGACGACGAGCGCGGCGGCGTGATCTGGCACACCCAGGGCTCCGGCAAGAGCTTTACGATGGCGTTCCTGGTCCGCAAGATGCGGACCGTGCCGCGGCTCGCCGACTTCAAAGTGGTCGTCGTCGTGGACCGGACCGACCTGCGGGACCAGCTCCAGACCTCGCTCGCGCTGGCCGGCGAGACGCCAATCGTGGCCGCCGGCGAAGCGGACGCGCGGATAAAGCTGGCTGATGACGTGCCCGACGTGGTGACGATCATGATTCAGCACGCACAGCGGGACGAGTACGCTCCGGCCGAACTCGCGGGTGACCGGCGCCCCGATGACCCGCTCCAGTCCGATGTGCACTTCCCCGAGCTCAATGCCAGCGGGCGGGTCGTGCTTATCGTCGACGAGGCGCACCGGTCGCAACGCGGCCTGCTGCACGCACGGTTGCGGCGCGCGTTACCCAACGCGGCCAGGATCGGCTTTACCGGCACACCGCTGTTGCGCGCCGACAAGGAAAGCCACACCACCGAGGGGATCTTCGGTCCCTTCATCGACCGGTACCTGCCGCGTGACTCTGAACCCGATGGCGCGACCGTGCCGATCCGCTACGAGCAGCGTCGCACCGAGTCGTACGTCGTCGACGCCGTCGTCCTTGACGCCGCGTATGAGCGAGAAGTCGGCGGCACACCGCAGCAGCGGCACAAGGCACAGCAGCGTTGGGTGACCAGCCGGCAGGCTCTCGAGTCCTTGGACTTCATCGGCTCCAAGGCGCGCGACATGCTGCGCCACTGGGTCGGCGGCGTGCTGCCGAATGGCTTCAAGGCCCAGGTGGTCGCGGTTTCCCGGCTAGCTGCGGTGCGGTACCGGGACGCTCTGCTCACCGCCCGCAACGAACTGGTGCGCGAGCTGGATGAGTTCGCGCACCTCGGCCAGGACGCGGCAGAGCGGCGTCCAGACGCCGCCTTCCTGCGCGCCGCGCTGCCGTTCCTGCCGCTGCTGCGGGTGGTCGACTTCCTGCCGCTGATCTCGGCCGGCGTCACGAAGGAAGAGGAGGGTCAGCTCAGGCACGACCCGCCGGAGTGGCGGCAGTGGACCAGCAAGAGCAGCCAGCGTGACCACATCGATCGGTTCAAACAGCGCTTGCCGGCTCCCGAGGAGCTGACTGGCGACTCCCCACCGCCCATCACCGACGCGCCGTGGTCTAACCACCGCGACCGGGTCGCCAGCAGGCATCCGGTCCACGTGAGCGCCAAGTACGATCCCTGGCACGGTGCCAGCCCGGACGACAACTTCGACCGGCCCACGCACCGCACAGGTGATATCTGGTCCGATTCGGCGGACGGACCGGGAGGGCCAGGGTCGACGCCGGTGGCGTTCCTCATCGTCATGTCGATGCTGCTCACCGGGTTTGACGCGCCGATCGAGCAGGTCCTGTACCTGGATCGGCCGATCCGCGACGTCGGGCTGCTCCAGGCGATCGCTCGGACCAACCGGCCAGCCCGGCACAAGAACGTCGGCCTCGTCGTGGACTACGCGGGTGCCTCACGTTACCTTGCTGAGGCGCTGTCCGCCTACGACGAAGCTGACCTCGATGGCTACAAGAAGTTTCTTGAGGCCGAGGAGCTGCCGCGGCTGCGTGATCGCCGTGAGCTGGTTCGCCAGTTCTTGGCCGAACACGGCGTCGGCGACATTGCGGCGCTTGCGGACGACGCAGTACGGACCAGACTGGTGGCGCTGCTGGCCGACCCAGAGCTCCGCACCACCTTCGATGGCCTGGTCGGCGACTTTCTCGCCACCCTCGACGTGCTGCTGCCACGGCCCCAGGCGCTGGAGTACGAGGACGACGCCGCTCGCCTTGGTCTGGTCCAGTTCCTGCTGCGGCGCACGTACCGCGACAGCCGGTCGGGCGGTCTCGACCCGTATCGGTACGGCGCCAAAGTCAGGCGGTTGCTCGACCGGCACATCCGGATCAGCGGCATTATCCAGCGCATCCCCCCGGTGGATGTCTCGGCGCCGGATTTCCTCGATCGGGTGGATCAAGTCGAGGACACTCGCCTGCGCGCCATGCATATGGAACACGCGCTGCGCCGGCGCATCAGCCAGCAGCGGCCTACCAATCCGGCTTACTACGAGCGCCTGAGCGAGCGCCTGGAGCGCGTCCTACAGCAGCTGCGTGACGATCCCGAGCAGCTCGCTCGCGCGCTAGATCAACTGATCCGGCAGGAACGGACAGAACCCTCACGAAGGGCCGACGACGGGCTGGACCCGCGGACCGAGCGTCTCATCTACCTCCTGCTCGAGCACGGACTCGGTGGGCCGATCACCGAAGGCTCTGGCGCCTCGAACGTGCGAGTTGATCTCGTGCCAGTGACACGGGCCATCGTCGAGATCATCGTGGATGGGGCCTGCGCGCCGCACTTCTTGGAAAGCAGTTCCCTGCAGAACACATTGCGCAAGCGCGTTCGGAATCATCTGCTGCTGAACGTCGACTGTGATGAGGACACCGCGACGCCGCTGGCCGACGAGATTGTGGGCGTGGTTCGGGCTAGATGGGAGGACTTCCGGCGGTGAGCCGCGACCGGATTGTCGGTGGCCGCGGCTACGGTGATTCCTTGGACGCCCCGGGTTACACTCGCGCGCTCGTCGACGCGGGCGTCCTCGGAGATCTCCGCTGGCGGGTCACGGTAAGCGACCGGCGGCGGACGATCGGTTTCACTGCGGAGCCTGGCGGCGCGCTAGCGATTGCCGTTCCTCGCGACACCGACGCTGTCGAGGTGGTCGCGGCGGTGAAGGCGCGGCTGCCGTGGATGGTTCGTACTGCCAACCGCCAGGCGGAGATCGCCGCCGACCATCCCGCGAAAGAGATCGTGGACGGCGAGAATTTCCCTTACCTCGGACGGCCCCGTCGGCTGGTCCTCGTCAACGACGCCGACGAAGATATACAGCTCACCGGTGATCGGCTGCTGGCTGTGAGCGGCGAGCAGGGCCGGGTAGCCGCATCGATCGTGACGTGGTATGGCCGGGCGGGCGCGACGTGGTTGCACGACCGCGCCCCGCACTGGGCGCAACGCCTTAGCGTTCGACCGAGCTGGGTAAGGGTCGACGCTCTCGGGCAGCGTTGGGGGCAGCGCACCGAAAATGGCGGGGTCGTGCTTCACTGGGCTGTCTTTCAGCTTCCGGTGCACCTCGTAGACCTCGTTGTCGTCCACGAGCTGGCTCACTTGGCCCAACCGAAGCACGGGTTGGCCTTCCATCGGCTGGTCGCCCGTGTGCTACCGGATCATGCTGAGCGCTCGGAGGAACTCGCCGTCGCCGGGCGCTCCGTCTGGCTGGGCGAGATCTCTCAGTAGCGAAATCTCTCCGTGGCGCAACTCCCGCCGCGGGTTGTTGATTCGAGGTGGGCGATGCGCCGGTGGGCGGCCTCGGTTGGCGTTCGAGGCTGACGATTGCGGCTGGCGGCGGCATTCTTGATGAATGCGCCCCACTGGCCGTCAGCGAAGACAAGGACGGGACCGGTTTTGTTCCTGCTGTCGCGCACGGCTGTCCACCCAGGCCTGTGGGCCACCTCAACACAGTTGTTGGCCCCGCTGCTGCGGCTCGACTTGTACCACGCGTCGTCAGGGATGGTGAACATGTGCCTCACTCCTCCAAATCATCGATAAGCGTGTTGATGATCGTCAGCGACTCCCGATCTCCCAGCGAGGCGACCCGAAGTCGATCAAAGGCGAGGTTGTAGGCCTGGATGTGCTGCGGGCGAACAAGATAATCCCCACTGGTGAGGCCCTCGATGTATACGGTCCGGGAGTGACCGAGGTCGAGCTGGACGAACGACATGCCGAGCGCTGCGTGCGCACCGCCGGATAGCGGCATGACCTGCACGGTGACGTTCGGCAGCTCGGCCAGCTCCCTCAGCCGGATAAGCTGCCCGCGCTGGACTTGGGGCCCGCCGACGGTGCGTCGCAGGGCCTCCTCGCCAAGGACGACCCAGACCAGCGGCTCCCCGCTGCGCAGGCGTTCCGCCCGGTGTTCCCGGCTGGTGGCCATATGCTCCACGTCGGCGGGCGGCACGATGACGGATGTCGACAGCAGCGCTCGGGCGTAGTCGCGGGTCTGGAGCATGCCAGGGATGAAGTCGCCAAAGAACAGCTTGATCTCAGTCGCGCCGGCTTCCAGGCTGACGTACTTGCTCGCCCAGTTCGGCACGCGGGCCGGCGTGGTCTTGCGCCTGGCTTCCTCGCCGAGCCGCTGCACCCGGTCGCTGGTGGCTTCGTCCGTCTTGTAGAGGCTGAGCAGCGATGATAGCTCGGCGGCGGTCAGTCTGACCGTGCCGGTCTCGACCTTGCTGACTTTGGCGCGATACCAGCTGAGCGCGGCAGCGGCGTCCTCGGTACTGATCTTGGCTGCTTCCCGCAGGGCCCGTAGCTCGAATCCGAGCACGATGCGCTGGACAACCGGTCCCGCGTCGTGCTCAGCCACGTCGCCAAGTCTGCCCCACCGCCGCTTCTTCGCCACGCCATACCTCCCCTGGACCGGATCTATCTATCCCAGTATCTCTACCAGGATTCCTGATGTAGTTTCTGGCACACGCGGCGGCGCCCAGGTGACCCGACGCCCTGGGTGCCGTCGCCCCTCGGGAGGGAGGAATCAGATGGTGTACGGGAGGTTTGCCCTGACGGTCGTCGGCCTCTCGGCTCGCGTCCGCGTCGAGCCCCACCACCTGTCGAGCCAGACAATCGCCTGGCTGGCCGAATACCCGCACGCGCGTCGGGTCGTCCGCTCTGTGTGGGGCAAGCTCACCGAGCTGGAACGAGCCGGTCAGCACCCCGGCGCCATCGCCGCACTGCGGCGTGTCCTGACCGATCATCAGCCCACCCCAGCGGGCCGATGCCGCACCTGCCAACGCCGGGCATGGCGACGACGTCGTTTTCCTTGCATCGTGTGGCACCAAGTCCGTGGAGAGCTGCTTGGCCTATTCGCCAGCGGCGACCATCATCAGCCGGCCCAATGGTCAACTTCGGTATGCCAGAGCGGAATGGCATGTGCTGGCGTGGATCACCCCGACGCCGTTCTACCGCACCGCCCAGAACACGACCGGCCGCCGGTTGAGCGCTGACCCCCGGCGTCAGCTCCCGGCGGCCGGTCAGCCACCAGCCAACTCACTGTGACAGCGCGATCGGAAGTGACCCGCGCTGCCCCAGGCTTGAGCTAGTAGAAAACTGCTCAAGCCTCAGATGGTCGGGGCGCTCCACTTGATGTCCGGTGGAGCGCCCCCTGCAGCTGCGGGGCAAGCGGGATCTCGACGGCGCGCCGCTCGGTGTTAGGTCCCCGTCACGGGGGTACCCCTTAGCCGGCAGCCATTTATCACGGGAGGTGAGGCCGGTGCCGGTTAAGGACGAGATGCCCAGCACGCTGGAGCGATCCCCGGACAAGGCGCAGCGAACGTGGTCGAAGGCGCACGACTTGGCCGTGGAGAGTTATGGCGAGGGCGAGCGAGCGCACCGCGTTCTCGGCCTTGAAGCACGCACCAGAAAGTCGGCGACCATTGGGAGCCCAAGGACGGCAAGGGGCCTCCGACGACCGTGCGGCCGGTAGCGTCGATCCGGAGACCGGACGCGGACCCACTGGGAAGACCGCCGGTGGCGTCAACGCGAATGCCAGCAAGCAAGAGCTCCTCGACTAGGCGCGCAGGCTCGGGGTGCGCGGTCGGTCGTCGATGAACAAGAACGAACTGGTCGACGCCCTGCGCAAGGCGAGCGACCGCGAGACCCGCCAGGCCCGTGAGGACGGCAAGAGCTGATCATCGGGCGTTAGGCAGCCGGCGAAGGGACTTGGTGTGGAACAGCGCACGCTGGGCAACGGGTTGGTCGTCTCGGCCGAGGGCCTGGGTTGCATGGGATGAGTGAGTTCTACGGACGCAGCGATGAGGGCGAGGAGATCACGACGATCCACCGGGCGCTGGAGCTCGGGGTGACCTTCCTGGATACAGCCGACATGTATGGCCCGTTCACCAACGAGCGCCTGGTCGGGCGGGCGATCGCCGGCCGCCGCGACGAGGTGGTGCTCGCCACGAAGTTCGGTAACGAACGGGGTGAGGACGGCTCGATGCTCGGGATCGAGGGCGCCCGGAGTACGTGCACCGGGCCTGCGACGCGTCGCTGCAGCGGCTCGGTGTGGACCAGATTGACCTGTACTACCAGCACCGGGTCGACCGCGAGGTGCCCGTCGAGGAGACCTGGGGAGCGATGGGCGAACTGGTCGACGCCGGCAAGGTGCGGTACCTGGGCATCTTCGAGGCCGCGCCCGCGACCATCCGCCGGGCGCACGCGACGGCGCCGGTAACCGCCGTGCAGACCGAGTACTCGCTGTGGACCCGCGACCCCGAGAGCAAGGGGGTGCTGGACACCTGCCATGAGCTGGGCATCGGGTTCGTCGCGTACTCCCCCGCTCGGGCGCGGCTTCCTGTCCGGGCAGATCCAGTCGGTCGACGACCTCGACGAGAACGACTTCCGCCGGCATAACCCGCGGTTCACCAGCGAGAACTTCGGCCACAATTTCCAGCTCGTGGACCGAGTGCGCCAGATCGCCAGGGAGAAGAACATCACGCCGGCCCAGCTCGCGCTGGCCTGGGTGCTGCAGCAGGGCGTCGTACCCATCCCGGGCACCAAACGGGTGCACTACCTGGAGGAGAACGCCGCCGCGATCGACATCAAACTCGGCGACGACGAGCTGGCCCGAAAACCAAGCCGGGGACTAACCCGCCTACCGGCGCCAGCCGGAGCTCGATCGTTGAAAGTGAGCCCTAGCTGTGCGAACCTGCACGACCACGACTCACTTTCGACGATCACTGCTGTTGCTCTCCGCGAAGCGTCGGTTAGCCTGAGCGGAAAGGAGACAGCGAGGCATGGCTGACGGATCGTATGAGCTGCAGCCGATCGGGTGGGTCGAGTCTCCCTTGGTGGATCTCGAGGCGGCCCCGAAACAAGGCGATGAAGGATCGCCCGATGCGTGGCTCGTGTTCGAGCCTGCCGTGAGCGAGGGTCTTCGCGACCTGCAGCCCGGTACCGAGATCCTGGTGCTGACGTGGTTGGATCGGGCACGTCGCGACGTGCTGCGGGTGCATCCTCGCGACGATCCGAAGAACCCTGAAAAGGGCGTGTTCAGCACCCGCTCGTCTGACCGGCCGAACCCCATCGGGCTGCACCGGGTCGAAATCGTGTCGATCGACGGCACAAGGATCCGGGTGCGAAACCTGGAAGCCCTCGACGGAACACCCATCGTGGACGTGAAGCCGGTTCTCCACCGGAAACTCGACCGCTGAGGAAGTCAGTCTCCGGCAGCCGACCAGCTCGACCAGCGTGCAACGTCGATCGCCAGCACCGGGCCGAGCGGCGGCTGCTCACGGTATTGCGGGTAGCGAGCCACCAGCCGCGCGATGGCGTCACGGGCCTCGGGCTGGTCGGCGTCGAGGATCCGGCCGGTGCCGTCGGCCCGTACCCACCACAGCGCGTCCCAGTCCGGCCCGTAGTGATCCGCGAGGACGGCGACGCGCGGGTTGGCCGCGACGTTCGCGAGCCGGCGCAGTGCCCTCGAGCGCTTGGGTTTCGCGTCCACGGCGCTGTACACCGTGTCGCCGCCGTCTCTTCCGCGGGCCACAGCGAAGACCATCGGTACGATGTGCGGCTGGCCGAGGGCGTCCGCGGTGGCCAGCCGGGCGACCCGGGCCTGCGCGAAACGTCGCCGCGCCTGCTCGTCGGTCATCCGCCGATGAACTGGCCGATCGCGTCCTCCCACTGTTCCAGGGCTCGCTCGACGGTGCTGCGGGGACCGGACGGCAGCCAGTGGTTGGCCCGCCGTACCCCAGCGCGCTCCAGGCGTTCGAGCGCTGCGGGGTCGCAGGGCGCGGACATCACGTGCACCTCGATCGGGCGGTCGGCGCGCGAGCGCAATTCATCGATCCGGTCGAAGATCGCGTCGCCACTGCGGTAATTCGGGAACCACGCGTCACCGAACGCGAGTACCCGGTCCAGGACGGTCGGCCCGTCGCCGCCGACGAGGACGGGCGGGTGTGGCCGCTGCGCCGGCTTGGGGTACGACCAGATGCGCTCGAAGTTGACGAACTCGCCGGAGTAGGAGGCCTCGTGCTCGGTCCAGATCACCTTCATCGCCTCGACGCGTTCCCGTAGCAGCTTCATCCGCTGACGCGGATCGGTGCCGTGGTTGCGCATCTCCGCGCGGTTCCAGCCGGCGCCGACGCCGAACTCGAACCGGCCGCCGGACAGATGGTCGACACTCGCGACCTCGTTGGCGGTGATGATGGGGTCGCGCTCGACAACCAGACAGATGCCGCTGCCGACGCGAAGTGTCGATGTCGCGGAGGCCGCCGCCGCCAACGCCACGAACAAGTCGTAGCAGTGCCAGTACTTGCTCGGCAGTGGGCCGCCCCCAGGCCCCTCCGGCCGCGGATCCTCTCCGGTGACCGGGATGTGGGTGTGCTCGGCGAAGAACACCGCGTCCTGCCCGCGCTCCTCGACCAGGTGCGCCAGCGCGCCCGGACTCATGCCGTCATGTGTCGGGAAATACCCGACGCCGAAATCCATTGCAGTGAGTCTAGGCGCGATCGGCTGCGCCCACTCGGTGAGCCGCCCGCCGCCGGCTCGTCCGACGACGGGCCGGGCCCTGCCGCCAGACCTTCCAGGTCCGCTCTCCGGGACGGATCCGACCGCGCAAGAACACCTGCCTGGACGCACCGTCGAGGTGGAATTCGACATCGACAATTCCGGCCAGTGCCTCGCAACCGCCACTGGCCATCGTCGGGGTGTGTTCACTCTGTCCAATATTTCGGCCTCCGTTCCCGAGTGTAGCGGCGGTATTGTCGGTGCCTTGGTCTAGAATGAATTCATGGCGACGGCGACGGTGTGGCAAGGCAGCGATGCCGAGCTGCTCGCCGAACTCGGCGCGTTGGAAACCCGGTTGCATGCGACGTGGGCACAAATGCTGTCGGTGATCGCCGAGGTCGATTCCCGAGGCACCGCCGCAGCAGTGGGATACACCACCACAATTGATTTGGTCCGCGCGGTCGGGCGGGTGTCGCGGGGCGAAGCCCGGGCC
>JALYTS010000190.1 GCA_030854185.1 Actinomycetota bacterium | reverse complement strand
CCCAACAACAACCGGCGGGCCCGTTCATCAAGGACCACCGCCACCTCGGCCACCGCATCCACAAACCCCCGCGCAAACGACTCCGCCGACCCCACGATCCCCGCCATAACACAAGACTAAGATCAAACCTTGCCAAAACCTAGCTTATTCCCGCGCGAGTCCTAAGCGGCGCCTGCCATGATCGCTTCGCAGCTGCGGATGGCCGCTCGGTAGCTCTGCGTGGTGGGTTGATCCAGGAGCGGTTCGCTGAGTTGGTTGCGCCAGTACCCGATGGCGTGCAACGCCGCGGCTCGGGTGTGCGCGGGGGTGGTGTCCGGCGGCAGGCCGAGTCGGGTCGTTGCTGAGGTGCCGCAGCCGCCCAGTACTTGACCGAGGGCGTTGCGGGTCCGTTCTGGTACCGGCAGCGCGACCAGCCCGGCCAATACCCGTAGTTCGGTGAAGGGGTGCGTGTCGGCAAGAAGCCGGTCGACTGATCTGAGCACCCGAGCTGAGTTCGGACTGCGGTGCCGCAGCAGGATGCCTCGTAGCGTACGCAGCGCTGAGTGTGCTTTGAGCTGGCGATTGCGGCTACCGAAGCGGGCGTGCAGGGTGCGGTGAAGGTCGTTGAGCCCGCTGTGGCGGACCAGCGCAGCTGCTAACGCGGGTGCGTCGCGGGCGCCGCCGCGAATCAACGAAATCGCCACTCGGATGCCGACCATGCCGAAGGCCGTTAAGAGCTGGTCCCGATCGGCCCCAGGTGCCGGGAGGTCAGTTGTGACGAACCGGCCGGGGGAAACGAGGGCCGCCTCGAGGACGTCGTCGGGCAGCGCAGCGAGCAGGTCGAGAGTGCTGAATTCTTGTTGTCGCAGCGTCTGGCCTCGTAGCGCGAGCAGTCCGGACACCGCGAGGAAGTCTCGATGCAGACCGTTGAGTTCGGGGGCGGTGCGCAGCTGCGCACTGACACCCCGGGCGGTGTCGAGCGAGGTGGTATGTCCGCCGTCGGTTTCGTCGGCGCGAGACAGGACCCCGACGATGCCGAGCGGGCCCCGTCCGGTGCCGGCGTGCTCGTGGAGCTTTCGCAGCAGCGCCACGTCGGCGCTGTGCAGCGAACGCATCAGGTAGACGATGGCGTCTGCCTCGCAGGTCCCCTGGTCCGGGGTGAGAAACGCGAGAGTGCGCGCGGAGACATCGTGTGAGTTCGACGACGTCCCAGGGGTATCGACCAACGTGTACTGATCGAGCAGCGACGAGGGCCAGCCGACCTCGAGCCGTTCCACCCGATCCGCGGTCACTGACCCGAGATCAAGGCGCAGCCGCCCGTCGGTCCGGAGCACCGGCAGCGAGGTGCGTCGCCCGCCATCGTGGGTCAGGTCGATGCGTGGCCCGGCCGACCCTGAGAACCAGGTGACGACCCGGGTGCACTCGGTGGCGTCGGTGGGCGCGATCTCTTCCCCGACCAGGGCGTTGAGCAGGGTCGATTTCCCGGACTTCAACGTCCCGGCGAGCGCGACCCGCAGCGGCTCGTCCAGCCGGCGCTGGCATGCCGCGAGCTCGGCATCGACTGCAGCGCGGAGCTGGGAATCCGGGTTGAGCTCGCTGCGGGCGTCGTTGATGAGCATCCGGGCCAGGTCGACGGTGCTCAATGCCTGCGGGCTCATCGGGTCGCCTCCAACGTGCGGGCTGGAACCAGGGCAGCAGCCCGGACCCGCAGCTGGCGTAGGTCACTCAGGGCGTTCTGGACCTCGGAGATCCGACCAGCGCGGTGCTCTGTGTGAACCTGATTGGCCTCGTGGGCGGCTCGCAGCGCGTCGTCGGCTGAGCGCAGCATTTCGGTGGCGATCGCGGTGAAGTGATCCCGCAGGGTCCGCTGCGCCTCGCGGAGCCGGTACTTCGACTCCTTGCCGACCTGGAAGATCACGTCATCCATCAGGCGGGCGACCGCGGCCTTGGCCTCGGCTTGGCGCCGGGAGGTGAACGACTTGCGGTCCTCCCAGAACGTATTCGCGCCGAGCAGCACGCCGGCGCCGATCGAGTACGGGTTCACCAGAGCCAACCCGGCGAGGCTGGTCATCAGCCCGACCATCAGGACACCACCGTAGGACCCGCGCACGCCGGTGATCGCCCGTTGTACGAGCCCGGCCTTGCGGCTGTCCAGCGGCTCCAGGGACTGGACCGGGTCGAGGACCGAACCGGTGTGGTCGAGGTAGAGCTCCGGGACCGCTACCCGACCCTCCGCTGCGAACCGGGCGGCCACCTTCTCGGCAAGATCACGGGAGCGAGTGTGCGCCAGCACGAAGTTGTCCTGGACGGATTCGGCGATGCGACCGTCGAGCCAGTTGCCGAACTCCTCCCATCGCTTCGCCGGGTCCGAGGCCATGATGTCCGTCTCGGCCTCGCGGATCACGCTGCGCAGCCGGTGCCGCAGATCGTGCTCCACCTCGACGGTCACCTCCGTCGCGCCGTCTCCCAGCACAACCTGCCAGTTCGCTGCACGCTGCCGCAGCCGGTCGGCAGCCTCCCGCGCCTCGTGCAGCCGTGCGACGAGCTCGGCCCCACAGCTGGGATCGTTCAGCGCATTCAGCTCGGCATTCAGTGCCATCGCAAGATGGTCCGAGACGAATCGGACGTCATTGACCACCGCGTTGCGCAGCACGACGTCGGCGTCGCCGACCACCCGGTGACGCAGGAATTCGACCAGCTGCGGCACCCCCGACTCGACCGAGAGCTCGGCGTCACCGCTACGCCGGGCGGTGCCACTGATCGCGGCCGACAGTGGCAGCAGCGGGATGTCCAGGCCCGCGTTGGTCAGGTGGGCCCGATTGGCGCTTTGAATGTCAGCCCACCGCGGGTAGAGGTCGATCTTGGTGATCACGCCGATGACGGTGGGACACAGCTGCCGGATCTGACGCAGGAATGCGATCTCCGGTTCGATGAATTCCTGGCTGGCGTCGGAGACGAACAGGACCGCGTCGGCCCCGGGAAGCAGGGACAGCACCGCACCCGCGCGGGCCGAGTCCATGCCCGAGGTACCGGGGGTGTCGATCAGCACGACACCCTGGGCCAGCAGCTCGTTCTGTACGCCGACCTCGACGCGGGGCACCAGAGCGGTGCCGGCGTCCGCGAAGTCGGTGGGCTCCGTGCCGGTCGCGTCGACCAGCCGCACGAATTCGGAGTCTGCGTAGGTGACGAGGACCGGGTCAACCGAACGTTTGCCGGCGGCGGCCACCGGCGCGCCGATGATCGCCTCGACTAGTGAGCTCATACCCTGACCGGTCTGCCCGGTCACCACGATGCGCAACCGGGGGTCGATCACCCGAGCCCGGGCCGCAGCGATGTGAGTACCGAGGTCCGGTCGTCTCGCGGCGTCGGTGAGGACACGCAGCCGGTCGAGCAGCTCGGTCATGGCTCCGTTGGATCCTGCGTCGGTGCCGGTAAAGGCAGCGGGATCGGTCATGACGGACATCTGGACTTCTCCTTTGGTGCGGATCGTGGGGCGACCGGGCCGGCCCACGCCGGGGAGAGCGGCGCGGGCCGGCGGCGGTCAGTGATGGATGACCGCGGTGTGGTCGGTCATCGCGTGGTCGGCCGTGAGGTCCGGGGCGGTTGTGTTTGTCGTGAGCCCGCTGGACAGCCCGTGCGGAGTGGACGACAAGCCGGTGTGAGCGCTGTCCGTCGGCGCCACAGTGCCGGCACTCGGGCTTGCGATGTGCGAACCGAGGCCGGAGCTCGTGCTGTACGTCGAAGCGGTGGCCGGTTGCGAACTGGTGTCCGGCGTGGCGGCGACGGCTGGGTGCGCAGCCGGGGCGGATACTGCCGAGCCCGTACTCGGTGTGGTGGCTGGGGCCGTGTGGTTCGCCGAGCCCGACGCCGGGCTCGCTGCGCCCGAGGTGGTGGCTGACGGGCTAGCCGAAGGCGCCGGGACATGCCCGGGCGCCGGCAGGCCACCGGCAGGGTGCACGTTCGACGCGCTACCAGCGGCGGGGCTCGCCGAGCCCGACCCGGTGCTTGCCGCGCCCAACGTGGTGCCTGACGAGTCAGGCGATGACGCCCCGACATGCCCGGGCGCCGGCAGGCCGCCTGACGTGTGGGCGTGCGACGGGGTGGCCGCAGGGCCGTTCGTGCCCCCGGTATCAGAGGCGGGCAGCCCGCTGCTGGCGGTCTGAGCGCCGGAACCCGCGCTGGTAGAACCGCCCAGGTCAGCGGTCGGAGCATGAGCGCCGGACACGGTGGACCCAGTGCTCAGCGCGTTGGTGTGCACTGTGCTGGACGCTCCGGTCCGGGGTGTACTCACAGGGACACCAGATCCGGTGCCGTGCTGCAGGGCCTGGTCGGCGGCGGCGCTTCGGGACACTGAGCTGGTCGCCTGGGAGGGGCTAGATCCGCCAAGGTCGGCTTGCGGCGCGAACCCGGTGCTTACGGTCGACGACTTTTCCACGGTCGTCGTGAGCGGCTGCGATGTCGCGTGGGATGTCACCGCTGAGCTCACCGGGGTGGTCGTGACCGGTTGGCTGGCCACCGAGCTGACTGTAGTGACGACCGCGGCGTTTGCTGGGGCCGTCGCGGCGCTCACCGGCTGGCTCAGCGCGGATGAGGCGGATGAGAACGACGGCGACAGGCCGGTCGATCCGGTGGCCGCCATGCCCGAGACGCCCGAGGAGAACGCCCCCGCCGAATACGGCGCTGATGAGCTCGGCTGCACAACCATCGAATGGTGCGGCTCGCCCGATTGTCCCCCTGCGCCCACCGTCCTGGTCGTGGTGAGGGCACTAGGCTGCTCGCCCACGGTGTGGGCGTGCTGCCCGCTACCGGTGGTGTGAATGTCGTCCTGGCCGGCGTGGATCTCGTGCCCAGCGGCGGACCGCTCGTCAGCGTTGCCGGCCACGTTGTGGCTCGGTTGATTGGTGCCGTTGCGCACGGCGTCTTGGTGTTGATTAGCGCCGTTGCGCTCGACGTCGGGACGCGTGTGAGCGCCGCCGTCGTGGTCACCAGGCCGGTTGTCGCCGTCGTGGTCACCAGGCCGGTTGTCGCCGTCGTGGTCACCAGGCCGGTTGTCGCCGTCGTGGTCACCAGGCCGGTTG
>JALYTS010000189.1 GCA_030854185.1 Actinomycetota bacterium | reverse complement strand
CCCCGCGCGCGGCCAACGCCTCCGCGATCGCCGTCGCTCGCCGGTGAAGCGTCTGAGGATCGGCGGACAGCGCCTGCGCGGTGGGCGTCGCGGGCCCGCGCAAGGTGGCCTCCAGCGCTGCGAGGGTGAGCTTGTCCACCCGCAACGCCCGGGCCAGCGGGTGCCGGCGCAGTGTGGTGACCAGCGGCTCAGACCCCAGCAGCAGGCCGGCTTGTGGACCGCCGAGCAGCTTGTCGGCGCTGGCCGTGACCAGGTCAGCGCCGTGCGCCAGGGAGGTGGCGGCGTCGGGCTCCTCGGGCAGCGCCGGATGCGGCGCGAGCAGTCCCGAGCCGATATCTACGATCACCGGCACGTCCAGATCGGTCAGCTCGGTGATCGGCACCGAAGAGGTGAACCCGGTGATGCGGAAGTTCGAGGGGTGCACCTTGAGCACGAAACCCGTCTGCGGCCCGATCGCCGAGGTGTAGTCCTCGCGGGTGACCCGGTTGGTGGTACCGACCTCACGTAGCCGGGCACCGGTGGACTGCAGCAGGTCGGGGATGCGGAATCCGTCGCCGATCTCCACCATCTCGCCGCGGGCGAGCACGATCTCGCGGCCGGCCGCCAGCGCGGTCGCAGCCAGCACCAGCGCGGCGGCGCCGTTGTTCACCACATGAACGCCGGCCGCCGATGGCACGGACGCGGCCAGTGCGGCCAACGCTCCCGCTCCGCGGCGGCCCCGCCCGCCGGTGGCCAGATCGAGCTCTACATCGGTGCTTCCGGCCGCGACGGCCAGCGCCTCGATCGCGGTGGCCGACAGCGGCGCCCGGCCGAGGTTGGTGTGCAGTAGCACCCCGGTGGCGTTGAGCACCGGGCGCAGGGTCGTCGCGAATTCCGGCAACGCGGCCAGGACGTCCGCGACGACATCGGCCGGCGCCACGGCGCCCTCGCGTACCCGCTGCTGTGCCGCCGTCACCGCCTGCTTGACCTGCTGGCGACCCAGCCGCTGCGTGGCGGCCGCCACCGCCGGATCGGCCAGTACCGCGTCGGTTCGCGGAACCTGCCGGCGAATATCCATAGCTCCGCTCTCTATTGGAGTGGTGTCGGGATACCGAGCGTCATCAACATCACCTGATATGGGTTCCAGGTGGACATCGTGAAATAGATCTGGACCCCGTGATCAGTCGCGCGGGCATATTGCGGGATCTGATAGGGCCCGTACATCCCGGCCAGGTCCGCGCTGCGGTCGGCACCGAAAACCTCCTGGGTGTGATCGGCGTTCGGCAGGTGCATGAACTTACCGAGACCGTCGTCCACGGAGAAGGGTCAGTCCCTCTCAGTTACACCGAGCTGATGTGCGGAGGCGGACGGGAATCGAACCCGCCTGGTCGAGTTGCTCGACCACGCCGGTGTTGAAGACCGCGGGGGCCACCAGGCACCCATACGCCTCCGCCGGAGATCTTAGGTGCCCGGGCGACCGCGTCGACGGCTGCCCCCGGGATCCGGCGAATGCGCAACGGCCCGGCCGCTCACCGTGAGCGACCGAGCCGTTGTGGTAGATCGTCGAGCTGGCCCCGGGCAGTAGCGAACTCAGTGCAGCTGCGAACTCAGCTGACGCCGAGCTTCTCCGCGGCCATCTTGGCTCCCTCTACCCGGTTCGTGATCTTCTGGAACGCCACGTCGCGGGCGTAGTCAGGCGAACCGTGGTTCGGCTTCTCGTCAATGCTGAACGGTGAGAAGCCGCAGTCATCGGTGGCGCCGATCCGTTCCTTCGGGATGAAGTTGGATGCCCTGATCAGGGCATCACGAACCTCCTCCGCGCTCTCGATCCGGGGGTTCCCCGGGTTGATCACCCCGATGTAGGCCATCTGAGCGACACCGTCCGCGTCGTCGCGAAGGTGCTTCCCGATGGACTCGTAGACCGGGTCCTTCTCGCGTTCGCTCGCCAGCTGGATGAGGAAGTAGCCGGCGTTCATGTCGAACATGCTCGGGAGCAGGTTGTTGTAGGGCACGTCGGCGCTGTGCACCGAGTCCCGGTCCCCGCCAGGGCAGGTGTGGATGCCGATCTTCGCCCGCTCCTCCGCTGTGAAGCGGGCGAAGACGCGGTTGTTGAGCTCGATGAAGTGCGGCAGCAAGCCGGCGCCGGTCCACGGGTTGCGAGGATCCTCGCGGGTAGCGAGCCGGCCCTCGGTGAAGTCGACGGAAACCCGCGCAGCGCCAGCCTCAAATGCCTTGCGGATGTCCTTTTCGCATTCGTTGACGATGTCTTCTTCGAATTGCTCCCGTGAGTAGCCGGGCACCTCGTCTTTCAACGGGTACAGCAGAGCTATCATGGAAGGCGCGATCACCGCCTGCTTCATGGGCACGTGCGCGTAGCCGATGGATTTCTTCAGCATGTCGGCCGCGTATGTCTTGTACCGCAAGGGGCCACCGGTGAGACGCGGAAGTTGCCGCCCGTGGCCATCGGCGAAGATCGCGAAGAACTGGCCGCCCGGGGCCAGATTATCGGTGAGGCCGGTCCCGGCCAGGGTGTCGGTGATGGGGTAGGTGGCGAAGCTGGACGAACGTTGCTCGCCGTCGGAGATGATCGGTGCTCCAGTGGCCTCAGAGCGCTCGATCGAATCGCGAGCCGCGGCGTCCTGCTCGACTTCCAGTGCTGCCTTGTCGATCTTTCCCTCATCGTAGGCGGCGTATGCGGCCTGCAACTTGGAAGGCCGGGGCAGGGAACCGACGGGCTCTGTGGGAATCCCGGTGGTCGTTCTCGGATCGTAATCCGTCATGATTTCCTCTCTGTTGATTTAACTAGGCGAATCCATTGATCGAGTCGGCGAAGCGGCGATTGCGCTGCTCGCTACAGCCTCCTTCCCGCCGGAAGAGATCGCCCCGAGCCCTCGCGATGGCCACGCCGACCACCTGGCGGGGTCGAAGATGGGCACAGACAGGTCTGTCTAGCTGTGACTTGAATCATAGTCAGGTGATAATGAGTCGGTCAACGGTCACCCGTTTGCAGTACTTATATTGACCCATGCGGAAGCACTACGTTGCTTAGAGTCTCGATTTCCCCCACCGAACGTGGGTGCGCAACCACGCTGCTAGTGCCGCAGCGGCCAGTATGCCGAGCACGACGTTACTGACCATGCCCAGCTGATCCTGCACTACCGCCAGGCTGGCACCGGCGAGGTATCCGAGGGTGGCCACCGCGGTTGCCCAGATCACTCCGCCGAGGAGGTTGTAGGGCAGAAATCTCCACCAGCTCAAGCCACTCATTCCAGCCAGGCCAGGAACAAGTGCCCGCAACAGCGCGGTCATGCGACCGATCAGCACGACGATCGGACCGCGCCGCACCAGCCACGCTGATCGGAATCACCGCCCACAACGACAAGGCCCCTACCTGCGCAGCGGCCCCTGCCACCAAGATCGCGATCTCGCCGGGGAAAATCACGCCCAGCATGGTGGAGGCCTCTAACGCCGGGCACAGAAAAGCCAGGATGAGCATCGGAGTCGGCGGAAGTGCCCGCAGGGCGTCGAGCACCATGCCCCGATCCTGACTCATCGAGGCCGTGCCTGCCAAGGCAGTGCGCTCCGGCTCGGCATCCACTCCGGACACCCGTCGACCGGGGTTGCCGCACCCGGAGGTTTACGACCAAGATCTATCGCACCGCGGTCCACCCCCGGCTGGTGAGGAGATCGTCGTGTTTGACACGCTGACCGGGCAGGCTCGGGGGTTGACCACAGATCAGCGCAACGCGTTTGTGGCGGCGTTCCTGGGCTGGACGATGGACGCTTTCGACTATTTCATCGTGGTGTTGGTCTACAGCGAGATCGCCAGAGATTTCGGTGTGTCGTTGACGAAGATGGCGTTCCTGACCACTGCCACGCTGGCGATGCGTCCACTGGGTGCGCTGATATTCGGCCGGTGGGCGGACTCGGTCGGGCGGCGGGTGCCGTTGATGGTCGACGTCTGCTTCTACTCGGTGGTGGGTTTCCTGTGTGCGTTCGCGCCGAACTACACCGTGCTGCTCGTGTTGCGGCTGCTGTATGGGATCGGGATGGGTGGGGAGTGGGGATTGGGTGCGGCGTTGGTGATGGAGAAGATCCCGCCGGAGAAACGTGGTCTGTTCTCGGGCCTGTTACAGGAGGGGTACTCGGTCGGCTACCTGCTGGCCGCGGTGGCGTTTCTGGTGATCAACCCGGTATTCGGTTGGCGTGGGCTGTTCGCATTCAGCCTGCTCCCAGCGTTGGTCGCATTGTATGTGCGGGTCAAGGTCGGGGAGAGTGAGGTGTGGCGGCAGACCCGGGATCGGACCCGGCTGACCCAAACCACGCCGGGGCAGGTGTTTCGTAACCCGGCAGTGCTGCGCCGCTTCGTTTACCTGGTCGCGTTGATGACCGCTTTCACCTGGATGTCGCACGGCACCCAGGACATCTACCCGACCTTCCTCCGGGAAGGGTTGCACGTGGGCGTGAACACCGCGATCGGCATCGCCGTGATCTATAACATCGGCGCCATCATCGGCGGCACTTTGCTCGGCGGATACTCGGAGCGGCTGGGCCGGCGCCGCACGATCATCCTCGCCGCCACGCTCGGGCTGCCGGTGGCGCCGCTGTTCGCGTTGTCCGCCACGGTCGGCTGGCTGGCCCTGGGAGCGTTTCTGATGCAGGTGTGCGTGCAAGGGGCCTGGGGAGTGATCCCGGCGCATCTGACTGAGCTGAGCCCCGATGCGATCCGTGGCTTCTATCCCGGCGTGACCTACCAGCTGGGTAACCTGATCGCGGCGTTCAACCTCCCGATCCAGCAGCGGCTCGCGGCCGGCCACGGATATCCCTTCGCTCTGATCGTCACGATCGTGCCGGTGCTGATCGCTGTCATCGTGCTGACCGCGATCGGCGGAGAAGCCAAAGGAATCCGCTTCGGCGCGCAACCAGTTCACCAACCGACCGACCTATAGTGGAGCGCCCCAACCGCCGCCGCCTGGGGTTTCGATCCGGATTCGGTCGCCTTGATGTAGTTGCCAGGTGCCTTTGCTGGGTAGTTGTTCTTCGGTGCCGTCGGCGCGGCGTAGGGTGTTGCGGCCGAGGG
>JALYTS010000188.1 GCA_030854185.1 Actinomycetota bacterium | reverse complement strand
GCCGGTGGCCGCGCGCTCTTAGGTGGGGCCTGCGCAGGCGGCTTTGGCGGCGCGGGGGCAGAGGCCTGGGGCTGAGCCGGCACGCCGGGGGCCTGCGCAGGCGGTTTCGGCGGCGCCGGAGCAGACCCCTGAAGTGGCGCAGGTGCTTGCGGTGGCGCCGGTGGACCACCTCCGCCAGCGGAGAAACTGATGGAGCCGCCAGCCTGATACCGGCGAGGCGCTGGAGGCGCTTCCACCTGATCCTGCTGGTCGGGCTTCTCGGCGATGCTGATCCGCCGGCGGCGAGCTAGCAACAGGCCCACGGCCAGCGCGACCAACAGCGCCACCGCGATGGCGACGGAGATCCAGATCACGCTAGGCACCAGACCATCCTGGCATCCAGCCGCGCAGTTGCGCAGGGCCGGTCAGCACCGACCCGCGCATATCGACCAGACCTATCGAATCCACGCGCCCGGAGACAACCGCGCACGCGGACGGGAACGCGGAAGCGGTAGCTGCTCAGAATGTCGTCGCTGGGATCGGGTTCCGGTGCAGCCGCCGACCTCGCCGCTACCGGAGCGCGACGGGTGGTTGGGGTAACGCGGCGAGCCGATCCGGGTCGGGGAGGCCGTCGAGGCGTTCCTGGCCGGGCAGCGCGCCCGCTCGGCAGCCACCACCACCCGCGCCTACACCGGGGTCCTGAACCGGGTCGCCGACCAACTCGGCGCCGACCGGCCCCTCACCGACGTCGATGACGACGGGCTCGCCGCCGCCCTTGAGCAGCTGTGGGGCGGCTCGGCGCCGGCGACGTGGAACCGCAATCGCGCCGCGGTGGGCTCCTGGCTGTCCTGGTGCACCACCAAGGCCAGCTGGGCCGCCCCATCGTTGTCTGCGGCGTGTGAACGCCGGCGACTCCCCGAGGACCCCACCCGGGCGGTCGACCAGGCGGTGATCGACGCGATCTGCACCCGCCGCGACGTCGACCTCCGCGAGCGGCTGCTGTGGGGATGCTCTACGAGACCGCCTCCCGGGCCACCGCGGTGCTCGAGCTCAACGTCCCGTACCTCGACCTCGACAACCGCCGCGCCCGAATCCGGGTCACCGCAAGCGTGTCCATCGTCGCTCGGCCGTTCGCCCGCGAGCAGGACGCCGAGCAGCGCGGCGACGCGCTCGTCCGGGAGCGGGGCGCGGATGCGGTCTCGATCGCGTCGACCTCGCCGAGGCAGCCGTGCTCCTTCACTTCCTCAAGCCTGTTGACGAGGTTGGCGCCGATCCTGATGGCCGGGCGTGGACCCACGCCGAGGGGCCGGGAACGCTGTTCGTCCACGGTGTGGGTGGTTACGTCGGGCCCTCGCTGGTTTCGCGGGATCGACGGAGTACTGCATCAGGTCGGCGGGTGCGCAGCACCTTTGAGATGGCACGCTTGGCGGGAAAGCTCATCGGATCGACCGCCGCGAGGAGGTAGTCATGGCTGCTGCGTCACCCGCGTCGTCTGTGCTGGCCGGGCTGGGCGCCGTGCGCTCGTGGCAGGAGGATTTCTACCGGGACCTGCATCAGCATCCGGAGTTGTCCCACCAGGAGCGGCAGACCGCCGCGAAGGTCAGCGAGCGCCTCGACCAGGCCGGCTACCAGGTGCACCAGGGTGTCGGCGGCACGGGAGTGGTGGGTGTGTTGTGTAACGGGGACGGCCCGACGGTGGTGCTGCGGGCGGACATGGACGCCCTGCCGGTGCGCGAGGCGACCGGCCTGCCCTATGCCAGCACCGTCACGGCCACCGATGCCGGTGGAAACGAGGTGCCGGTGGCGCATGCCTGCGGCCACGACGTGCACGTCACCTGCCTGCTCGGTGCGGCCCAGCTGCTCGCCGACACCCCGGACAGGTGGAGCGGCACCTTGGTGGCGCTGTTCCAGCCCGCCGAGGAGACCGGGGACGGCGCCCGCGGCATGATTGATGATGGTCTGGCCAGCCTGATCCCTGCCCCGGATGTGGCGTTGGCCCAGCACGTCCTGCCGGCACCGGCCGGGCAGGTCGGTACCCGCTCCGGGCCCACTCTTTCTGCCGCGGACAGCATGCGCGTGACGGTGTACGGGCGCGGTGGCCACGGTTCGATGCCGCAGGCGACGGTCGACCCGGTGGTGCTGGCCGCGATGATCGTGGTGCGATTGCAGACAGTGGTTTCTCGGGAGACGCCGCCGGAGGAGACCGCGGTGCTGACCGTGGGGAGCATCCAGGCCGGCACCAAGAGCAACGTCATCCCCGACCACGCTGTGCTGCAGCTCAACATCCGCACCTATAGCCAGCAGACCCGCCGCTCGGTACTGGATGCGGTGCACCGCATCGTCACCGCGGAGTGCCAGGCGTCGGGCTGCCCGAAGGACCCGGACTTCGAGCTGTTCGACCGCTTCCCGATCACCGACAACGACGCCGCGACCACCGAGCGAGTGGCCGGCGCGTTCGCCGACTTCTTCGGCGACCGGGCCCAGCCGATGGGCCAGCTGACCGCAAGCGAGGACTTCAGCGACATCCCGACTGCGCTCGGCGTGCCCTACACCTACTGGGGAATCGGCGGCATCGACCCGGACGCCTACCGCAGGGCCGCCGAGGCGGGCCGGGTGGCCCAGGACATCCCGGTCAACCATTCCGCCAACTTCGCCCCGGTCATTCAACCCACCCTCGACACCGGCACCCAGGCCCTGGTCGTGGCCGCGCTGGCCTGGCTCGCCCACTGAATATCGTCCCTGCCGCGGACCGAAGTCAGGTGTCTTTGGTGCCCGGCGGTGCGGGGGCGTTGAGGCTGAAGCGGACCCCGAGCATCCGGATGACGAAGCAGACCGCGGCCGCTGCCAGCGCGGCCGCGACGCCATAGACGCCCGCTCGGATGGTGGCCACCGTGACCGCGGCACCGACCAGAGCGGGGATCGCGTAGAGCTCACTGTGCAGCACTGTGGGGACCTGCCGCACGAGGGTGTCGCGTATCGTGCCGCCGCCCACCCCGGTGATGGTGCCCAGGATGATCGCCGGTCCGACGTCGAGCCCGAAGGTCAGTGCCTTGCTCGCCCCGATCACCGCGAAGACACTCAGCCCGACAGCGTCCAGCACGATGATCGGCATCTCGAGGCGGTCCAGCCACCGGCTCAGGGCGAATGCGACCAGCCCCCCGCCAGCGGCGAGCGCCAGGTAGCGCCAGTCGAGGAAGGCGGCCGGCGGTACCGAGCCGATGAGGACGTCGCGGATGATGCCCCCGCCCAGGGCGGTGATCATGCCGAGGGTGAGGACGCCGACGATGTCCAAGCGGGCAGCATGCACCGCGGTCAGCGCGCCGTTGAGCGCGAACACGAAGGTGCCGGTCAGATCCAGCGCAAGCAGCAGCGGCGGCTCGGTCGTCATAGCGGGTGTCTACCCCGCTGGGCGCACCTCGGCCGGGGCGGCCCGCTCACCGGCGGCGGTGGATGTGGCCGCGGAGTCGTTGGCCGCTGGTGGCGACGCCTACAGAGACGCTGCAGGAGGGGTGGCTCAGGAAGGCGGCCCAGGTTCGACAGCATGGCGGTATCGACCAAGCGATCACCGGTGAGGCGTATCAGTCTGGGCACCGCCCGCTCGACCGCCAGGGGTCGTCGGGGTCAGTCGACACCGAGACCATCGACGTGAGGTTGCTCACGACATCCCACAAGCGGTCCGCGGGACGGATATTGATCTGGACTCCGATCCGATTGGTTGGCACGCCGTACTTGGTGTTCCATGACTGCACGGTGAGGTGCAGCGCGGCGACCAAGACGTCGTTGATCGTCGTGCCGGACGCCCGCTGCGTGAGGCCCGGCGTCGTGGTCTCGCCGATGTCAAGGGCTCGAAAGACGAAATCCGAGCCAGGTCGCCGGGCCAGCGCAACCCGAAACCCCGGGGTGTCCAGCGCGATGGACGTTCCACGTCGCGCGGGTCTGCTGCAGGACAAGCAGTGATTCGTCCAACACTGTGGACGGCAGCGACTGTGGGTAAGGCAACAGCGCATCCCCTCGTCGACGTCTCCTGACGGGTTAGGCGGCGCCCGCGGAGTCGGTGGCGCCGCGCAGCCGTTGCGAGATCACGGTGGTGATGCCGTCACCGCGCATGCTTACCCCGTACAACGCGTCAGCAACCTCCATGGTCGCCTTCTGATGAGTGATCACGATCAACTGTGAGCGATCCCGCAGCAGCTCGAACAGCGCGATGAGCCGGCTGAGATTGGTATCGTCCAGCGCCGCCTCCACCTCGTCGAGGACGTAGAACGGCGACGGGCGGGCCCGGAAGATCGCAACCAGCATGGCCACCGCGGTGAGCGACTTCTCCCCGCCGGACAGCAGGGACAGGCGTTTGACTTTCTTGCCGGGTGGGCGGGCCTCAACCTCGATGCCGGTGGTGAGCATGTCGTCGGGCTCGGTGAGCAGCAACCTGCCCTCGCCGCCCGGGAACAGCGTTGCGAAAACGATCTCGAACTCGCGCGCCACGTCGTGGAAGGCGACGGTGAACACCTCGAGGATCTTCTCGTCGACCTCGGTGACGACGGTGAGCAGGTCACGCCGGCTGGCCTTGAGGTCTTCCAGCTGGGTGGACAGGAACTTGTAGCGCTCCTCGAGCGCGGCGAACTCCTCCAGCGCCAACGGGTTGACCTTGCCGAGCAGGGCCAGATCGCGCTCGGCGCCCTGGGCGCGACGGGTCTGCACGGCCCGGTCGTAGGCAGCCGGCGTCGGGGCGCTGACCTGCTCGCCACGCTGGGTCATCAGCTCATATTCGGCCACCTCAGCCGCAAGCGGCGACACCGGCACCGACGGCCCGTACTCCGCGATGAGGTCATCCAGGCCGATGCCGAAGTCGTCAGAGATCTTGATCTCGAGCTGTTCGATGCGCAACCGCTGCTCAGCGCGTAACAGCTCGTCGCGATGCACCGTATCGGTGAGTTTGTCCAGCTGCCCGGCGAGCTCACGAACCCGGGCCCGGACCCCGACCAGGCCCTGCTCCTGCTGTGCCCGCTCGACGACCACCGCGTCGCGCTCGGCGGCGGCGCGCTGCACCGATATCTCGATGCGGCCCAACGCGAGCTCCCCGGCCCGCGCTACTTCCGCGGCCACCGCGGCGCCACGTTGCCGGGCGACCGCCGCGTCGGCGGCTCGCTGCCGAGCCACTCGCTCCACCTG
>JALYTS010000092.1 GCA_030854185.1 Actinomycetota bacterium | reverse complement strand
CGGTGGTGGGTCGGCGTCAACCCGGCCAGCCAGGAGGCGTACAGCGCCTGCCCGAACCGGTAGTCAACGAGGTCGGCGGCGCTCCGCACGCCCACGTCCACCGGCCGCTCGGCGACGTCACGCACCATCCAGCCGGCCGGCCGCGCCGACGGTGCGCGCCATGGCGGGCGCGCTGCC
Source organism: Actinomycetota bacterium (assembly GCA_030854185.1). Lineage (GTDB taxonomy): Bacteria > Actinomycetota > Actinomycetes > Mycobacteriales > Pseudonocardiaceae. The sequence continues at coordinate 18,235 of JALYTS010000092.1, read as the reverse complement.
GAGCAGCGGGGTCACGTTCGCCTTCATCGCGAGGTACCAGTCCGGGACGGCGAACCCGTACGCCATGGCCGCCGCGTCCACCCGATCGCGCGCTGCGCTGCGGCTGGCATTGGAGTACGCGGTGGCCAACAGTGCCCCGCCGGGTCGGGTGACCCGGGCCAGCTCGGCGAGGCCGGCTGCCGGGTCGTCGAGGTGGTTGAGCACGAAGGCGGCCAGCACGTCGTCGACACCGCCATCGCACAGCAGATCCCAGCACGGCGGCCCGGAGCCGGGATAGGCGCAGTCCACCAGGATGGTCCGCCCGTCCGGATGCTCGCCGAGGTTGCCCAGCTTCCAGTCGCCGTGCAGGAAGCTGACCGGGGTCTCGGCAAGCGCCGTGGTGAGCGCCCCGGGACGCTGCTGTACGGCGGCAGTGAGCGCGGCCAGCTCCGGGGACAGCTCGCGCAGCCGGGCCCAGCCCTGGTCGGCCAGCCGCAGCACGATGTCCGGTGCCGGGCCGGTCAGCTCGCCGGCGATGGTGTCCGGGGCGAAGAACTGGATCCGGTCGGTCATCGTGGTCAGCCCGAGGTCGTCGTGCCAGCCGCGAAAGGCGACGCACAGCGCCGCCAAGTGGTCGACGAACCGGGCGTGCGTGTCAGCCGGGATCGGGTCGTCGCCGGGTGGGACCAGCCACTCACCGACGTCGCGCATCAGGATGCCCAACTCGGCGTCCAGGCCATCGCCGTCCCGGGCCAACCTTGAGGAAGTGCGGCCGCCCGTCGATGCGCACCCGCTCAGAATGCGAGCCCGATCGGGCGTCGATCGGCTGCACCGGCTCGCGCGCGGTGGCGCCGGCTGTCAGCGCGGCGACCGACGGCGCGCCACCCGCGGCACCGGTCCGGCGGTCCAGGTCATGGCAGCACCTCGAAGATCCGGGTGAACGCCGGTGTTCTGGATGGTCATAGTGATCTCCTCGGATCGGGATGACGGTGACCACCGTTCCCGCCCCAGCCTGCAGAATCACTGCAACGCGGTGGCAGGCCGGCTGCAAGCCGCGAGCGCCACGCTCATCGCCATGACTAGCACAGAGCTCACCACCACCTCGACCACCAAACCCAGCTCGACGGGCGAAGCCGGCGTCGTCGACCGGCTGCTCACCGCGATCCGCACCGGAAGCCCGGTCGCCGAGCTGTACCGCGACGATGCCCACCTCGATACCACCGTGCCGAACTGGCGCCGCCCCCGCGGCGCCGGCTCGGTCTCCGGCGGCCAGCGCGATCCGCGCGGTCAGCAGCCCGTGCCGCTCACGCTGATGCCAGACCATCGTGCCGCCGTCCAGCGGCTGCAGCTCTACCTGGGGACAGCAGCCGGACGGCGCGGTCGACCTCGCCGCTCAGCATCGCGATATCGGCCAGGTCGAGGCGACCTTGGACCGCCGGCTCGGTCGGTGCGGCAGGGTCGCCGGTCTGCGTGGCGGCCGAGTTCAGGTCTGCGGCGATCAGGCCTGCGGCGTAATACCGGTGCGCTGCACCGCGTCCGGCCCGAGCACCCGGCGCAGCCGGCTGACCAGTACCCCGAGCTGCTCCGCCGGCCGTTCCGGCGGCGCATCGCCCCAGAGCACGTCGACCAGCCGGTCCGTCCGCACCGGCGCGCCACGGGCCAGCAGGAGGACGGCCAACAGCGTGCGGGCCTTGCGCGAGCCGATCTCGGCGTCGGTCAGCCCACCGATCCGCAGGCCGCCCAACACTCTCGCCTGCACAGCAGGACGGGAACCGGATTTCACCCGCAGTGGGGGGACTCGGTAACGCTTTGGTAACGGTTCACGACCGGTCCGTTGTCCAGTGATCGCAGTCCGGACCACGGAATAGATAATGGGCACTGATCACGATTTGGGTGTCTTTACGACATGTTTTGTTGCCCTTGACACATACTTGGCGATCATGGTGACCTTGCCCCATGGCGCTGGGCTGATTCCCCCACAATGGTGACGCCCATCACGCTCGCCACGGCGGCGCATCCGCTACAACGACGCCGCACCAGTCGCCGCCGAAGCCGATTTAAACCTTTTGCGCGCGCCCGATCGGGTGATTCGACTTCTTGCCAGGCGGCTCACAAACCCGGCATATCGCGTTCGCAAAGACCCTTCTTCATCGTCCGTTTCACCTGCGGAAACAGCCTAGAATGTTGCACTGAGTAACAGTTTTGCGACGGCACCCCGGCCTGACTGGTCCCACCGTCACCCCCTTGCATCACGCACGGCGATCCGTACGGTCAATCTTGTCCCGCTCGAAGGAGCCACCTTGGCGCGGGAATCCGGACCCGGTGCGCAAAGCCCTGTCCTTCGGTCCCGGATACAGCCCGCTCACCCCGGAATCGGGACAGGGGCGCCGCCTGGCAATCGGTCGATGCGGGATCCGAAACCCGCGCTATTTCCGACGCCAGCAGACGTATGCGCGTTTCGCGGAGAACAACATGACGAGGACCTCCCGATTACTCGCACGTATTGGTATCGCCGCAGCCGCACTGGCGGCTCCGCTGGCATTGGCGGCACCCGCGCAGGCGGCCCCGATGCGCCAGGATCCGTGGGATGTCGTGGCACAGTGTGAGAGCGGCGGTAACTGGAACACCAACACCGGCAATGGGTATTTTGGCGGGCTGCAGTTCTCCCCCAGCACGTGGACTTCCTACGGCGGGGGAAGCTACGCAAGTACCGCCAACGGCGCCTCCCGGGCGCAGCAGATCGCCATCGCCCAAAAGGTGCTCCACGCGCAGGGTTGGGGGGCCTGGCCAACCTGTTCCAGAAAGGCCGGGGTTCGCTGACACCCGGCCGCCCTACACTCGGCTCCCGCCCCCCGGCGGGGGCCGAGCCCACGTGCAGGTTCGCTACCCGCACTGGCTACTGCCGCGCCGGCGAGTTGCCGCATTCAGCAACGCATCGACGACTTGAACACCAGGCGCATCGCCGCTACCGAGCGGCGGGGCTGTGAACCTCAGCCCCTTAGCGGTGGCAGGTTGGCCATGACGTCCTCCGCGAGCGCCTTGGCCGGCCCGCACGGCTCCTCCAGCCCATCTCCAAGCGACGTGAAGTCAAGGTTGAGTGTCTGCCTTTGTGCAGCGGCGACCACGATTAAGCAGCTTGTGGCGTCCGCATTGTTCTTGGTCTGGATCGCTGGATGCCCGGCAATCTGGATGATCTCGAAGACTGGGAAGGTCGCCCGCTGTGCGTACACGTTGTGCAGGACGTCGTGTCCGATGTCTACGAACACAGCGATCTCCCGGGTGTGGGCCTTGTCATGCCATTGGCACCCAGGAGCGTCCAGGACGCCTTTGGGCTGGCTGGGCAGGTCGATCCGGTTGGCCGTTAGTTGAGCCGGGGTGAGCAGCTGGCACGGTGGCGTGCCCGCCAGATTCTTGGGATCGTGTACCGGCGGGATCGGGTCGGCCGGTGCGTTGACTGACGATACTGGCATTGGGCCCGCGCCGGTGGGCAGTGGGCCGCCCGCCGAGCAGCCAGCCAGCGCGGCGGCAAGCGCCAGCACTACCGGGATGCGGAACATCACAGCTCCGGCCGGCTCAGGTGAGCGGCGTTGATTTCGTCGGCGTTACGGTAGGTAGCGAGTGACTGCTCCAGCGCTTTCGCTGCCTTCTCCAGCTGAACCGCGCCCGATTCCAGCGCCCAACGCAGCGAACCCGGATCCTCGCTGGCCGCCCACTGCCGATCTCTTTCGCCGCGTTGATGCTGACCGCGTCGAGGCCCGGTGGCGTGACTTCGGCCAGCCGCAGGGCCTCACGTTTCAGGTCTCGCATCTGCTGCGCTGCCTGACGGAAGGTGGCGATCGCCTGCGGGGCCTGGTCCAGATCGAGCCGGAAGTGCTGGGTGGGGTCGAGCAGGATCGACCCCAGGTCCTGCATAGGCGCAGGCCCAGTGGCCGGAGGATGCATCAACGCGTTGAGATTGCCGGTCGCCCCGCCCGATGGCGTGGGATCATCGTACCCGCTGTACTCACTCACCGTGGTGTTCCTCTCACCTGCCGCAGAGACCGCGCAGAGTCTGCCACAGCGTTCATCCCGAGGCGTTGTCCCTCCAAGGGCACTGCAGGCCCTAGCCGTCGCCTCGTGCCGTGAAAGACGATGATGTGACTGTCGGTGACCTCCGAGAGGATTAATTGCCGCGTGAAGGTGCCACGCTGGGAGGCTCAGCGCAGAAAGCGGCCGTTCCTGGCACGTACTCAGTCAATCCACGTTGCTCTTCGCGATGTGACAACTGGGACGCCTCAGCGGCGCGGAGTGGGCCCGCGTTCCGGGAGAGTAAGCGACACCCTGATGCATCTCCTTACGCATCACGGTAAGCTCCCGCGTATGAACCAGCGTGAGCGCTTAACGATCTCTCTGGACCAGCCCGTGGCCGCCAGGGTTCGCGTGGGGGCGCGTCGGGCTACCTCGAGCGCCTCGTTCGAGCTGATGCCCTGCGCGAAGCAGCCGACAGTATGGCGCGCTGGTATGCGGCCAATCCCACCTATGTCGAAGGCTCGCTGGCTGAGACTGCCGCTGCCCTTAACGAGGCCGGCTGAGTGTCCCTTCGTCGGGGGGCCGTCTACCCCTACAAACCAGTCCTTCAACGGCCCGGCCAATCGCTACAGCGCTTGATCGTCTCCGCAGACCCGCTCAACGAGTCACTCTTACCTGTGGTGCTCGGGCTGCAGGTCGTCGATCACGACCCTGACTCGCTCCTGTCCGTGAGACTTGAAAGTCACGGCTGGGCGGTCATCACCACCATCGAACAAGTGATCAAATCCCGTCTCGACGAACCAGCTGGCGTCATCAGCTCAGACGAACAACAGGCCGTCGACAACGCACTCCACGCGGCTCTTGATCTGTAGAACCAGCGCCACCTGCACCTCAAGTCCCGGCGCGACGCCCGGGAACACATCACCGGACCGTCAGCCCAACCCGTCGCAATAAGACCGTCAATGCAGCTTTGGTGATCACCGGGCCGCCGCCGAAGTTCCACGGGGCTCCGACCTCCTCGAAGAGGTCACCGTGTATCATTTACTTGATTAGTGGCCGTATTCATGGTATGGGGTCGGGTATGGTAGATCGGCTGTGGAAAGTCCTTGACGATCAGCAGACTGACGGGTTCGCGTGCGTGATCTGCGGACGGGATTTCGTTCGTGACCCTGTGCGCCGTCTACCAGCCGGCTGGTCAGTGACTGATTCGCAGGTGTTCGCGTGTATCGGTGAATGCACTGATCTCGCGGACCTCGACCTATCCACTGGCGTGTGACTGATCGCGGTTGGCTCGCCGCAGAGTGCGGCCGGTAAGACCACGACCGCTGTGACGATAGCGACGGTCCCTGCTAACGCAGGTCAGCAACATCGACTCCATCTGCTCCAGCACGACCTTGATCGCGCCGGGCTGCTGGTCCGGGGGTAGCCGTGCTTGATGAGCAGCCGCTTGATCGACACCCGCAGCTCGGCGCGCACCGTCCAGCCGGTGCGCACGTCGCGACGCATGACGGACACCAGTTCACGGGCGATCTTTGTATGCGCATACCGCGGTAGGTCCTTACCGCGGTATGCTGGCTGGCGTGAAGGTGGACAAGATGAGCATCTCGCTCGAGGGTGGTCTCGGCGACGCTGTGCGCGCCGCCGCGCAGCGCGCCGGCAAGGGGCTGTCCTCATGGCTGGCGGAGGCCGCGGCGGCAAAGCTTCGCGCCGAGGCCCTCAAGGAGTTTCTTGACGAGTGGGAGCGCGACCACGGTGCCTTGACCGCAGCGGAACTGGAACGCGCCGAGCGGGAACTCGGACTGCGGATGGCAGATCCGGCGGCGTGAGCGCGCTCATCCTCGACGCCGGGGCCTTCTTGGCCGCGGAACGCGATGACCGAGCCCTGATTGCCCGGCTCCGAGTTGCCCAACGCCATGGTGTCGAGCTTCGCAGCAGCGCGATCGTCGTGGCCCAGGTATGGCGTGATCCCCGGGGCCGGCAGGTGCTGCTGGCCCGGCTGCTTCGCGGCGTCGACGTGCGCCCAGTGGATGATGAGGCCGGAAGGGCGGCCGGGGTGTTGATCGGTAAGGCGAGTACCCAGGACCCGATCGATGCCACGCTGGTGCTGGTCGCCCACTCCGGCGACCGCATCCTCACTAGCGACCCGCAGGACATCCAACACCTGGCCGGCGTGGCGGGACGATCCGTGACGATCATCCGCTGCTGAATGGCCCGACTCGAAGGCCTCAGCCCACCCGGTACCCACTCCCATGGTGAGCGAAACCCTTAGGCGTTTCTCATGGTGCTGACGATGGGAGTGTGACCGCCGAGGTAAAGTCCTGATGGTCCGAGGAGGTGATCCGCATGTCGTCAACGCCTGAGCAGCCCGGGGGCTGGCGTGCCGACGACTTCGTCTCCACCGAAGAGTTGGTCCGCCGGCAGGGCATCACTCCGATCATCTCAGTAGACCAGCTTGCGCAGGACGACCCGTTCGAATCCGACGAGGAGTACCAAGAGTTCCTCGCCGACCTCTACGTTTCCCGGCGGTCCTACATCTCGTGAGCATCGTCGTCCTCGACACCGACGTCGCCTCTTCACTCCTTCGGCGACGCACCGCGGACGCAACGGCCCGCCAATTGGTCGGTCACATCCCGGCCGTCACCTTCGTGACCATTGGTGAGCTGACCAAGTGGACACTCGTTCGGCACTGGGGACCCCGAAGCCTCGCGAGCATGGGCACTTTCCTAGCCGGGCTTGTTGTCCTGCCCTACGACCAGCGAGTTGCCGCGCGCTGGGGCGAGTTGCAGGCATACGCTCAGCTCCGAGGCCGGCCACGGCCGGTCAACGACACCTGGATCGCAGCCTGCTGCCTGGTCCGTGAGCTGCCTCTGGCCACCTACAACATCAAAGACTTCGCCGAGCACGAGGGACTGGAGGTCCTGCCCACCCAGTAGCGGGGCCCAGGACGCAAGCCACTGCGGCTTATGCTCGTTCTTCGGCGCATCGCGGGGCCAAGGATTCCATCTGCTCCAGCACGAGCTTGATCGCGCCGGGCTGCTTGTCCGGAGGGTAGCCGTGCTTGATGAGCAGCCGCTTGATCGACACCCGCAGCTTGGCGCGCACATCGTCGCGCACCGTCCAGTCAGTGCGCACGTCGCGGCGCATGACGGACACCAGTTCCCGAGCGATCTTCGCGAGGATGTCTTCGCCCTGCTCGGCCACGGCGGACTCGTTCTGGGCGACGGCGTCGTAGAACGCGAGCTCGTCGGAGTTCAGCGGCGGTGAGAAGCGCCCACCACGACTTGCCTCGGCCGCCACCTCCTTGGCCAGTTCGATCAGCTCGGCGATGACCTCCGCGGAGGTCAGCTGCTGGTTGGTGTACTTGTTCATGAGTTCCGTGATGTGTACGGAGAACGCGCGCTGGCGCACCACGTTGCCGCGGGTGGCCCTGGTCGACTCCTCGTTGAGGAGCTTGCGCAGCGCCTCGATCGCCAGATGCGGGTTGCTGGCCTGCTGCGTCTTGACGCGCGGATGGTGGTGACCAGAGTCTCGGTGAGAGCGGCTGCGGCCACACCCTAATCGCGTTGATCACTGTTTTTGCAACAGCACACTGATAACCCCCGTTATCGGCCACCGATCTTGTCGGCGACCGGTCCGTCGCAGAGCCTGTAGCCGCACTCGACGACTACGGCGGAGGACCAACGTCATGAGAACCGGAGCCATGAAGCAACGCACCGAGCAGGCGCCGGCCGGCGCGTCCTACGACCGGGCTCACTACGACAAGGATGGGCCGGCGATCGTCGTGCGCTCCCTGACGGTCAACGACCCCGCGGTCGTCGCGGAGTCCCGGCGATGGTCCACCGGCCAGCGCGGAACCGCCGTCGGCGAGCAGGACATGCACGGCGTCGATCTGACGGCGTTCGTGTACCAGGCGATCGCAGTGGGAGCCCACGCCATCGGGACCGCGGGTGGAGTGCAGGACACGTTCAACCTCGAACGGCTCGTCGCCGACGTCGGTGCTCGCACTGCCGAGTCGACCAGCAAGGCCGCCGACACCACCACCGAGGTGGTGAACCGGGCAACGGAGGCGAGGCAGAAAGCGTCGAGCGAAGCCAAGAACGCGATTGCGGAAGCCGGTAAGGATGCCCGGCAAAGCTTTACCGACAACGTCGACAGCGCTCGCAAGAGCCTCCTGGATGAAGTTCACCGGCTTGTCGGTGGCGATCACCCGGAGCTTGCGGCACGCCTCGCGCCGATGCTGGAGAAGTTCGGTCACGAGCTTGACGCGCGGGTTACCACGCAGACGAGCGATCTGCTGACCAGGGCCGCGAAACAGTTCGATCCGGACGACCCGACATCACCGATGGCAAAGCACGCCCGAGAGCTGCATAAGCAGCAGGAGACGCTCTCGGCCGCGTTGGAGCGCAACCACCGGGATCTCGCCACCAAGGTCGAGGAGCTGAGCAATGCGGTGAAGGTCACCACCTCCGCCAGGGAAGCCGGCGCGGCGACGGTCAGCATCACCCCTCTCAAGGGAGAGAGCTACGCGACCGGAATCCATGCGCTGATGGGACAGATCGCTCTTGGCCTGGGTGACGAGTATTCCGACACCGGAGCCGTCCCGGGCTCCATCTCGCGCAACAAGAAGGGCGATGGAGTGCTCACGATCAACGGTGGCTCCGCGCGCATCGTCCTGGAGATGACCAACTCCAAGCGTCCCAACTGGAACGACTACCTCGACGAGGCCGAACGCAACCGCACCGCTGCAGCCTCCCTCGGCCTGGTGCGCGAATCCGCACAGAATAACGGCAGCATGGTCCGCGCGCTGGGCTCGCGCCGCATCGTGATGGCCTTCGATCCGACAACGGACGACCCGGCATTACTGCGAACAGTCGTTCAACTGCTGCGCATCAGTGCCCTCGCGGCGAGCAGCCGGATGGACCGAGGCGAGATCGACACGGCGGACGAGAAGATCGCCGAAGCCCTCGGGCTATTGGGCAAGCTTGATGAGATCAAGAAGATCGCGGGGACGTTGCGCCAGAACGCCGGCAAGATTGAACAACAGTCCGACGACATCAGGAGCGCCCTTACCCGGTTGCTCAGCTAGGAGCAGTCGGCCCTCTCGGTCGCCGCAGACGCCGCCCACAACGCCGCCTGATGTCCACGCTGCCGAAGTCAGACGACGCGGATGCTCACCCCGGTCGCCGTTTGGGCCAGTGCGGCAAGGTCAGTAACGTCGGAGGTGAGCAGGACCCCGTCAGGCTCCGCGACTCCGATCACGATGGCGTCGACTGCCGAACCCCGGCGGGCCTCGAACCGGAGCCGCGCGCAGCGCCGTGCCATGGCCTGCGGGAGCTCGGTGACGACGTCACAGGATTTGAGTAACCGGTTGGCCGGTGCGTCCCGTCCGGCGTGCCCAGTGAGGCATTCCACGAGGACCGGCGCGGGCACCAGTACCGGCCAGAGCCCGGCAGCCCGCATCTCCGCGATGACGGCAGCCGCGCGGGGTGATCGCTGGGCGAGCCAACTGACGCCGCCGGAGTCAAGGACGACCCTCACCCTGCTCGACGATCCGCCGCACCGGCGAGGTCACGGACGAACCGTTCCGCGTATTCGACGTCCGCGGCGCGCGGCTCGCCGACCTCCTCGATCAACTCCGCGAGGTACGCGTCAGTGGCTGCCTCGAGTTCCCGCCGACGAATCTCCTCGCGGACCGCCCGCTGCAGCAGCTCCGATGGCGCGAGCCCGTGCTCCTTGAGCTGACGATGCAGCTCATCGGGGAGATATACCTGCAGTCGCGACATGCGCGTAACTATACACACAGTCCGCCGGGACCCGGGTACGCATCAGTTATGACGGCGCTGGATCCCACCCTCACCTTCGTCACCGTCTGAACCCGCACGCTCGGCCGACGCGCCGACACAGGTGGTCGCAGAGCCCGGTATGGGCGGAGTAGGCTCACGGTATGGCGAAGACGGTGAAAGTCACGGTGAGCATGCCGGCCGAGGACGTCGAACGACTCAAAGCCCTCGACGCAGCCGGCGCGATCGAGTCAGTCTCGGGCTATGTCGCCCAAGCCGTCCACGATCGGCTCGACCGCCAGGCCTGGCTCCAGCGCTGGCGGGCCCGGGTCGGAAATCCCGATCCCGAGGCAGGTGCGTGGGCCGATGAGGTCATCGACCGCCACTTCGGGACGGCGGCCCGCAGGGCCTCGTGAGCACCGACGACACCCTCGGCGGCTTCGTCCTGGACTCCTCCGCACTGGCCGTCCTCGGCGGCGGGGAGAACATCTACGCCACCACGTGGGCTGATCGAGCCGCGGTGCACGGGATCGTGCTGCTCATCCCGGCGGCCGCGCTGTCCGAGGCCTGGCAGCAGATCCGCCGCCACGACCCCGGTCACGTCGAGCAGATGCGGGACCTGCTGGCCTCCCCCATGGTGCTCATCGATCCGCTCGATGACACTGAGGCCGCTCGGGCTGGCGAGCTGATCGGCGGTCGCGACCTCGACCCGGATGTGGCCGCCGCGCAGGTGGCAACCTGCTCGCGGGTCCGAGACTGGCCGGTGCTGGCAGCCGCTCCGACTCGCCTGCTGGTCATCGACCCGGAGCTGACGGTGGAAACCTTGCCCGGCATGTCCTGACCCATACGTTCGTCCGCGCTCCGCCGCGGGCGCTCCAGTGAAATGCTGGCACCGGAGGGTGCTCTGGTGCAGAGTTGCGCGGATGAGCAGCACCATCACCGACCCCCGCGCCGACCGGGCGTTCTTCGGGCATCCCCGCGGGTTGGCGAACCTGTTCGGCGTCGAGATGTGGGAGCGCTTCTCCTACTACGGCATGCTCGCGTCGCTGACGCTGTACCTGTTTTACGAGGTGACGGGCACCAACCCCGGGCTCGGGCTACCGAAGTCCACAGCCACCAGCCTGGTCGGCGCCTACGGCGGGCTGGTCTACGTCTCGACAATCGCCGGGTGCTGGATCGCCGACCGGGTGCTCGGCGCCGAACGGACCTTGTACTACAGCGCGGTTCTGGTGATGATCGGGCACATCGCGCTCGCCGTGCTGCCGGGCTTCGCGGGCGTCGGCGTGGGGCTGGCGTGTGTAGCCCTGGGCAGTGGCGGGGTCAAAGGTAACGCTACCGCCGTCGTCGGAACCCTGTACGCGGAAAACGACGACCGCCGTGACGCCGGTTTCTCACTGTTCTATATGGGAATCAACACCGGCGCGCTGATCGGCCCATTGCTGACCGGGCTGGCCCGGACCACGCTCGGTTTCCATTACGCCTTCGGCGTGGCCGCGATCGGCATGGCCGCCGGCCTGATCCAGTACACGATCGGGCGCCACAATCTGGGCACCCAAGCAAGCGTCGTGCCCAACCCGCTGCCCCGCTCCCGGTGGACGATGGTCGCCGGTCTCGCGTTGCTGGGCGTGGCCGTGATGGCCTTCCTGGTGCTGACCGGAGTGATCACCGCCGCCAATCTGTCCAACGTCGTGGTTGTCGTGTGTGCGGTGGCCGCGGTGGTGTACTTCGCGGTGATCCTGCTCAGCCCGAAGATCACCGTGGTGGAGCGCAGCCGGATGTTGTCATTCATCCCCCTGTTCATCACCAACGCGGTGTTCTGGTCGCTATATCAGCAGCAGTTCACGGTGGTGGAGATCTACGCCGACGGGCGGATGGACCGTAATCTGTTCGGCTGGCAGATGCCCACCGAGTGGGTGCAGTCGTTCAACCCGGTGTTCATCATCTCGCTGGCGCCCGTCTTCGCGCTGCTGTGGATCAAACTCGGGCCCCGGCAGCCCTCGACGCCGATCAAGTTCGCGCTCGGCACCGTCATCATGGGACTGGCGTTCCTGCTGTTCCTGCCCTGGGCCGGCGGCGCCGGACCGACCACACCGCTGCTCGCCGTCGCGCTCATCCTGGCCGTCTTCGCGGTCGCGGAGTTGCTGATCTCGCCGGTCGGCTTGTCACTGGCCACCAAGATCTCCCCGCAGGTGTTCCGCAGCCAGACCGTGGCGCTGTATTTCCTATCCGTTGCCCTGGGCACGGCGATGTCCGGATCGCTCGCCGGCTACTACAGCCCGCGGCACGAGGCACCATACTTCGGCCTCCTGGGCGCGATCGCGATCGTCGTCGGGCTGATCGTCGTCGGGCTCAGTCCGATGATCCGCCGGCTGATGGCCGGAGTGCGCTGAAGCACTCGCCGGTCCCATCAGCCTCAGCTATCCCAAGGAGAAGGTGTATGGGTCCGTTGCGGAGTTGCCATTCATGGCAACTTTTTAGCGAAAGTTGCCATGAATGGCACGTGTGCCAGCAGCAATAGTCCTACTCCCAGCGTTACGCACAGTGACAACAGCTACGCCCACGGAGACAGCCAGGTAGGTTTGACATTTAGAGTAGGAATTCCTACTCTAAATGCATGAAAGCAGTGGTGTCCGAGAAGGGTCAGGTGACGATCCCGAAGCAGTTGCGCGACCGGCTGGGTATCCGGCCGGGCGAAGTGCTGGAGTTCGAAGAGGACGCCGGTCGCCTCGTGGCGGTCAAGCAGCAGCGACGCGCACCCGTGGACAGTGTCTACGGGATTCTGCGGGTCGCCGAAACCACTGACGAGCTCATCACTGAGCTACGCGGTCCCGCCGAACTGCCGTGATCACCGCCGTTGACACCAGCGTGCTTCTCGATGTGTTCACTGCGGACCCCGCCTTCGGGCCGGCGTCTCGGGACACCCTCGGCACGTGTCTCGCCGTCGGCACGGTGCTCGTGTGCTCCGTCGTGTGGGCCGAGACCAGTGCGTTCTTCCCGGAGTCGGACAGCGCCGGGGCCGCTATGACCACCCTCGGTGCGGCGTTCAACCCACTCGAGCGGCGAAGCGCCGACCTCGCCGGTGAGGCGTGGCGCAGCTACCGTAAACGCGGCGGCTCACGACAACGCGTGATCGCGGACTTCCTGATCGGTGCGCACGCGAGCCTGCAAGCAGATCGCCTGCTGACCCGTGATCGTGGCTTCTACCGAAGTTACTTTCCCGACCTCACAGTGATCGAGCCCACCATCGGCTGATCAGTGCGCCGGGCTGGTCAGATGTTCGGTGAACCACGAGGTGAAGGCGGCGTCGACGGTGGCCGCGTGCACGTTCTGCGGCGCTGGCTCGACACCGGGCGGCTCCGCCAGGTTGTGCGGCATGTCGGGCACGCGATGCAGCCGAACGCACGAGCGGTCCCGATAGCGGGAGGCGAGCTCACCCTCCAGCGCCTCGGCGTCGGCGCGGAACTCCGGGTGGTCATCCGCACCGCTGACCACGAGCAACGCCGGCTCAGCGGTTGCAATCTCGGTGGCCCTGCGGAGGAAGTCGAACCGGTCCGCGACGGCGCGAGAGGCGTCGGTCCACCCGTACCGGACGTCGTAAATCCGCTCGACGGCCGCGACGGCCGGGCCATACAGGTTCACCACCCCGTCGGCGTGACCGAGCCTCATCAGCTCCTCGAACCCACTCGCTGGTAGCCGGCGCCCGGTCATGGGCAGACCGAAATACAGCCGCCAGGCGGGCAGTGCGGCCATCGGCAGTGCCGCGGCCATCGCGGAGTCGGTACGTGGCGGATCCATGAGGTGTCAGATGACCACCAGCAGTGCCTGGGTCACCCCGCCACGCGGTGGGCGGGCGGTGAACGGAACGCCCGCGGCGGTACCGCTGATCGGTTCGCTCGATGAGTAGCGCATCGGCTCATGCAAGCACGCCCCCCGGATTGGGTGATCGGGAGGACGAGTGGTGTGCTGGTCGGCGTGCCGCCGATGAACCAGCCGCCAGCGCCTGGTCTGCCGTCCTCACCGTCGGCGGCGCCGGCAGCAGCCGCGCCGGCAGCGGCCCCGCCGTCGGCGGCGACAACGTCACAGCCGGAGCCGTCGTTGGCGCGCGCGTCGGGATCGATGGCGGTGGCCACGGTGGTCAGCCGGGTGACGGGGCTGGTGGCCAGGCTGCTGCTGGCCGCCGCGCTGGGCTTCGGGGTGCTCAACGACTCCTACAACATCGCCAACGAGTTGCCGAACATGGTCTACGAGCTGCTGCTGGGCGGGGTGCTGTCCAGTGTGGCGATCCCGGTGCTGGTCCGCGCTCAACGCACCGACCCCGACGGCGGGCACGCCTACGCGCAGCGACTGCTCACGATGAGCACGGTCGCCCTGGTGCTGGGCACGATCGGCGCGGTGGCAGCGGCGCCGTTGCTGATCAGACTGTCGGTGACCAGCGGTCCACACGCCAGCCCAGCGCTGGCCACCGCGTTCGCCTACCTGCTGCTGCCGGAGATCCTGTTCTACGGGCTGGCCGCGCTGGTGGGCGCGGTGCTCAACAGCCGCGGCGTGTTCGGCCCCCCGGCCTGGGCGCCGGTGGCGAACAACCTGGTCGTCATCGGGGTGATCGGGGCTTATGCGATCACCCCGGGCCGGATCAGCCTGCACCCCAGCCTGATGGGCGACGCCAAACTCTGGGTGCTCGGGGTGGGCACCACGCTGGGGATCGTCGTGCAGGCGGCGGTGTTGTTGCCGGCGCTGCGCCGATCGGGGTTCCGGTGGCGCTGGCGGTGGGGCTGGGATCCCCGGCTGTCGTCGTTCGGCGGGCTGGCCGGTTGGGTGGCGCTGTACGTGTTGGCCGGCCAGCTCGGGCTGGTCATCACCTACCGGATCGCCAGTGCCACCGCCGGAGGTGGCGTGTCGACTTATGCCTACGCCTGGACGTTGCTGATCGTGCCCTACGGGGTCCTGGGTAACTCGGTGCTGACCGCGCTGATGCCGCGGATCAGCCGAGGCGCCGCCGACGGGAAGATCGACGCAGTGGTCGCCGACCTGTCCCTGGGTACCCGGATGTCGGCGCTGCTGCTCCTGCCGATCTCGGCCCTGCTCACCGTGGCCGGTACCCAGGTCGCCACTGTGTTGTTCTCCTACGGCCATTCCGACCTCGCCCAGGCCGACCGGCTGGGCCACACCCTGGCCGCGTCGGCGTTCGGCCTGCTGCCTTACGCGGTGGTGCTGCTACAGCTCCGGGTGTTCTACGCGCTGGGCGACGCCCGCACCCCGACGATGATCATGGCGTTGATGATCGCCGGAAAGATCGGCCTGTCGCTTCTTGCGCCGGTCGTGCTGGGGCCCCAGCAGGTCGTCATCGGGCTCGCCGCCGCCAACTCGGCGTCCTTCGTCATCGGTGGCGCCGCTGGTCAGGTATGGCTGTGGCACCGACTCGGCAGCCTGCACACCCGGCGGGTGGCGGGCGCGGTAGTCCGGATCGCGGTGGCCGCGGGCGTCGCCGCCGGCGTCGGGTTGGTGGTGCTGAGCCTGGGTCGCGTCGCCCTGCCGCACGCGCTGCCCCCGTTGCGTGCCGCGGCCGAACTCGCCGCCGCCAGCGTGCTCGGTGGCGCCGTCCTGCTGCTGGCCCTGCGCGCGCTACGGGTAGCCGAACTCCAGGTCGTCCTGACCCGCGCCGCCAGCCTGCTACGCCGCTGAGCCCGTGGGCGGTGTACCATTGTGTACCATGAGTACACTCAGTCTCCGTGACCTGCGCAACAAACTCGGCGCGGTGGTGCGCGAGGTCGCCTACACCGGCCACGAGGCGATCATCACCGACAACGGCCGTGAGGTCGCCGTGATCATCAGCTTGGATGACTACGAGCGCTTGCACGAACACGCCGACGTCGCCGACGCGCTGCGCCTACGCGACATGCGTGCCGCCGGCGATTATGCCGCGATGTCGCTGGATGACATGCTCACCGCACTTGGCGTGTCTCTCGATGACTTCACCGAGCGGGCAGTGTGAACGTCGCGTTCCATCCCGATGTCTATAAACAGCTCCAGCACCTGCCCCGGACAGTCTTTGCCGCAGCGCTGAGCGCAATCATCGCCCTCAGCCACAATCCGCGACCCGCCGGCGTGAAGAAACTAGTCGGTAGTCACAGTGACTGGCGTATTCGCATCGGCGAATACCGGATCATCTACGAGATCGACAACGCCACGAATACCCTCACCATCCTGGGAGTTGCCCACCGGCGGGATGTGTACCGGTAAGCGAGGGGCAGCCAACCCCGGTCACGGGCGCGTCGCCTCGGCGCCCGGCTTGGTGTGGCAGACTTTGCACGCTTGTGGGCACTCCTGTGCCCACGGCTGGGTCGAGGGGAACGCGATGAGTGACGAGGGCCAGCTCTCCGGCGCCGCCAGCGACACCGGCAATGTGCTGGACGGCACCGCCCTGGGCGCCCTACTCAACGGCAATGGCGCAGCGGCCGGCTTCTCGATCAACTACGAGCGAGTCCCGCAGTCCATCGCCGACCTCGAGCACGCCGCCGACTACCTCCAAGACCAGGTGGCCGTAGCGCAGGGCCTGGCGAACATCCCGGCTCCCGGGGTGGATGGAGTCAGCCTCCACGCGGTAGCCCAGATCGGAAAGTGGGCGTCAGACAGCGGTGCCGACAACCTGGAGGCGAACCTTCGGGCTGGCGCAAAACAGCTCCGGGATCTGGCGCAGAAGTTACGTGCGGACCTGCAGACCTACCTGCAGGTCGAGGAGCTGAACATCCCGACGATGCCCAGCCCAGGTTTACCCCTACCCAACTCGGGACAGTCGCTGTGAGGACCCGATATCTAGCGACCCTGGTCGCGGCCGGCTCGGTGATCGCGGCTGCGGGGTGTGGCGGCGGTACCGGCGCGGCCCCGCAGGCGGCCTCACCGAGCCCCGCACCGGCGGCGAGTCCGATCCCACCGGTGAAGAATCCGCGCGATGTCGCGGCCATGGCCCGGCGGCCGTGTGAGTTGCTGACCGCGCAGCAGGCGACCGGGTTCGGGTTCGATCTCCCACCGAAGGAACTGGACGGTCTCCTCGGCACGCTGCGTTGCAAGTGGACAAGAACCACACGGGAACAAGAATTAGTTCGAACGCTGGATGTCACGATGTTCACGAACAACCCGACCTTGGAGGTCGCCTACAGCAGGGACCATCGGGGCCTGCCGTACTTCGAGCTGACCGAGGTCGCCGGCTACCCCGCCATCGTCACCAGGACCAATGCGGACATCGCCGCTTGCGACATCGACATCAAAGCCGCAGAGCGCCAGAGCGTGACAGTGCTCTACCAATCCGAGGAACAAGCACTCAAGAACAACCCGCAGCAGTCCTGCGAGGTGGGCAAGAAGATCGCCGCCGCGGTTGTGCTGAACCTGCCGCTGAAGAGTTGAGGGGACCAAAGGCGATGGGAACGAACTTCACCTACGACGATGCCAGCCACCAGATCATCTTCGACCAGCTCAACGGCGGCGCGGGCTCGGACGCGCTGCAGGAGATCAGCCGGTCGTGGCAGCAGCTCGGTGACGGCGTCGGAACGACCTGCAAGTCATTCGTGCAGAACTCGATCAGCGGCATCCTGACCGCCCGGCAAGGCGCGGCGGCCGACGCGGCGGCTGCGGCCACCGGCGCGATGCTGCCGTGGATGGACACCCTCCAGCAGACCACCGCCGCCGTCGCGCAGCGGGCGCAGGGCCAGGCCGAGCACTGGGTCACCGCCAAGAACAGCGTCCCACCGGTCCCGCCGACGCCCAAATCAGCTGGCTTCTCCACCGATCCCGGTGAGTGGGCCGCCGAGAAGATCGACTGGTTTCCGGGGATCACCTCCAACGAGGAGAATGCCCAGTTGCAGCAACAGGACGCCGCCGAACAAGCCCGCCAGGCGATGCGGGTGTATCAGTCCAACTCCAACTACAACATCGACTCCACCCCGGCCTTTACCCCGCCGCAGGCCTTGGATGCCAGCGTCGGGTCGCTACCGTTGACCAACCCCCGGATCGACACTGCCGGTAGCCCCCCACCAGCCATAGCCATCGCCGGTGGCGGCACACCCGCCCACCTTTTCACCGCGCGTCGATCGGCAACACCACCGCCGGCCCATCAACCTGCCACGTACCAACCGGCAGCCACGGTCTCGCAACTCGCCCAGCCCGGGCCCGCCGCAACCTCGGGCGGTCTGGCGCCGCCGAACCAGTGGACCGGCGGCGGCGCGACATCCGGCCAGGGCATCGCTCCGGGCGAGTTGCCCATCAGCGCCGGATTCAGCGCGGCCAGCACCGGACGAGCCCGGCCAGTAACCACCCGCGGATCAGCGGCGGGACAGCGTTTCGGGCGCGCTGGTGGCGGCGGTCACGCCGGGTTCGGTCCACGGCCCAGCACCGGGTTCGGCCCCCGGCCCAGCTCGCAGGCCGCCCTCGACGAGATGAGCGCCACCCGCAGCAGCGCCGGCCCGGGCAGCATC
>JALYTS010000091.1 GCA_030854185.1 Actinomycetota bacterium | reverse complement strand
ACCGCCACCTCGGCCACCGCATCCACAAACCCCCGCGCAAACGACTCCGCCGACCCCACGATCCCCGCCATAACACAAGACTAAGATCAAACCTTGCCAAAACCTAGCTTATTCCCGCGCGAGTCCTTAGTGCGGCCCAGGACCGGCGGCGGACTCGCCGTAGCGGGCTAGTACCACTGACGGTGTCTCTACGTTGTGTCCCGCGTCGATGGACTGGGCGAGCCGGACGTATTGTCCCTCGGCCCACATCAGCGGCGCGGCGCTGCCGGTCGTCCTGCCGAGGGCGAAGCAGGATACGTCGGCGCGGTCCCAGATCTGTTCCGGCACGAAGTATCCGTCGTTGGTCGCATCCGCCATCGACTGGAGATAGAGGCTGGGGGAGCGGCCATTCGCCAGCTCGTACTCGCCGCGCTCTCCGGAGAGCACCGGCCAGAGCCGGCCGTACTGGTTCGAGCCGTTCGCTGGCCAGCCGCTGCAGTTGGTGTTGCTTTCCCCGTAGTTGTCGTGGTTATAGCGGTGGAAGTAGCTGTCCCCGCTCGGCATTGTGACCTGTTCGGTCGAGTTGCCGTCGGATGCGGATGCGGTCGGTGAAAGCGAGGTTGCGATGGTGGAGTCGCCGGGCGGCCGTACGCCGAGGCGCACAAGATCGAGGAAGCCGAAGTCGACGATGTCGTGTTGGTAGAACAAGCCTTCCTGGAATTTGATCTGGTCGGTGCCGTTGGGGTTGGTGCCGGAGTCGATGCGCTCGTAGTACTGGTGTCCGCCCCAGTAGCCGTCGGTTGTGAAGGTTGAGCCGGCGAGGTTGTTGCTCCAGCCGCCGGCCGTCGATTCCCAGTTGGAGGCGCTCGCCGGGTCGCCGTTGTGGCGGGCGATTTCGGCGGCTGTGATCAGCCCGGCGATTTCGGCGGCGGTCGAGGAGGGCGACGTGCCGTGCTGTTCTTCCCAGCGCTCAGTGGTGATCGGGCCCGAGCTCTGGATGTGGTTCGCAGTGTTCTTGATCTTGCTGTAGGTGGTCGGATCGGTGAGATCGGTCATCCAGGCCAGGATGATCGCGAAGGAGTCTTGGTCGAGCTGCTCGCAACACCCGAGTTGCTGCGGCGTCGCACCGTTGACCCCGCTCACCGGGCTGTATCGGGGGAACGAACCGGGCGAATAGGTGGTGCCGTCGCCCGGTGTCGGGGTGTCGATGTACTGGCTGTTCCACAGGAACTGGGCCATGCGCCTCGCCTGTGCCGTGTCTCCGGCGGCGAGTAGGCCGGTCGCTTGCTGGTATAGGTCGCGGCCCCAGACGCGGTGGTAGCCGTCGTTCAACGAGTCACCGCCGACGAAGTCGCCCCACGGCGTCGCGAGCCCGGCGACGCTGGCTCCCGGATGCGTCTTGTCCTCGGCGGCGTGTAATGCCATCACCGCGACGTGGTACGCGCGTCTGCGCCGCTCGTCGCCAGCCACGCTGGCCGGTGCCGGTTTCAGGCTGTTGAGGTAGGAGTTCCAGCCGGAGCGGTAGTTCGCTTCGAGGGCCGGGAATCCGCTGGCCAGCGATCCGTCCGCGGCTGCGGTCGCCGATGGCACGTCGCCGCCGTAGCCGAGGGCGACGGTGAACGTCGTATCGGAGCCTACTGCGATCTGGCCACACTGCACGATGTTGCCGGGATGGGTGACCGCGTCGAACTGGTTGCTCAACGCCTTGTGCGCGGTGACATCGACAAGGCAGTCGCTGGCTGCGCTGGCGTAACCGTTGTCGTGGGCGAGGAAACCGCTGGACACTTTCAGCGCGGACGCCACGGTCATCGCGGACCCGAACAACGTCTGTGTGTCGCTGGACAGCAACGCCCCGTGGGCGCCATCCCACGAGGCGTTGTCGTTGGCCCCACCACCGGCAATTGACGCGTTTTCCAACAAGTAGAGCTGATACCGACCGCCGTCGAGCGACTGGAAGCGTGTGTTGATCACGAGCGTGTTCCGGTTCGAATCGGTGACGTAGGTGTTCGTGATCCGGTATCTGCCGTTCTTGGCGGTGTTGGTGACCATGTATTCGAGGGCGTTCTCGTCCGGCATCGATACGACGTGTTCCGTGGCGCCCCGCTCCAGGTCGACGAAGCTCGACCCGTCCGTCACGATGTACTGCATGTCCTGCATGTTCGGGACATCCGCTCGCGGGTAGAAGACCTCCGACGTGATGCCCTTGGCCACGGTGAACCAGACCGTGCTGCCCGTGGTCGCTGAGGTGCCGAGGGCGACTTTGTTACCGGTCGTCCACGATGACGCGGTGCCGCAACAGTCTGTCGCGGTGCCGGATGGTGCGGCCGCGCTACGGGCCGCCGCCTGCGCGGGCACGATCATCGCGGCGGTGGTCGCGGTGACGATCGCGACAAGAAGTGCGAGAACGGGAGCGCGCCGCGTGCGAGTCATCCGATTCCTCTGCTTCGATGCCGTGAGGATATCTCTTCACACAACACCGGCGGAAGGTTCTGATCGTTTTGCTTTTGGTTAATAGCTTTTCCGACGAGACCGCCAAAAAGTAGCGGGGGGGAGCCGTCTGTGGCGCACAGGTCCTCCCGGCGAGTCTCGCCGCCCCAGAAGCGCGGCCGCTGCCCGGCGTGCGAAGCAGGGCATCCGATGACGTGGCAGCCTTCGGGAGATGGGCAGTTGCGTCCGGGCCTGTCCTCTCCGCCGCTGATCATCTCAACGGGCGCCCGCCACCGGTCAAGGCCGCTGCGCGTCCCCTTACGGGGATCACGCTTCGCGTGAGCCTTGACCAGCGACGGTCACCCGGGAGTAGCGGCCGCTACGAGGAAAGCTCCTCAGAATGATCACCTGGTCCGCCGGGTGGGGTGATCAGGGCGAGGTAGACGTGTTCGGTGGTGACCTCCGTCGAACAGGTGGCAGCCAGCAGGGCGTGGGCGAGTTCATGGCCGCCGTTGGGGTCGGAGAGCCACCACGCGGTGGCATCGACGAGGGCGAGGCGTTGCACCGCGGACAGTCGCTCCTCACGTTCGCCGAGGACCGCCACGGCGGCCAAGCGCTGCCCGCTGGGGACGGTGCGGGTGCCGGAGGGAACCGCAGGAGTGGTTCTTCGTCGTCGCCGAGGGCGGACGCCGCGAGTTCCAGGGTGCGGGATAAGTCCAACTCGTCCAGGCTCGGTCGAGTCACCCGGTTGAGGACCCGCGAGATGGCCGACCATTCCTCCAGCACCCGGGCCATCGACCGAGCCCGCCAGGGCGCCAGCCGGAGCACCACGCTGGGGGATTCCTCACCGTGGAGGACCAGTGTGCCGCCGTCGAGCTCCACCACCTCATCATGATCTAAAGCCTGGTCCGTGTCGCCCTCGCGTGGCTAGTCTCGGCAGCGGGTGGTCCGTAGCTGTACAGCAGGAAAACACAGCAACGGCATCGACCGACACTGACCGGCAGCATCCGAGATTGGCCGCGGACCAGCGTAAACGGCTCCATCCGACCCCGGTGCCGACAGTTCGGGACGAAGGGCTCGCCAGCGATCGACTCAACTCAAGTGTCACACCGGAACTGCCCTTAGGCGGTGGGTTATGGTGCGCTGCGCGAGCCCAGCAGACCGGCGGCGAGGGCACCCGCTCGGCCCCGCCACCAATGGACGATGGCGCCGGACTGATGTGATGTCCGAGCGGTGCTCCAGCGATCATGGCGGGTCTCAGTTTGGGTCTCAGTTCAGCCCGGTTCAGCCGATCCCCTGATTTGTCGGTAACCTCCTGAGCTGCACCGCAGCGAAGGCTGGTACCCCGCTGTACCCGGCCAAGTGAAATTGGAAATCGTGTTGAGGGATTGAAGGGCTCTCGTGGGTTCAAATCCCGCATCCTCCACTTCGTCGGCGCTGAGCGGGATGAACTTGGGGGTTCCCCTCCGGTGTCTCGTGGCGGATTATGGGCAGGGTGGGTGATAGGGCAGATCTGGTGATATGTACTGGTTCCAGTTTGCGGGGGTGAGAGCGCTGGTGGTGAGGGCGCAGATCCGCTGGATAGCTTGGTCGATGTTCATCGTCCACAACCGCACCGTTTTGTCGCCGCTACTGCTGGCCAGGGTGTGCCCGTCCGGACTGAACACCACCGAGTAGACGGGGTTGGTGTGGCCGGTGAGGGGTTGGCCCAGCGGTGTGGGGTGGGCTGGATCGGTCACGTTCCACAACCGCACCGTCTGGTCTGTGGGTGCCGGATAGTCGGCCGCTCCGTTGACCTGGGGTGATGTCAGTCCGGTTCATTCGGCATGATCGGTGTCCGTGACGTTGCGACTCGTATATTTGATCTTCTGTCAGCTCAGCGCCTGGATTGGGCTCCTCGCGCGATCGGAGACGTCCAAGACCGCGGAGATTCTGGTGCTGCGCCACCAGGTGAGCGTC
The DNA here is from genome assembly GCA_030854185.1 of Actinomycetota bacterium. GTDB lineage: Bacteria > Actinomycetota > Actinomycetes > Mycobacteriales > Pseudonocardiaceae. Next base: position 14,247 of record JALYTS010000091.1, on the reverse strand, counting down.
TTGCGCCGGCAGGTCGCCCGTCCTCGCCCGTCCTGGGCAGACCGCGCTCTGATCAGCGCACTGGCCCGACTGCTCCCCCAGACCGGTCGCCGACATCTGTTCGTCACCCCCGGCACGCTCCTGCGCTGGCACGCCGACCTGATCACACGACGGTGGACCGTCAAGCGTCAGCGGTCCGGACGTCCACCCACCGCGCCCTCAGTCCGCAGAGTGATTGTGCGCCTGGCTAGCGAAGATCCAGGATGGGGATACCGACGCATCGCCGGAGGACTTGCCAGTATGGGCCGTCAGGTTGGTGCTTCCACGGTCTGGACAATCCTCAAACGCGCCGGAATCGATCCATCCCCACGACGTTCAGGTCCCACCTGGACCGAATTTCTGCGCAGCCAAGCACACGGAATTCTCGCCTGCGACTTCTTCCATTGCGACACCGTGCTGCTCGCCAGGCTGTACTGCTTCGCAGTCGTTGAGCACGCCAACCGCCGAGTACACATCCTCGGCATCACCGCACATCCCACTGCAGATTGGGCCACACAGCAAGCCCGCAACCTGCTCATAGACCTCGGCGACCATGTTGCTCAGTTCACATTCTTGATCCGCGACCGAGACGCAAAGTTCACCAGCATGTTCGACGCGGTCTTCGCCAGCGAGGGCATCAAGATCATCAAGACTCCGATCCGAGCACCCCGCGCAAACGCAATCATGGAACGCTGGATCGGCAGCCTACGCCGAGAACTCCTCGACCGAATGCTGATCCTCAACGCCCGACATCTACGCCGAGTCCTCGCTGAGTATGAAGATCACTTCAATACCCACCGACCACACAGAGCCCTCGACCAAGCCGCCCCACTACGAGCAGTCCCCCAGCCCCACACCACTGACATCAAGATCATCCGACGTGATCGACTCGGCGGAGTCATCCACGAATACATGCAGGTCGCATAGCGTGGCGAAGTTCCAGGCACCCACACCGCTACACCCCCGCCGATCGGGTGTGGCTGGCGGCCTTGTCCCGGCTGCTGCCGCGCCGCCGCTGGGCGGAGGTTTTTCCGGTCACTCCGGCCACGATCCTGGCCTGGCATCGCAGGCTGGTCGCCAGGAAGTGGGACTACACCGCACGCCGCCGGTCCGGACGTCCCCCGACCGCGGTCGAACGAGTCGAGCCAGCTCCGGGAGTCCATGCTCGGATCTTCTGGGAAACAGGCTTACGCTCCTGCCCATGGATGATGCGAGTGCGGTCCTCAGTAAGCTAGCCCAGCAGCTCTCCGATAGCGGCATCAAGTCCAGCGGGCCCCACCCTGGGAAGCAACCAGGCGGGGACTACCTACTGCTTAGCGACGGCAAGTACATGGTCGTCCAGCGCGATGCTGATGGCTACTGGGAGGCACTGGTCCACGCTGGCAGCCGTTCGACAGGAGTTCGGCGCATCCCGCTGAAAAATGTCCTCGGGCCGGACGGCGAGAACCCCCAGACAAGCCGACCGTGAACTGACACGAGTCAAACACGGTGGTTGCCCGGCCGCCGGGGTCCAACCCCGACGACGCCGACTTCGTCGAGCTCGGACCCCGGGCACTCGAGCGCGCGCTACCGGGACATCATGCGGCCCCTCGGACTCGGTGACGAGCTGCGCGCCGCGTTGGTAGCGGGCACGCAATGTTGGGGCTACTTGTACCTGCACCGGGAGGACCACCGGACCGGGTTCAGCCGCGCGGAGGCGGCCCTCATCACCCGGCTCGGCCCACACATCGCCCACGCAGTGCGGCACGCCTCGTTGCTGCGCCGAGCCCTTGCCGAGACCAACCGCACGGGCCCGGGCGTGATCCTGCTCGACGATGGACTCGACACAATCGGTTGCACCCCGCAGGCGCAGGAGCTGCTCGGCGGCGACCTGAATCCCCGGCCCACCGGTCGGCCGGTGCCGCTGGCGGTCTACGCGGTCGCCCGCGTGTTGCAGGGCATCGAACAGGGCACGGTGGCGCCAAACACCCTGCCGACTGCACGGGTGCACACCGCCGCCGGAGGCTGGCTCACCCTGCACGCCTCGCGGATGCGCGGAGACCCAGCCACCCAACCCATCACTATCGTCGTCGAGCCCGCAGAGTCACATACCCTCGTGGGAATGGCGCTGTCCGCCCATAACCTCAGCCCCCGCGAGCAGGAAGTGGCTCGCCTGGTGCTCAGAGGCGTCTCGACCACCGGGATCTCCGACTCGCTGCACATCTCCCGGCACACCGTCCAGGACCACCTCAAGTCGGTGTTCGACAAGGTAGGGGTGCGCAGCCGCCGAGACCTCGTCGGCCTGCTCCTGGGCAGCGCCACAAACGCACGAGCGCGGCCCGTCCACGCGTCCCCTTGACCGGTGTCCGACCCGCAACCCGGCGCGACGACTACCATCCAAGCGGCGACCATGTAATCAGCCGGCGGTACCAGTCGGAGTGGCTGCATCCCAAGTACCAACACAACGGAATCTGCGTGTGGGTGCCGCATAGGTCATCCATATGAGGCGACCTGGGCAAGTTCGTGGATCAGTCCGCCGAGCCGGTCGGGCCATCGCAGGCCAAGGCCGGGTGGTGATGCGACCGTGACCGACGAGTTGTCGCGTCGGCAGGTGCCCGCTAAATGATGGGCGCTCTGGACGAACTGGGCAGTCGAGGACTGATCGACTGTCTCGCGCCGTCAGCGATGGCCTTGCTCGACAACGATGCCAGGTCACCTGCGCTATCAGCTGTCGTGGCTGGCGCGCCTAACTTGGAGCGTAATGCTGGGGAGATGCCGGTTGTAATAAGCGGCGCGGTCTAGATGCGCACTGCCACCGCGCCTGCGCCAGGGGCCACCAAGGGGACCAGGCTAGGTGTGGCGTTCACGCGGCACATCGCCGGATACGGTCATGATCATCGTATGTGCGGGTGCGTGACGAACTGCGTGACAATCACCACGTACGACCACGGACCTCCGGGGATCCTCAGGGATGCCTGACCAGGCCAAACCGCGGAAATACGCTGGCCAACGCGGTGCATTCATTGCTTCGGGACGAAGAGGCCGTGGGTTCGAATCCCGCCACCCCGACACCACGAAGCAGCAGGTCAGGAGCCCATGCCAGCGGGCTCCTATGCTGTTTCTGCGCATGGCTCGGCGAGTACCGCCAACGACACGTGGCCGAAGTCGGCCGACTCCAACCGGCTGGCACTCGCCCGACAACTGCTCCGAACCCTGTGCTAGCGTGCTCGACCTGCAGTGTTGACAACTGTAACACCCCTGCCTAACGTGGGAGCTGCGTGCACCCGAAACACCCGAAGAAGGAAGTCAGCGACGCTCTCAACTACGCCGACCAACTGGGCTTCGTGGTCGGGCAAACGGCAGCCGGTCATAAGTGGGGTCGGATCATCTACACGTGTGGAGCCATGTTCTCGATCTGGTCGACGCCCAAGGTCCCGTTCAACCATGGCCGACAGATCCGTAGATGGGTTGACTGCAGGACCACAGTGCCGATGAGGAGGGGCGATGACTGAGTGGACATTTCGACTGACCCTCCGAGGCATCGAGCTGACTGACGAACAGGTCGGCACCCTCTATGAGGCAGGCTGCGACGACGGTTCGTTCTCAGCGGAAGCAGACGGCACGGTCCTGGGCTTCTTCGACCGTGCAGCGCCGACAGAGCAGGATGCCGTGATCTCCGCCATCCTCGACGTCGAGCGTTCTGGTATCGGCGCTCGAGTGCTCCGGGTCCAAGCCGATGACGACTGGCTGACTGCCAGCGAGATCGCAGAGCGGGTCGGCCGCAGTCGGCAGAGCGTTGCTCTGCTGGCACGTGGCGAGCGTGGCCCCGGGGACTTCCCAGCCCCCGTCGCCCGCCGGCGTTCATCGAACCCACTCTGGCGCTGGTCCAAGGTTGAAGCATGGTTCGAGCGCTACGAACCTGGAGCCTTGCCAGCACATGGGCCAAGGCTCTCACCTGACTTCCTCGCCGAGGTCAATGATCGGCTTGATCTGCGGGAGCGTCTTCGACACTCTCCCAACGCCCCCTGGCGGCCAAAGCTGGACGAAGCGCTACCGCTCGGAGCCTGAGGTTGGGCCGCGTAATGCCTCCGGCGAGCGAGAGAAGGTCAGGGACACGGAGCGAGAAGCCATCAGGCGGTTACTAAGAGCCATCCGGTGCGCCTGGCTTAACCGGGGTATCGGATCTGGTGGAAGTATCTGGATCAGTCTGTGGTGCCGGAGTTACCAGGTGCGCCGCGGCCGGATTCGGTGCTGGAACCGGATCCACTCGCCGATGACGCAATGTTTGCGGTTTGAGCGCTTTCTGGGGAGACGGCAGGGTCAGGTGGGTTGTGGCAACCTGCGGTGCTGGGACCACTTGCGGTGCCGGAGACGCGGGTATTGGCTGGGACGCCGGCCCGACCGGTGCGTTAGCGGGACCGGGTGTAGTAGCTGGTTCGGGGTGGGTCATCACGTTCGGATTGGCCGCTATATCCGCGCCAGCAGGAACGCTCGCGGCGGGTACCGCTGGAGCTGTTCCGAGACGGACCTGCCCGCTAACCGTGCTCTGGTCGTGTTGTTGGTGCATGACCAGAGTAGTCAATACGCCGACGATGACCACTGCGATCACCAGAACGATCAACGGGAATTTATTGGAACGCGCCCAGTGAAAATTCATCTAACGCCCCCAGCTCGACTTCCGCGGAAACCGACCAGATCCACTTGAAATATAATCAGATACACTTGAGGGAAGTACTGAGAGTCCAGTATTGTAGCCCGACTTTAAATCCCGAGCCCGTGACTCGAAATTGGCGCAGCACAATTTCGGTGTAGCGCGTCGACCTCTTTCCGTAGTGCCGCCCCGACCGCACCTTCTAGGGTAGTTTGCCGTTCAGCCGGGAGCAACCTCGCGGTGAAAAGAGTGACGAACTGAGTGACAACCAACGCGTAGGGGTGCGGACCCTCCGAACTCTTGAGACGAGTCAGCAGGTTGACACCACGCAGCAATCCGCTGGTAGCGGCAGCGTCTGGCCACCCGAGACCCACTCCGGGTTGCTTGTGGCCAGTTCGCAAGTTTGTTCATGAGACGGCTCATGAACTCATTCAGGCGCACTCCGGCGGTATCACAGGAGGCTCCTTGGTGTCACCCACGCCGCCGTGTACACCGTTCTTGCATCCGTACGGGACGCTCCTGATGCAATTGCACGCTCGCACATTCGCTCTTGCACCGGCATGCGAGGTCTGGGACGGTAACCGAAGCGATATGCCGATGAACCACCCAGAGCGGGGAGGTTGCGTCGTGAGTCTCCATGCATTAGCGCTGCTAAGACCGCACTCGGTCAGACGCGCGATTTTCAGCTGGCCAGGTCGGCTCGCCGTTACCCGGGCAGGTCACCCGGTGCTCGGTCCATGAGGCCGCCCGCGGTATCAGCTCCATGCTCCGACAGTGAGGTGTGCTTACCGTCGGAGGTGCAGCGGCTGTTGCTCGACGTGGTTGCCGACGGGTTCGTCCTGTACTGCTGCGGACCCGGCGCCGCGCCGTTCGCTCTGGTCGCGTCGTATCAGTGGGACGGTTACGTCGATCTCGTCGTCATCATGCGCGTCGACCGGGTCATCACGGCCAGGGTCCCTGAACCCCCGCACGGTCGGGTCGACGTGTTCAACCCCGAAGCAGTGGTGTGGGCGTATGAAGGGCCGCCACAGTGGGCACTGCGAGCATTACTCGACCTGGCGCATCCCCAACACCCCCACGCTCCCGCCAGCGCCTACCCAGCGCCACCCTCCCTGCGCATTCCCCGCGCTGAGCAACGCCCCATGACGATCCAGCTTCCACCACCAGGCCGGGCTGGGATTCGAGCCGCCCGCCTCGCCGCCGCGATGACAGCGCAAGGTAGCGATCCGATCATCGCTAGTGCGCGGGTGAGGAAACGGTGATCTCGCCGAGCCGCGCTCGCAGCCAGGCTCGCGTCGCCTCCCGGTACTCGCCAGCGTTTTTGTGCAATGCGATGGAGTGCCCTGACGCCGGCAGGACGTAAGTGGACAGCTCGGCGGTCGGACTGAAATACGGTGCTTCCTGTTTCCGCAAGGCTTCCGCACTTGAACAGTCGCGAGCGAGAAAGCCGCAGAATATGGCGTCTTTTTCGCCGACCGCCAACAATACTGGGACATTGATCCCGCGTGACGTTGGGCCGAAGAAGTCGAACAATGTTATCGCACCTACACCGAGGGCCGACACTTGGTCCTTGGTGGCCTCGTCGGTCGCGATCACTTGAGGGTCGGCGTCGTTGGTCGAATAGAACAACGGCCCGCGTTTCCCCGGAATGGTGGTGATATACCCCGGATCACTGCCGTACTTGCGAAGTTGCGGGTCCAACGTCACCGGATACACGCTCATGGTGAAGATCTTGGCCAACGTCACCGTCGACACCAGGTGAGTCATGCCGGTCAGGATCACCCCATCGACGTCGTGGTAGGTGGCTGCTTCCATGACCGCGACGCCGGAGCCCAGCGAATGTCCAACCAGGACGACACGGTCGAAGCGCACCCCGCCGACCCGGCCGGCGCGCAGGTGGTCGATGACCTGATGGAGCGATGCCGCCTCGACACTGTCCAGCAATGTCACGCTGGGTGGCTTACTGCTCTGACCGGTGCCGAGCCGGTCCACGGCGAAGGTGGCGTAGCCGTTGCCGGCCATGTCGCGCTGGTAGGAGTAACGCTCGGGCTGGTAGGGGAAATCCCAGTACACCCGGTTGTACGGGCCGCCGTGAACCAGCAACTGCACGGTCGTGGGAGCACCGCCCGCGGGCATGCAGAGTTGCCCGTGCACGGTCTCGCGGGGGGTCGGGACCGACACCGGCAGGTCGATCTCCGCACAGCTCACCGCGGACGCGGCGGCGGCCGGCGGCGCGGTGAGACCACCGGCCAGCAGGCTGAAGCAGGCGAGCAACGAGCCAGTCAGCTTCGGCAGCAGGCGCACGGAAGGAACCTTCCAAGATGAGAAATCGGCGAAAGGCCGCCACTATAAACGGTCAGCGACCAAAAAGGCACGCTGGGTAACCGGACGGTGGGCACTCCAGGCCCACCGCTGTACCTCACTGATGTCGTGACACGGTGATCATGGATATCCGGCTCGGGCGCATCGTCGCTGTCAGCCTCGGGCGCACGGGCTTGCCGGCGACCGGCACCAACCGCCACCGAGCGGCCACCGTCGCCGCCACGATCGCTATTTCCGTCTCTGCATAGGAGTGTCCGGGACAGTGATGCGGGCCCGCACCGAAGGGAACGAACGCACCCTTCGGCAGCATCGCGGCTCGGTCGGGCAGCCATCTGTCCGGGTCGAAGCGTGCTGGATCGGGGTACAGGCGTGGATCATGATGGAGTGCGTACTGACTGAGCGCCACCTCGGTACCCGGCGCAATGTGCACCCCGCCGAGGTCAATGTCGGTACGCGCCCGGCGCATAAGGATCAGCAGAGGGTACTTGCGCAGGACCTCACGGATGATCTGCTGGGTGTACTGCAGCCTGGGAATGTCATCGAGGGTAGCGATGCGACCGGCGAGCACGTGGTCGATCTCGGCGTGGAAACGTCGCTCGACTTCTGGGTGCTGGCCGAGCTCGTGGAACAACCAGGCCAGGGCCACCGCGGTGGTCTCGGCTCCGGCGGTCAGGATCGTGACGACCTCGTCGTGGACCTGCTGGTCGCTCATGCCCTCGCCGGTGTCCTCGTCCCGGGCGAGCAGCAGCGTGGACAGCAGGTCACCGTGATCCTTGCCCTCGGCGCGGGCCGCCACGACGACCTCGGCCACCACCCGCCGGAATCGGGCGGCAGCCTCATCGTACCGCCGGTTGGCTGGAATGGGTAACCGCTCCATCAACTTCGGCATGAAGACACGGACCGCCAGGTACTTGCTCAGGATCGGCATCGACCGCTGGGCCTCGGCGATCGCATCCCGACCCAGCTCGGTCGCGAAGAGGGTCTGACCGACGATGGAAAGCGCCAGATTCTCCATTCGCTGATCCACCGCAACAACCTCACCCGGCCGCCAAGATTCCACCAGGTCTGACGTTTCCCGGGCCATGATGCCGACGTAACCGGCGATTCGTTTCCGGTGAAATGCCGGCTGTATCAGGCGGCGCTGCCGCCGATTGAAGTCGCCGTCCGAGTTGAGCAGACCGTTGCCGGACAGCGGGCGTATCTTGTCGAAAATCATTCCTTTGTCGAACCTGTCGGCATCGGTGGCGAACACCTGCCAGGCAAGCTCGGGGCTGGTCACCAGGTAGACGGGCAGGGCGCCGAGATAGATCCGCACCACTTCACCGTGCGAACGCAGCGACGAGAGGAACCGAAACGGGCTAGCCAGAAGCGACATCGTGTGGCCGAGCAGCGGCAACCGGCCGGGAGCAACGGGGGCGATGCCCTCCCCGCTGCGCGAACCGTGACTTGCGACGTCCGGACCAACCACCATGCCATCCACTGTCGCACGCCGTCACTGCGACGCTCAAGCGACCGCGACACTCAGGAGAGCGCGATGACCATGATCACCGGGGGGCGGTGGCCGGCGATCCCATGATCGCCTAAGCTGTTCAGCGTGCCGACCGAGGACGGCGGGGAACCGATGACCGGGAACCAGGCCTGGGTGCCGCAGGGCATCGACACGACCGTGCCCAGCGCGGCTCGGGTGTACGACTACTTTCTGGATGGCGCCCACAACTTCGCGGCCGACCGCGTCATGGCGGACAAGATCCAACAGGTCCTGCCAGGGGTACGGGACGCCATCCGGATTACCCGTGCCTTCCTGCGCAGAGCCGTTCTCTTCATGGTCGACTCCGGAATCCGCCAGTTCCTCGACATCGGTTCAGGCATCCCGACCGTCGGCAATGTCCACGAGATCGCCCAGCGAGCCGACCCCGAGTGCCGGATCGTGTACGTCGACAAGGAACCGGTCGCAGTCACGCACTGCGACCTGCTGCTTGCGGGCAACGACAGAGCCGCGGCGATCCAGGCGAACCTGCGCGACGCGGAGGCCATTTTCGACCACCCGCAGACCAAGCGACTACTGGACCTCGATCAGCCGGTCGGCCTGCTGACGTTGGCGCTGCTGCACTTCGTCCCGGATTCCTGGGACCCGGTAGGTATTATGGCTCGATACCGGGACAGGCTTGCGCCCGGCAGCTACCTGGCACTTTCCCACATCACGGACGACGGCAACGCCGCCGGCCTGACCGAGGCAGTCCAGTTCTACCAGAACACTCGGGACCCGATGTACCTCCGCAGCCACGAGGAGGTGCTGCGGTTGTTCGCCGGATTCGAACTGGTCGAACCGGGGCTGACTCGCTGCCCGTTGTGGCGGCCCTCGGCGCCGGGTGACGTCTCCGACAGCGCCGAGATCAACACGACGATCTACGGGGGCGTCGGCCGCAAACCGTGACCGACCGAGGTTGAGCCAGGCCAGTCACCTGCTGAGCCGCGGCACGGCGCGGTGGTCGACGATCCCCGTGATCGCCTAAGCTGGTCTACGTGGTGAGTGGCCCGCTGGCCGAGAATCCGGACTGGGTGCCGTCCGGTGTCGACAAGATCATGTCCAATGCGGCTCGGGTTTACGACTACCTGGAATACGGGACGCCATCCGGGTCCACCGGGCATTCCTGCGCAGAGCTGTATCTGCGCGACTACGGGGAGGTTCTGCGCTTTTTCGCGGGATTTGAGCTCGTCGAATCAGGACTGGTTGGCTGCGCTTTCTGGCGACCCACGGGACCGGGCGACAGCTGCGACAGCACCGAGATGAACGCGCTCGCTTACGGGGGCGTCGGCCGCAAGCTGTAATCGATCCAAGGTTGCGCTATAGCCGACGGCTGCCGATGCTGGATACGATCTCCGCATCGCGTACGTCGGAACAACCGATGGGGGCTGCCGGGCGGTGACATCGTGAGTGCCCCTGTCCCTGACGAGCCCGGCCTGACGGTGGCCGGGCTCGCTGACACTTGGGCCGCGGCCGCAAGCCAGACCACGTATCTGCCGATGTCCGGGGACGAGCTTGACCAACTCCTGACGCGGCTGATCAACCGACTGGTGACGGCGGTGGCTGCCGCACCGACGGATGAGCAGGCGGCCGCCGAGGTGGCCGCTGAACTGGTTGCGCACGACCTCACCGGGTCGGCAAGTATCAGCCGCAGCATCGAGGTCCTCAAGGACGGCCTACCGCGGTTGGCGGAGCTGCGGCACGTCGACGGGAGCGGCGCCGCCGTCTCGCGGGTGCTGAGAACACTGGCCGGCGGGTACGCTGAAGCGCTTCGGCAGCGCACTCTCGAAGAGCAAGACCAGGTCACGCAGGCTCTGCTCCAGGCGAAACTGAACACCGAGCGGGAACTGTGGATCAGTGAGGCACGGTTCCGGCAGGTCTTCTCCGAGTCGGCGGTGGGGATCGCGATCAGTGACCTCGAGGGCACCGTGGTCACCGCCAACCGTGCGTTCGCCCGCATCGTTGGCCGTACTCTGGACGAGGTCGTCGATGCGACGCTGCCGAAACTCTTGTACTCCGCTCACGAGGCCGGCTGGGCCGACCAGCCGACGTTGGGCGAGGCATACCGCAAGCTCGCCAGCGGCGAGCTGACCCACTTCCGCCGCCGGGGCCAGCTGACCGCTGTCGGCGGCGAAATCTCCTGGATCTTCCTTGCGGGTTTTCTGCTGCACAATCCCGAGGGGGTGCCGACCCACCACGTCGTCACCACGGAGGACATCACCGATCTGTATCTCCTGCAACAGGAACTGGCCAGGCAGGGACTGCACGACAGGCTGACCGGCCTGCCCAACGAGTACTACTTCATGTCCCGCCTCCAGGATGTGCTGGAGGCCACGGATCCGTCGGCCATGATCATGGTATGCCGGGTGAACCTGGACAACTTCGCGATGATCAACGATGGGATAGGCCGCAGCGCTGGCGAATTCCTGCTGTGCTCGGTCGCGGCGCGGTTAAGGGAGCTCGTCGCCGGCGAACGGGCGATGGTGGCTCGGATGGCCACCGACGATTTCGCGATCCTGATCGAGGAACGTGCCGAGCGTGACCTCAGCCAGTTCGCTGCGATGATCAACACTCGGCTCTGCGAGCCGGTCTACTTCGGCGATCAGGGAATCGCCGTCTCGGTCGGCATAGGGTTGGTGCGTCGGCGCGCCGGTGGAATCTCGGCGGGCGAGTTGGTCCGAGCTGCGAATGTCACGTTGCACCGGGCCAAGCGCGTCGGACGCGGGCAGTGGGGTCTCTATGACCTGGAGTACGACCGCTGGCAACGGGAACGCTGCCAGCTGTCCGCCGAGATACCCGGAGCCTGGGAGAACGGCGAGATCAACGCCCATTACCAACCGTTGTGCCGGCTCGACAATGGCGAGATCACTGCTCTGACGGCTGTGTTTCGCTGGGAACGCGCCGACGGCTCAGTGGTGGGCCACTCCGATTGCCTTGAGCTGGCCGAGGAGACCGGGATGGTGGTCTCCCTCGGGCAGTGGATCATGGAGAAAACCTGCAGTGTGCACGTCCAGGCATCGAACTGCTGGCCGGAGAAACCGCCTCTGTTGCGGGTCGACCTCACGGCACAGCTGTGCCAAGACCCCGATCTCGTCGGGGTGGTGCAGGGGGCGCTGGCCGCAACCGGCCTACGGGCCGAGCAACTATGGCTGGGGGTGCCGTTGACGGCCCTGGCGCGCGACCACGGCGACGTGTCGGACAACGTGCGCACATTGGCTGAACTGGGTACCGCGATAGTGCTGATCGGCGTCCCTGCCGATCATGGGTACCTGGTCTATCTTGAGGACCTTCCGGTGAGCGCGGTCGAGATCGCTCCCGACATCGTCGCCCGGATCGCCCGGCCGTCCGGCAACGACTCGTTGGTCGCCCGCGCGGTCCGACAGATCATCTCGCTGCTGCACAGCGCAGACGTGAACGTGATCGTCCCCGGAGTGGACACTTCCGAGCAGGTGCAATGGTGGCGTAGTGCCGGGGCGGACGTCGCCTGGGGGACTCACTTCGGCCCGGCCTTGCCAGACTCCAGCTCCACCGAACCTCGAACCACCTAAGAGGCGAACCGACTGGGGAGATTCCTCTCCGGACGAGGGCCGCCGACCACTCACCTGTCGACACTCGATGACCTGCGGAGTTAGCTTCGACGTGTTACCCAACGTGATGGATTGGCTACTCGCTGTCGTTAAGGCAAGTCCGGGGCAAAGCGCCGGCAAGTCCGGTGCAAGCGTCGGCAAGCCGCAGGTGTGGCCACCTCCACCCATTGAGTGTAGATCTGGCACCACACTGCAAGGATCAGCAAGGCAGGGCAAGTGCTGAACACTAACCTTACGCAAATCGTTCCAACCGATCGACCAGAGAGGGACTCAGGCAAATGACGCACCCGAGAAAGGAAAATCCTCACCACGTCGCAGTCGCGCTTAGCACCCGACATTCGCATCTCACGAAATTAGGTAGCTGAGCGTCGTTTCTGTCGGCCGGACTCGATCCCACCAACCGGAGCTTCCTGGCGAGCTGGCGTTCCTCGCATCGGGTGTGATCTGCTTCACATCTGGCGGCACGCTGCTGTCCGTAATGCCGTGGATAGGGCTGAACGCGCGGACCTGTACGCGTACCAGGCCAAGGAGATGTTTCATGCCCATGGCGCGCAGGTGCCCGGCAGCGTCGTCACCGTCAGCGCTCTTGAACGAGCCGGACCAGACGAAAAAGAGAGACCCCCCGCGCCAACGGAGGGCCTCTCGGTAGCCGTTACGACGCCCCACCTCCAGCCAAGAGGAAGACCCGTACGACCATGCCCAGACTAGACACCCCGGCTCCAGCAGTCTCGCGGCAATCGTCGGTGAACTCGCCCGGCCATGCAGCTTCACCCGGTCACGCGACCCGGTTGGCAAGCCGGTGATCATGGCCAACGTATCCCCGTTGCTCACATGGATCATCGGGTGCTACGCCATCCTGGCCCTAACCATCATCGCATCGGCTGCCTTCGTCGCCGTCTTTGTTCAGAGTCCCGGCCAACGGCAGGATGCCTACAAAGTGCTCAAGCTCACGCTGAGCGCATTCACGGGAACCGGCGGACTGCTTGTCGTGTTGGTGAAGCTGTACGAGGCCGGGCTGCTGTGAAGCGGGCAATTCACCGGCCTGAGCCAGCAGAAAGTCAGCCCCCGAGGTACCGCGCCGGGGGCCTGGCGGTGGTTCTCAGCTTTCGGGTTCGGTCGCGAGGCTGTGTCGGATCTGCCGAGGCCTGGCAGGGGCGCCGTCCAGCCCAACTGATGCGCCCGGCACCTCGGCTGGTCGTGGGACCGGCACCACGATCCTGTCATCGTTGAGCTGCTCGGGGGCGCCGGTGCGCCGATTCACTGGCGCGGGGACCGGTTCGAGTGGGTGCCGGCGCAGGTGCATGACCTGGTAGACCACCAGCGCCACCAGGATTGCGAGCAGCGCCGCGGAGGTGCCCTCGGTGCCCCAGTTCAGTCCACCATGATCAAGTGGTTTGCTCAGCGAGTCCCCAGCGGTGGCGCCGAGGGGTCGGGTGAGCACGAACGCGACCCAGAACAACAGGGTGCCGTTGATGTTGGTCCGGTAGTGCGCGGCCGCGAGCAGCGCCATGATCCCGGCCAGTAGCAGAAAGCCGTTGCGGAACCCGACACCAGCGTCATCGGCCAGGAAGTCACCGCTGGAGGTGCCCAGGGTGTTGGAGAACAAGATGGCGACCCAGTACAGCATTTCCCCTTTGAAGGTGGCGACATTTTCCACGTCCAGGGTTTGCCCGCTGCGCCACCAGATCACGAAGATGACCGCCAGGCAGGTGGTCAGGATCAGCGCGCCCAGGGTGTAGCCCAACCCGGCAGTGCGGTTCATGAAGTCCGACATCGTGGTCCCAGCGGTGCTGGTCGTCACGATCACCGTCCAGAAGATCGCCGGATGGAACCGGCGAGCCCGGAGCTGGAACACCACGCTGACCAGGAACATCGCGAAGAAAATGAGTGTGCTGGTCAGATAACCAACCTTCAACGTCTGCGCGAGAAGATCACCACCGGTCTCTCCCAGCGTGGTTGCGGCGATCTTCAGAATCCAGAACACCACTGTGACATGGGGCAGCTTGCGAGCCACATAGCTGACCGGGTGCTGCGCAAACTGCGGACCATTCGGCCCGCGCGCAGCCCGCTTGAACGTGGTTCTTACATTCAACGTTCTTTCATCCATCCCTTCTGCGTCTACACGGTCTACACGCCGGGCGGCGGGCGCAACGGGCACCCACAAC
>JALYTS010000090.1 GCA_030854185.1 Actinomycetota bacterium | reverse complement strand
CTTACGGCGCGTTCTGGTTGTCCTTCGCCGGCTGGTAAGCCTCTTTCGCCGGCGTCACCAACGCGACTATCAAAAAGACTGTGCTGCCGGTCTTCCCGGCCGCGGGCAGGTAGCCGTATCAGTGCCCGAGCGCCTGCTTGCGCCGCTCGATCAGCCGCCAGATCATCGGGGTAAAGATTAGCTGCATCGCGAGATCCATTTTGCCGCCGGGGCAGACGATGGTATTAGCGCGCGACATGAACGAGTCGTGCAGCATCGACAGCAGGTATGAGAAGTCGATGCCGCGCGGATCAGCGAAGCGAATGATGAGCATCGACTCGTCCGCACTGGGGACGGTCCGGGCGATGAACGGGTTGGATGTGTCCACCATGGGCACGCGTTGGAAATTGACATGCGTGCGGGAGAATTGTGGGCAGATATAATTCACATAATCGGGCATACGGCCCAGAATCGTTTCGGTCACCGCCTCGGTGGAATAGCCTCGAGTCGACATGTCGCGATGCAGCTTCTGGACCCACTCCAGGTTGATCACCGGAACGACGCCGATCCGCAGGTCCACGTGCTGGGCGACGTCTACCTTGCCGGTCGCGACCGCTCCATGTAGTCCTTCGTAGTACAGCAGATCCGTGTCGGCGGCCAGTTCCTCCCAGGGCGTGAACGTACCGGGGAGCTGTCCGTATGGCGCCGCTTCCTCCTCGTCGTGCAGGTACTTGCGCACACGGCCACGGCCGTTCTGGCCGTACTGCCGGAACAGCTCCTCGAGCTCCTCGAACAGGTTCGCCTCCGGGCCGAAGTGGCTGAGGCTGTGGTCACCGCGGTCGAACGCCTCGGCCACCTTGGCCTTCATCTCGGTGCGGTCGTAGCGGTGGAAGCTGTCGCCCTCGATGAGCGCGGCGTTCACGTGCTCGCGCCGGAAGATCTGCTCGAACGTGCGCATCACTGACGTCGTCCCGGCGCCCGAAGATCCGGTGATGACGATGATCGGATGCTTGACTGACATGGCCTGCGCCCCTTTCGCTCAACTGTTGGTGCGGAACAGGCCGCGCGCGCTGAACAGCGGCGTGTCGTACTCGACCACATTGTGGTCGCGGTAGTACTCCTCGATGCGCTCGACCTCCTCGCGCGCCCCGAAGACGAACGCGATGCGCTGGTGCAGGTCCTCCGGCGCGACGTCGAGAACTCGCTCGCGTCCGGTGCTCGCCAGACCGCCCGCCTGCTCGACGATGAAGGCCACCGGGTTGGCCTCATAAAGCAGGCGCAGCCGACCCTGCTTCGCCGGGTCCTTCGTGTCGCGCGGATACAGGAACACGCCACCGCGGGTGAGGATGCGGTGCGTCTCCGCGACGAGTGACGCGACCCATCGCATGTTGAAATCCTTGCCGCGAGGACCTGTGCTGCCGGCGAGGCATTCGTCGACATAGCGGGTCACCGCCGGCTCCCAGAATCGGCTGTTCGAGGCGTTGATCGCGAACTCGCTGGCCGCGGTCGGGAGCTGGATCGCCGGATGGGTCAGGATGAATTCACCGAGCTGCGGCTCTAGGGTGAATCCGTGCACACCCCTGCCGACGGTCAGGACGATCATCGTCGAGGGGCCGTAGATTGCGTATCCGGCACAAACCTGAGCCGTCCCGGGCTGCAGGAAGTCCTCCGCCGCGGCGTTCGCGCCTGGATTCGCGGCACGCAGAATCGAGAAGATACTGCCAACCGAGAGGTTCACGTCGATGTTCGACGAACCGTCCAGTGGGTCGAACAACAGCAAGTACTTTCCCCGCGGGTAGCGGTCCGGGATGGGATACGGCGCCTCCAGCTCCTCGGACACCATCCCGGCGACCAACCCGCCCCATTCGTTGGCGCGAAGAAACAGGTCGTTCGCGACCAGGTCGAGTTTCTGCTGCGTCTCGCCCTGGATATTGGTCGTCGCCGCGGCCCCGAGCACACCGCCGAGCGCACCGTAGGCCACCCGCTTGGCGATCGCCTTGCAGGCCAGCGCAACGTCGAGGATGAGCGTGTTCAGCTCTCCGGTCGCGCCCGGATGGCGGCGCCCCTCCTCGATCAGGAACTGGGTGAGCGTCGAACGGTCGGTAAGCATGGCATCCTTCAGGTCGGTGTAACAGACTAGTCCGGGGCGTTCGCCACGCTTCGAGGGCAGGTGCCTGATCACATGTTAGCGTCGGTGTCCGGTATCCCATCGGTGTCCTACGTTCCTACGGGGTCCTGCGTCCTGTCGGGGTCCTACGTCACGGTGGAGCTCTGCGGCAAGGTAGGTAGACGCAAGGTGGGCACGTGCCGATGCCGGCCGGGATCGCGCCCATTGCCGACCGGCGCAACCTTTGGGGAAGGGACCCGTGGCTGACTTCACCCTCACCTACGACGCCTTCGATCCAGCGCAGGAAGGCCTGCGCGAGGCCCTGACTTCCACCGGCAACGGCTACTTCGCTTCCCGGGGAACCGCGGAATGGGAGGACGCGAGCGCGGTCCATTACCCGGGCACCTACGCCCACGGCTGCTTCAACCGGGAGACGACCATCCTCGGTGGTCGCCCGGTCCTTAACGAGGACTTGGTCAACCTCCCGAACTGGTTGCTGATGAAGCTGCGGATCGAGGGCGAGGAAGCGATCCGGCTCGACAACGTCGAAGTGCTCTCCTACCGCCACTCCTATGACATCCGCAACGCCGTGGTGCAGCGCGAGGTCCGGTTCCGCGACCGCAGCAGTCGCGTGACGACCCTGCGCAGCCGCCGGTTCGTGAGCATGGCCAACAGCCATCTGGCCGGGATCGAGTGGACGGTGACCCCGGAGAACTGGTCAGGGCGCGTGGAGGTGATCTCAGGGCTCGATGGGCGGATGACGAACCACATGGTTGCCCGCTACCGCGAGCTCGAGGGACGGCACCTCAACCCATGGTCTCCGCGCACGTTCGGTCCGGAGATCATCGCGCTGAAGGTGCAGACCCGGCAGTCGAACATCTACATCGCCGAAGCCGCGCGTACTCGCGTGTTCCGCGGCGCAGCGCCGACCCTCGACCCTGAGGTTGCCCGCAGCCTGTACCAGATGGAGGACTACATCCAGCAGGTTCTCGCCTTCGACGTCGAGCAGGGCGCCCCGGTGCGGGTGGAGAAGATGATCTCGCTGTTCACCTCCCACGACAACGCGATCGCCGAAACGCTGGTCGCGGCGGGAAAGAACGTCGCGCGCTATCCGGATTTCGCCGCGGCGCTGACCGAGCACGAGTCGGCGTGGACCGAGCTGTGGGACATCGGTGACATCGAGCTGCCTCGCGAGCCCCGGGTGCAGTTGCTGCTGCGCTTCCACGTGTCCCATGTGCTGCAGGTGTGCTCGCGACACACGGCCCGGCACGACGCGGGTGTTCCGGCTCGGGGGCTCAATGGCGAGGCCTACCGCGGGCACGTGTTCTGGGACGAGCTCTACGTGTATCCCTACCTCAACTTCCGCCTGCCGGAGGTCACCCGCGGGCTGTTGATGTACCGCTACCGTCGCCTGGCCGAGGCGCGAGCGGCGGCCCGGGAGGCCGGCTACTCCGGCGCGATGTTCCCGTGGCAGAGCGGCAGCGACGGCACCGAGGAGACGCAGGTCGTGCACCTCAATCCGCTGTCCGGGCAGTGGCACCCCGACCACAGCCATAACCAGCGCCACGTCAACGCGGCGATCTTCTACAACGTCTGGCAGTACTACCAGGTCACCGAGGACGTGGCGTTTCTCCGTGACTACGGCGCTGAGCTCATGCTCGAGATCGCCCGTTTCTGGGCCTCGATCGCCCACTACAATCCCGAGCGCGACCGGTACGAGATCCACGGCGTGATGGGCCCCGACGAGTTCCACGAGCGCTACCCCGGTGCCGACGAAGATGGTCTGCGCAACAACGCCTATACCAACCTGATGGTGGCCTGGATCGCCGGCACCGCCCCCCGGGTGCTCGGTCTGCTGCCGCGGAGCCGTCGTGCCGCGCTGCGGGTACGCCTGGGGCTAACCGACGATGAGTTGCGCACCTGGGATGAGATGAGCCGCAAGATGTTCGTCCCATTCCATGCCGACGGCATCCTCAGCCAGTTCGAGGGTTACGCCGATCTCGAGGAGCTGGACTGGGCGCGTTACCGCGCCGAGCACCCCAACATCCAGCGCCTGGACCGCATCCTCAAGGCTGCAGGCGACGACCCCAACCGTTACCAGCTGGCCAAGCAGGCCGATGCGGTGATGCTGTTCTTCCTGTTCGCCGGCGACGAACTCCGCCAACTCTTCGATCGGCTCGGGTACGACTACGACCCCGACCTCGCGCGCCGAACCATCGGCTATTACGACCAGCGCACCTCGCACGGCTCGACGCTGAGCCTGGTCACGCACGCCGCCGTGCTCGGCGGGCTGGACCCGGAGAGCTCGTGGCAGCGGTTCCTCGTCGCGCTGGAGAGCGATGTGAGTGACGTGCAGGGCGGCACCACCAAGGAGGGGATCCACATGGGCGTCATGTCCGGCACACTGGACCTCCTGCAGCGCGGATACGTCGGTGCCAACGTGCGTGACGGGGTTCTGCACTTCGACCCCACGCTCACCGACCGCCTCGACGGGCTCAGCTTCCCGATGCAGTTCCGCGGTACCTCCATCAGGGTCAGCATCTCCGGGGATGAGCTGACGGTGCACACCCTGGCCGACGGCTTCAGCCGGCCAGTTCGCGTCTGCATCGGCGACGAGGTCCGAGAGCTGACTGCCGGGCAGGAGTGGGTAGCGCCGCTACGACGGCAGCGCACACTTCCGAAAGATGGGAAAGTGGGGATCATGCCGACACGAGGTTTCCAGGCAGCGATCTTCGACGTGGACGGCGTGCTGGTCGACTCCCCGCACGAACGGGCGTGGAAGGACTCGCTGCGCGAGCTGATGGAACACGACTGGGCCGACATCGTCGACCAGACCACGTGGTCCGACGAACGCTTCACGCCGCAGGTCTACCAGCAGGTGCTGTCGGGCAAGCCACGGATGAGCGGAGCGCTGGCCGCCCTGGAGTACTTCAAGGTTCCCAACTCCGCCGAACTGGCGCAGGCCTACGCCGCGAACAAACAGACGATGGTCATCAAACTCATCGAGGCCGGCGACTTCGAGGCTTACCCCGACGCGCTACGTTTCCTGCTGGCCGTGCACGACGCGGGAATCCCGGTTGCGGCCGCGTCATCGTCGAAGAACGCCGGGCTGTTCCTCCGCCAGATCCGGCTCGACACCTTCGCCGCGGAGCAGGGCCTGCGCTACGACTTCCTACGGCCCGACCTGAGCCTGCTTGAATTCTTCGACGTCGACATCTCTGGACGCGATTTCGCCCAGGGCAAACCACACCCGGAGATCTTCCTGACCGCAGCCGCCGAGCTTGGTGTCGCCCCAGAGCACTGCTTCGTCGTGGAGGACGCAACCAGCGGGGTGCAGGCGGCCAAGGCCGGCGGCATGGCGGCGTTAGGTCTGGCCCGAGCCGACGACGAGGTACCCTTGGCAGCCGCACATGCTGATCTTGTCGTCACCACGCTGGATGATGTCGACGTCGCGGCCCTGGGCGAGCACCAGCTTCGGCGGCGAACATCGTGAACAGCTCACCACCGGGCCGCCCTCGCCCGTCCTCCACCGATCCTTCAGCCCTGGGGTTCGTGCGCAGGCCCATGGTGCGCTGGCTCGATCCCCACCAACTCGTCGACACCGCAGTCCGGGTTCTGCTGTCAGGTGTCTTCAGCGCCTACGCCGACTACCGCGAGTTGCAGGCGCTGGAGCCGGCCGAGTTCCCGGATCGCTCTGGCGAAGCCGATCTGTGGCTGGACTACGTCGCTGACCTCGGTGACGGGTGGAACTCGACGTACACCGTGGCCAGGCTGCTGGCCACCGAAGGGCTCAAGCTCGACTGGGACGGCGAAACCCACGCCACCGAACGGGGGCGCATCCTGGTCATGGGGGGCGACCAGGTGTACCCCGTGCCCAAGGCCGAAGAGTACCAGAACCGCATGCTCGGTCCGTACCGGGCAGCGCTGCCGCACACCGCGGGGCAAGCTCCTGAGCTTTTCGCCGTTCCCGGAAGCCACGACTGGTATGACGGGCTGGTCAACTTCACCAGCATCTTCTGCCGCAAGCGCTGGATCGGCGGGTGGAGAACGCTCCAACGTCGCAGCTACTTCGCGATCAAGCTCCCGAACCGTTGGTGGCTGTGGGGCGTCGACATCCAGTTCGGGTCCTATATCGACGAAGCCCAATTGCGGTACTTCGCTCGGGTCGCCCTCGACCAGGTGAAGCACGGGGACCGGATCATTCTGTGTACGGCCAAGGAGGTCGACAGCGGCCGGAAGGGCACCGAGATCCATTCCGACCGGGATGTGGAGTTCCTTGAGCGCGAAATCATCCAGCCCTGCGGGGCCCGGTTGGTGCTGTATATCAAGAGTGGAAAACACTATTACGCCCGGTACGAGCAGGAGGATGGCTTTCGTCAGCACATCGCTTCGGGCGGCGGCGGTGCCTTCTTACATCCCACCCACCACCTCCCCGAGCGCATGGACCTTCCTGGCGCAGACGGACCGGTCCCCTATCGCAAAGCCTGCACCTATCCCTCACCGGACGTATCGACACGGCTGAGGAAGCGGATCTGGCTGCTCGCCCCGTACAACCTTCCCCTCGCCGGAGTGTTCGGCGCCGTCCAAGTGCTGTTGGCTTTGATGCTGGGTCTGCATCTTGGGGACCGCCACGTCGGGCTCGGCCTCGGCGACGTGCTCAACGCTGTGTGGGAGAGCCCGACGTTCTTCCTTCTCATCCTGCTCGTGGTGGTGTCCGTGGCCGGGATGGTGCGTTTCGCCCACGACGCCCGCGGCGTCCGTCGGTTCCTGGTCGGCACGCTCCATTCGACGATGCAACTGGCCAGCGCGGCCGGGTTCATGATCGCCTCCTCCTGGATGTCGTCTGCCTTCGGGCTTCGGGGCGTGTGGTCCTTGGTCGCCTTCCTCAGCCTGATCTTCCTGGTGGGCGGCATCGGGGGGATGGTGGGGATGTCGGGCTACCTCTGGGTCGCCAACTGTTTTGGCCTGCACGGAACAGAGGGGTACGCAGCCCAGCATCATCAGGACCTCAAGCATTTTCTCCGTTTGCACATCCAGGCCGACGGTGCCCTGACCGTGTACCCGATTGGTATCAACCGGGTCGGTCGGAGGTGGACGCTGCGCCCGAACGCGCCCGCGCATGAACCCTGGTTCGCCCCAACCGGCTCTGAGCCCGAGCCGCACCTCATCGAAAAGCCGATCACGATCACCGGTACAGACCGCTCTTGCTGATGTAGCGCGGCTGGGAGAACGCCGGCCAGGGATTCGACGGTCAGAACCATCGACGCGGAGGTCATCGACGAGTTCCGTGTTGCGGTGTCTCAGCTGGATGGGAGCGTCGGGTGCATCGCCATCGTCGCGGAGGGGGAGACGTCTTGCGTGGGCGGGGATGTCCGGGTCTTCGCTGCAGCACCCGCTATCCCTTCGCGGCAGGCTTCGCGTCCACCCCGGCCTCGATGCGCTGCTCGCGGGTGATCGGGGCTGGAGCACCGGTGAGCGGGTCAAAACCGCCACCAGACTTCGGGAACGCGATCACCTCGCGCAGTGAGTCGACCCCGGCGAGCAGCATGCAGATCCGGTCCCAGCCGAACGCGACACCTCCGTGCGGCGGCGGGCCGTAGCGGAAAGCCTCGAGCAGGAATCCGAACTTGTCCCGCGCCTCGTCAGCGGTAATCCCGAGCACCTGGAAAACCCGTTGCTGTACGTCGGCCTGATGGATGCGGATCGAGCCCCCGCCGATCTCGTTGCCGTTGCAGACGAGGTCGTAGGCGTAGGCCAGCGCCGCGCCCGGGTCCTCCTCGAAACGGCCGATCCACTCCGGCGTGGGGGCGGTGAACGGGTGATGAACCGCCGTCCATCGGCTGTGTCCCGCGGCGATGTCGTCGCTGCGATCGGCGGGTTCGAACATCGGTGCGTCGACCACCCAGACGAACGACCAGGCCGACTCGTCGATCAGGCCGCAGCGCCGGCCGATCTCCACCCGGGCCGCACCCAGGAGGGCACGCGCGTCACGTGGGTCGCCAGCGGCGAAGAACACACAGTCGCCGGGGTTCGCCCGGACCTCCTTGGCCAGGCCCTCCCGCTCGTGCTCGGCGAGGTTTCGGGCCACCGGCCCGGACAGCTCGCCGTCGGCGCCGATCAGCACGTAGGCCAGGCCCTTGGCGCCCCGCTGCTTGGCCCATTCCTGCCAAGCGTCCAGCTGCCGTCTCGGCTGGCCTGCGCCGCCGGGCATGACCACCGCTCCAACGTAGGGCGCCTGGAACACCCGGAACGGGGTGCCGGCAAAGTAACTGGTGAGCTCGGTGAGCTCAAGCCCGCAGCGCAGGTCCGGCTTGTCGGTGCCGTAGCGCGCCATCGCGTCGAGGTAGCTCAGCCGACTGATCGGCAGCTCGATGTGGTGTCCCGCCAGCTTCGCCCACAGGGCGGCGATCACTTCCTCGCCAAGCGCGATCACGTCATCTTGTTCGACGAAGCTCATCTCGATATCGAGCTGGGTGAACTCGGGCTGCCGGTCGGCCCGGAAGTCCTCATCCCGGTAGCAGCGGGCGATCTGGTAGTACCGCTCCATGCCGGCGACCATCAGTAGCTGCTTGAACAGCTGCGGCGACTGCGGCAGCGCGTACCAGCAGCCTGGCTGTAGCCGGGCCGGCACCAGGAAGTCCCGCGCACCCTCCGGGGTGGACCGGGTCAGGGTCGGCGTCTCGACCTCGATGAAGCTCTGCTCGTGCAGCACCGTACGGGCGATCCGGTTGGCCTCGCTGCGCAGTCGCATTGCGGCGGCTGGGCTGGGCCGGCGCAGATCGAGGTAGCGGTAGCGCAACCGGATCTCCTCGCCGACCTCCAGGTGCTCGTCGAGCGGGAACGGCAACGGCGCTGACTCGCTGAGCACCGACAGCTCCTCGGCGGTGACCTCGATGCCGCCGGTGGGAATGTCCGGATTCGCATTGCCCTCGGGACGGTTGGCCACGGTACCGGTGACCAGGAGGCAGAACTCGGCGCGTAGCCGGTGCGCTCGCTGCGCCATGTCGCCCTCGCGGAAGACCACCTGCGTCACCCCGGAGGCGTCTCGCAGGTCGATGAAGATCACGCCCCCGTGGTCGCGGCGCCGGGCAACCCACCCGGCGAGGGTGACGGTGTTCCCTGCATGCTCGGCGCGCAACGTGCCGGCCGGGTGGGTGCGCATCACGGGAGCTGGCTCCTAGATCTCTCCTACGGCAAACCGGACCATGCAGAGGTTAGCCGCGCCAAGCGCTGTGCCATCGCCGGCGTCCCCTCGTCATAGCAGCCTGAGCTGCTCCACCCGCGAATTCGTCCCTGAGTTGGCGCCGACGGGCGCCGGTGGTTGTGTGGCTGACTTGGCGCCGACGCCGTAGCGCCGCCCCAGAGCAGCTACCCGGGCGGAGATGCTCTGCCGATATGGCTTGGGGGCGTATGCGCCTCGTCCGTAAAGCTCTCGGTAGGGCGACACCAGCTCGGGGTACTCGCGCTTCAGCCAGGCGAGGTACCACTCCCGCGCACCGGGACGCAAGTGGAGCACGAGTGGGGTGACGCTGCTGGCGCCGGCTTCCGCGATCGCGCACACGGTCGCCTCAAGTTGACTGTCCGAGTCGGTGAGGTACGGGAGTACCGGCGCCATCAGCACACCGCAGCCGATGCCCGCATCGGTGAGGGTGCGACACACGCCGAGCCGGGCGCGCGGCGCGGGCGTGCCGGGCTCGACCCGCCGCCAGAGCGCTCCATCAACGAATCCCACTGAGACGTTGACCGCGACGTCGGTGACCTTCGCGGCTTCGCGGAGCAGGTGGAGGTCGCGCAGTACCAGGGTGCCCTTGGTGAGGATCGAGAACGGATTCCGCGCATCGCGGAGAGCCTCGAGAATGCCGGGCATCAGCCGGTAACGCCCCTCGACCCGCTGATAGGGATCGACGTTGGTGCCCATCGCGACAGGGCTTCCCGCCCAACGCGAGGACATGAGCTGCCTACGCAGCAGTTCCGGCGCGTTGATTTTCACCACGATCTTCGAGTCGAAGTCGAGCCCAGCGTCAAGATCGAGGTACTCGTGAGTCCGCCGAGCGAAGCAATAAACACAGGCATGGCTGCAACCCCGGTACGGGTTGACGGTCCACTCGAAGGGCATCCGGGATCGGTCGGGCACCTTATTGAGGATCGACTGGGCCCGCACCTCGTAAAAGGTCATCCCGCGGAACTCCGGGGTGTCGAAGGTCCGCCTGATGACGTCATCGACCCCGAACAGAGGCTCCTGGGCAGACCCGTCCGACAACATCAGCTCGTCCGACAGCATCAGATTGTCCCACCGCATCGCCCCACTGTATCGAACATACATTCGATCCGCTAGGAACATAGCGCGGTATCGACCAGAGAGGCACGCCCAGACTGATGAGTGCGCTGGACCATAGAACCGGCCGGCACCGTGACCGCGGCACCGTCAAGCCGTCCGGCGACGTTGGCGGGCATGGTCATGGGCACGGGCACGGACCTGCGCCACCGTCTTCCCGGCGAGTGAAGATGCTGCTGATCGCGGTCCTGGTGCCGCTCGCGCTCGCCACGTTGGTAGGGCTCTGGCTGACCTGGCCCGGCGCCCAGCCGCACAGCGGCGTCGACGTCGGATTCGGGCAGCGGCCGGTACAGGGCGACGTGCTCGCGGCGACCTCCGCGCCCTGCACCAACGGCGGTGCAGGCGTTGGCGGGGAAGCACCCGCCGGCCAGGCCAAGAAGTGCATCTCGCTCAGTGTGCGGCTCACCGACGGCGACTCACCGGGCGTGATGATCCAACAGGTGCTGCCAGACGAACCGAGCACGCCGCGCTTCGCTGTCGGCGACCACGTGGTCCTCGGGTACACCGGTGGGAATCCCTCCGACGCCGCCTCTTATCAAATCCAGGATTTCCAGCGAGGCGCCTCGATGCTGTGGCTGGCAGCGCTTTTCGCCGCCGCCGTGCTGTTGCTCGGCCGGTGGCGAGGCCTCGCCTCGCTGGCGGCGCTGGGCTTCAGCTTTCTGGTACTGGTGACTTACCTGTTCCCCGCGATCCTTACCGGCGCCAACCCGGTGATCGTCGGTGTGCTGGCCGCGAGCGTGATCATGTTCGGCGTGCTGTACCTCACCCATGGCGTCTCGGCACAAACCTCCAGCGCGGTGCTGGGCACCGTGTTGAGCCTCGCTCTGATCGGGGTGCTGGGTACTGCTTTCTCCGTGGCCACCCAACTGACCGGGCTGGACGACGACACCGCCAGGCTCATCGGAGTACTCGGCCACGGAATCGATGCCCGGGGGCTGCTGCTGGCCGGGATGCTGATCGGAGCCCTCGGTGTGCTCGACGATGTCACTGTCACCCAGACCAGTTCGGTGTGGGAGTTGCGCCGAGCCAATCCAGAACTCGGGGTGCGAGCGCTCTACACCTCGGCGCTGCGGATCGGCCGGGACCACATTTCCTCAGCGGTGAACACCTTGGCGCTGGCGTACACCGGTGCGGTGTTGCCCGTGCTGCTGATCTTTTCGCTGTCCGGGCAGAGTTTCGGCACGCTGGTCACCACCCAGGACATCGCGCAGGAGATCGTGCGCACCCTGGTCGGCAGCATCGGGCTCGTCGCAGCTGTGCCCATCACCACGGCGATCGCCGCACTGGTCGCCCGGCACGACAAGATCGAGCCCGCCGCCTAGCAGGCTGATGCCGCGTGCCGGGCGGGCACATCGCCACGGGCAGCTAGATCGTCGAAAGTGAGCTCTAGCAGTGCGTTCTGCACAGTGGCGGCTCAGTTTCGACGATCTTGGCGCGCACTGTTTACCAGCTGGGTCGGGTCACAGACCGTGGGGTCGACCGGGCGCGGTAAGGCCGTGCAGGAACGGGTTGCTCGCCCGCTCCCGACCGATGGTGGTCTGCGGGCCATGGCCGGGCAGCACGACGGTGTCGTCGTCCAACACGAGGATCTTGTCCCTGAGCGAGGCGAGCATCTGCTCATGGTCACCGCCGGGTAGGTCGGTTCGTCCGATCGAGCCGGCGAACAGAGTGTCGCCGGAAACCAGCAGGCCCTGGTCATCATCGGTCACCGACCGGAAGGTCACCGACCCGCGGGTGTGGCCCGGGGTGTGGTCCACGGTGACGCTCAGCCCGGCCAGCTCCAAGGAGGTCCCGTCCGCCAGCTCACGGACCTCACGTGGCTCGCGCAGCTGGACCCGACCGCCGAACAGCTGCCCCACATCGGCGGAGAACGCACGCATCGGGTCGGACAGCAGCACCCGGTCCTCGGGGTGGATCCAGGCCGGGATGTCATTGCCGTCGCATACCGGCGTCACCGCGAAGATGTGATCGAAATGTCCATGAGTGAGCAGCACCGCTACCGGATCGAGCCGGTGCTGGCGTAGCAGCTCGTCCAACGGCTCCTCGGAGCCCTCCCCCGGGTCGACCACCACGCAGGGACCACCAGCCTCGGGCGCGAGCACGAAACAGTTCGACTGCAAAGTTCCGGTGGGGAAACCAGCGACGAGCACCGCTCCAGCCTAGGGCGCCCACGTCGGGGAGGCTGACGTCAGCCTCACCTACCGCCCACATAGACTGCGCCGCGATCGTTGCCCAGCCACAGTTTCCCAGCCACAGTTTCCCAGCCACAGGAGTCCGGGTGCCCACGAACGAGCAGCGTCGCGAGGCCGCGAAGCGCAAACTGGATCGTCAGCTCGCCCGCCGAGCGGAACGAGCCAAGGCACGCCGCAGGTATGCCGTGGCCGGCGGCGCGGCTGCGGTGGTGCTGGTCATCGGCATCGTGGTGCTGATCGTGACACTGGGCAACCGTCATCAGGCGGTCGAGGCCACCGCGAAGCCGTCCACACCGGCAACGCCGGCCAAAACCATCACTCCCGCCACGCCTCATGCCGACAGCAAGGTCGTCCCCCTGCCAATCCGGCCGACGCCGCTGCCTGCCTCGGTGGACTGCCAGTACCCGGCCACCCAGCAGTCCCCGGCCAAGCCGGTGAAGCCCCCGCTGGCCGGCCCCACCTCCGCTAAAGGCACCGCGCAGGCGACCATGCAGACCTCGGCAGGCGCGATCGGTCTCACCCTCGACCGGGCGTTGGCGCCGTGCACCGTGAACAGCTTCGTCAGCCTGGCCCAGCAAGGGTTCTACGCCAACAGTCCGTGCCATCGCCTGGTCACCAACCCCGGGTTGCAGGTTCTGCAATGCGGTGATCCGACTGGGTCGGGCACCGGCGGACCGGGATACACCATCCCAGATGAGGTGTTCCCCCAACTGACCTACGGGCGCGGGCTCGTTGCGATGGCTAACACCGGCCAACCCGACAGCGGCGGTAGTCAATTCTTCCTGATCTACGGCCAGACCCAGCTCCCGCCGCAATACACCGTCTTCGCCTCGATCTCGCCGGGCGGGCTCGAGGTCCTCGACCAGGTAGCAAAGGCGGGTGACGATGGCTCGCTGGAACCCTCCCCTGGTGGTGGTAAGCCCAACCAACCGGTCACGATCACGTCCGTCGATGTCAAGGCGGCCTGACGCCCCAGACCCGACGCCCCAGACCCGACGCTGTGGCGAGTCAGTTGGAGGACGTGACGCGGTAGACGTCGTAGACGCCTTCGATGTTGCGCACTGAGTTCAGCACGTGGCCCAGGTGCTTCGGATCACCCATCTCGAAGGAGAACCGGCTGACCGCCACCCGGTCTCGGGTGGTCGTGACCGAGGCGGACAGGATGTTCACCCGACCGTCCGCGAGCACCTTGGTGACATCGGACAGCAGGCGGTGCCGGTCCAGCGCCTCCACCTGGATCCCGACCAGGAACACCGACGACGACGAAGGCGCCCATTTCACGTCGACCAGCCGCTCGGGCTGCGCGCGGAGCGACTCGGCGTTGGTGCAGTCGGTGCGGTGCACGCTGACCCCGCCACCCCGGGTGACAAAACCGAGGATCTCGTCACCCGGCACCGGGGTGCAGCACCGGGCGAGCTTGGCGTAAATGTCGGCGGCGCCACTAACCCGCACGCCGGAATCGGTGGTCGGTCGACGGCGCTGGACAGTGGATGGAGTGGCCCGATCGGCCAGCACCTCCTCGGCACCGTCCTCACCGCCCAGCAGCGCAACCAGGCGTTGCACCACATGACGGGGCGAGGCATGGTGCTCGCCGACAGCGGCGTACAGGGCGCTGACATCGGGATAACGCAGCTCTCGAGACACCGCCACCATCGACTCCGCAGAAACCAGCCGTTGCACCGGTAGCCCGACCCGGCGCAGTTCCTTGGCGATGGCGTTCTTGCCAGTCTCGATGGCCTCCTCGCGACGCTCCTTGGCATACCATTGCCTGATCTTGGCCCGGGCCCGGGGCGAGGCGACGAAGGAAAGCCAGTCCCGGCTGGGACCGCCACCCTCGGCCTTCGAGGTGAAGATCTCGACGACCTCGCCGTTCTCCAACTTCCGCTCCAGAGCGACGAGCTGGCCGTTGAGCCGCGCGCCGATACAACGATTACCGACCTCGGTATGCACCGCGTACGCGAAGTCGACCGGCGTGGAGCCGGTGGGCAGCGTGATCACCTCACCCTTGGGCGTGAAGACGAAGATCTCTCGGGTGGCCAGGTCATAACGCAGCGACTCGAGGAACTCACTGGGGTCGGCGGCCTCTCGCTGCCAGTCCAGTAGCTGACGCATCCAGGCCATCTCATCGATATCAACGGCTCCGTTATAGGTGGTGCCGTTGTGGGTGCCGTGGGTCTCTTTGTACCGCCAGTGCGCGGCGATGCCGTACTCCGCGGTGCGGTGCATATCGCGGGTGCGGATCTGCACCTCCAGCGGTTTGCCGTCCGGTCCGATCACCGTGGTGTGCAGCGACTGGTAGACCCCGAATCGGGGTTGAGCGACGTAGTCCTTGAATCGACCCGGCATCGGCTGCCACACCGAGTGCACGACCCCGATCGCTGCGTAGCAGTCCCGTACGTCCTCGACCATGATCCGCACCCCGACCAGGTCGTGGATGTCATCGAAATCGCGGCCGCGCACGATCATCTTCTGATAAATCGAGTAATAGTGCTTGGGCCTGCCCTCGACGGCGGCGGTAATCCGTGACCCGGTCAGCTGTGCAGATACCTCGTTGATCACGGTCCGCAGGTAGGTGTCGCGAGACGGCGCCCGGTTGGCCACCAACCGTACAATCTCGTCGTATTTTTTCGGGTGCAGGATCGCGAAAGAAAGGTCCTCTAGCTCCCACTTGATGGTAGCCATGCCCAGCCGGTGTGCCAGCGGGGCGAAAACCTCGAGGGTCTCCCGGGCTTTGCGCGCCTGCTGCTCCGGTGGCAGGAAGCGCATGGTGCGCATGTTGTGCAGCCGGTCCGCTAGTTTGATCACTAGCACGCGGGGATCGCGGGCCATGGCGATAACCATTTTGCGAATTGTTTCGGCCTCGGCGGCGGCGCCTAGCTTGACTTTGTCCAGCTTGGTGACACCGTCGACGAGGTGGGCGACCACCTCACCGAAGTCCTCCGAGAGGCAGGCCACCGAGTAGTCGGTGTCCTCCACCGTGTCGTGGAGCAGCGCGGCCACCAGCGTGGTGGTGTCCATCCCCAGCTCGGCGAGGATTGTCGAGACCGCCAATGGATGGGTGATGTAGGGATCGCCGGACTTGCGCTTCTGGTGAGAATGCTTGTCTGCCGCGACGTCGTAGGCTCGCTGCAGCAGCGCGAGGTCGGCCTTGGGGTGCAGCTCCCGGTGCACTGCGGCGAGTGGTTCAAGCACCTGCCTGACCGGGCCGGGCCGCTGCGCGGTGATCCGCCGCGCAAGCCTGGCCCGAACCCGCCGGGTCGCCGACGGTAGCCGCTGCGAATCCGGAGCGGCGGTCACCTCAGCCGTCGCCGCATCGGCACGCTGCAGGTCCTGGCTCACAGCGCACACTCCCGCCACGTGGTGACCAACAAGTTCTCAGCGTACCGCCGGGTTTATCATCCGAATCCGAAGGACCCCGTGCGCCCTGATGTTTCCCGAAGTCAACAGCAGCGCAAGGCCGATCAGAGTGCTCTGGCTGTTGAGTTCGGGGGGCACAGGGTACTCGGTCAGACTGACAGCAGGACGTGCAGCGAACGATTGGCTAGGCGATCACGGCCGGCCAACGAAGCGATCTCCAGCAGCACCGCGATGCCGCTGACCGTGATCCCGGCCCGCTCGACCAACGCGCAGGTCGCCGCTGCGGTGCCCCCGGTGGCGAGTACGTCGTCGACCACCAACGCCCGCTGATCGGGCCGCAGGACGCCGCAGGCCAGTTCCAGCGACGCCTCGCCGTACTCCAGGGCGTAATCCTCCCGGTCGCAGACCACGGGCAATTTGCCCGGTTTGCGCACCCCGACCACGCCAACGCCCAGAGCGTAGGCGGCTGCGGCGCCGAGCAGGAACCCACGGGCCTCTATCCCGATCACCACGTCGACCTGTTGGGCAGGCGCGATCAACGCGTCCACCACCGCTGGAAACGCAGTAGCATCGGCGAAGACCGGTGCCAGGTCCCGAAAGAGCACACCGGGTTGTGGGAAGTTCGGGACTTCGCGAATCAACGACACGAGCAGGGCTGCCAGGTCGTCCATGCTCGGCCGGGTAAGCACTATAGATATTTTAGTGGCCCGAGCCTTGATGTCCGGAAGACTGCGAGTTGCCATTTCCGGAGGACCCTGAGTTGCCATGTTCGGAGGACCCTGGGTTGTCATGTCCGGAGAACCCTGAGTCACCGCGAGCGGAGGACTCCGAGTCTCCGTGCGCTCGGTTCGTCGGGTAATCCGTTTTCCCGGTGGCGCCCGGGCCGTACGGTGCATCTTTCCAGCCCTGCGAATCAGTCTTGATTCGCGCATCCTTGGGAGCCTGAGCGACCTGACCAGCGTGGATCTTTTTCTGGACCGGAGTCGACTTGGGCACCTGAATCGGCGTCGGGAGCTGGACCGGCACCTTGACCGGCAACACTTGCTGGACCGGCACCTTGACCGGCAACACTTGCTGGACCGGCACCTCGACCACCGTCGACAGTGATGCCGGGATCACCTGCGACGGATCCCATTCCGTCGCGTCCGAGTCGGCCGTCGGCCGCTCCGGGTCAATCGCCGAGCAGGTTCCGGGATCAATCAAATCGTGAGCGCACTCCCGTGTGGATGTGAACTCACCGGCCGCGGACTGGGTCGATGTGGAGTGGCGCTGCACGGCTCGGTCCGGGTCCGCTGAACCCTGAGCCAGCGCATCCGCCATGAGATGTCGATATGGCACTGGGTAAATGTTCGGTGCCGGGATCGATTGTGCGGGGGGTCGAGACTTGGCAACCGGTGTTCCGGTCCCTGCCTTAACCGAAAGCATACGGTCCGCCAGTGGACCGTTGGTCACGACACGCACCGGCGCAGCGCTCTGATCGGGCTCAGGAAATGCCAGGACCGGCGAACTCCCCCCCGGAGTGAACATGCTGATTCCTGGCAGAATGACCGCCAGCGGCGGGCTGGACAGGCCTGCGGCCAACGCCAACGCACCACCCATCACCGCAGCCAGCCTGACTGGCTTGCGGTCCGCCCAGCCAGCGCGATTGCTCCGGCGACCTAGAGCCGACATACCAGCTAGCGCCGACATACCAGTCAGCGCGCGACGACCGCCGAGGAGAGTTGCCAACTCGCGTCGCCCACGCCGCTCCCAATCAGAGCCGATCGCACGGCCTGCCACGTCCCGGACATCAGCGAGCAGGTTCCGTGGGCCGGATCGACTGACCGGGTCCTTGGCAAGACCGCGCAGCATCAGGTCCCGCACCGGTGCGGGGACCACGTCGACAGGAGCGGCGCTGCTTTGATGCTTGATCGAGAGCTCGGCGACGCCTTCTGCGTAGAAGGGCGGCGCGCCGACGAGGCACTCGAAGAACGTGGCAGTGGCGGCATAGACGTCCCCGGCCGAGGTGGCCGGCCGATCACTCCAGTGTTCGGGAGCCAGGTAGAAGGGCGTCGACCGACCGAGTAGCCGCCGCCCGCCGGATGTCCAGAGCCCAGAATCGACGAGCCGGACCCGGCCGGTGGAGGTGACGACCACATCCTCCGGCTTGACATCACCGTGCGCCAGGCCTGCCTCATGACAAGCGGCTAGCGCAAGAAGCAAGTCCTTGAGCACGACCAGCGCCGCCTCGGTGCCGACCGCACCGTGCGCCAGGAGCAACGCTCGCAAGGCGGTGCCGTTGACACGATCGCCGATGACGGCGGCCCCGTGTTCACCCTCGACGTAACGGTGGACCCGGGCCACTCGGGTATCCCGAACCCGCGCCAGCCGGGCGAAGTCACGGGCAAACCGAGTGCGGAACTCAGTGTCCGCGAGCAGTTCGGGAGACAGGTAGGTGATCGCGAGCGATCGGCGGGTCATCCGGTGGCGAGCAACCACCCGGCGACCTACCGAGTCCTCACCTATCTCCCGGGGATGCACCACACCCGGAATGGACCACCCCGCCATCCCCGATCCTCCCTAGTCGCCGTTACGGTGCCGCCCCGCACCCTCACCCCCCGGAGCGACATCCGGCGTCTGACTACAGAGCGTTCTCCCAAAGAGGC
>JALYTS010000187.1 GCA_030854185.1 Actinomycetota bacterium | reverse complement strand
CTCACTGCCCGACGGCAGCACATCGGGCACACCCGAACAGGCCCTCGACTGCGCCCTCGGCCTCTACCTCAACGACCCCAGCGCCTGGATCAACCCCCCGAAGGATTAACGCGGCGCTGCACTAGCTTGAGACGAGAGGTGCGCAACCTTCCTCGCCGGCGTGTCTAGTGCGCACTTGAGTGGTTGCGTCTAGTCTAGGATAGACTTACCATGTGAAGAGACGGGACGTCATCCGCCGCATCGCCGCCAAGGCCAAACTTCAGAGCGTCGAATGGGCGGTTGCTCGGGTGCCAACCACACCGTCTACACCCTCGACGGGCTGATGATTCCCATCGCCCGACACACCGAGATCGACGAACAGCTCGCCCGGAAGCTGTTCCGGGAGTGCGAGCCCAAGCTGGGGAAGGACTGGTGGCGGTGAAGACCTACGACGTACACGTAGAACGCGGAGACCGGTACTGGCTGGTGCACGTCCCCGAGATCGACCGCTCAACTCAGGCCCGCACGCTGCGCGAAGTCGAGGACATGGCCCGCGACCTGATCAGCATCATGAGCAACGTCGCGCCCGACTCGTTCGAAATCGAAGTCGACGTCGCCATGCCCGAAGCCGCCGCCGAGCACCTGGCCCGCGCCGAGCAGCTACGTACAGCCGCCGCGCAGGCCCAGACCGACGCTGCCACTGCACTACGCGCCGCTGCCGTCGCCCTCAAGGGGTCGGGCATCCCGCTCCGGGATCTCGGCCGGCTGCTCGGAGTGTCGTTCCAACGCGCAGGTCAGCTCACCAAGGGCGGCCGTAACGCCCCGCCGAGTCCCTGACGACGTGGCGCTCACTGCAATTGCGACTGATCTTCAAACTACCTGCAGGATGACCAGGAGCGGCCATCACAGCGCGATGCCGAGCAGGGCGTCCACGGCGGTGGCCATCAGGGCGGGGGCGTCGACGTCGCGGCCGGGTTGGCCCAGCGTCTCGGCGGCCCACGCGTCGACCGCGGCGAGGGCGCCAGGGGTGTCCAGGTCGTCGGCCAGATGGGCACGCAGCCGTTGTACGGCATCCTGTACCGGTACCCCGGCGGGCAGCGCGGCTGCCTGTCGCCAGCGGTCCAGTCGGACCACCGCGTCGTCGAGCATCCCGGTGGCCCAGGACCGGTCGGTGCGATAGTGCCCGGACAGCAGCGCCAGCCGCAGCGCCATCGGGTCCACCTGGTCGGCACGCAGCCGGGAGACGAAGACCAGGTTTCCCTTCGATTTCGACATCTTCTCGCCTTTCAGACCGATCATCCCGGTGTGCACGTAGTGCCGGGCCATCGGGTATTCGCCGGTGAGCGCCTCGGCGTGGGCTGCGGAGAACTCGTGGTGCGGAAAGATCAGGTCCGAGCCGCCGCCCTGGACGTCGAAGCCAGTGCCCAGCCGGTTGAGCCCGATCGCGCAGCATTCCACGTGCCAGCCCGGACGTCCCGGTCCCAGCTCGGAGTCCCAGGACGGCTCGCCCTCGCGAGCGGTGCGCCACATCAGGGCATCCAGCGGGTGCCGCTTACCGGGCCGCTGCGGGTCCCCGCCGCGTTCAGCGGACAGCCGGATCATGGTGTCGGAGTCGTAGCCCGACTCGGACCCGAAATGGGCCGCGGCCTGGTGGTCGAAATAGATGTCCGGGTGTTCGGCGTCCTCGACCCGGTAGGCGGCGCCGCAGGCGAGCAGCTTGGCGATCACCTCGATGATCTCGCCGATCGCTTCGACGGCGCCGACGAAGTCCCGCGGGGGCAGTATCCGCAGTGATTCCATGTCTTCGCGGAACAGCGCGGTCTCGCGCATTCCGAGCACGATCCAGTCGTCCTGGTCGCGGCGCGCCCGCTCGAGCAGCGGATCGTCGACGTCGGTGACGTTCTGCACGTAGTGCACGTCGTGGCCGGCGTCGCGCCAGCACCGGTTCACCAGGTCAAAGGCCAGGTAGGTAGCCGCGTGTCCGAGGTGGGTGGCGTCGTAGGGGGTGATCCCGCAGACGTACATTCGGGCGGTTTTCTCCGGCGCGGTGGGTCGGATCTGGCCGGTCGCGGTGTCGTACAGCCGCAACGGCCGGCCGTGGCCGGGTAGCCGCGGAACCGGGGTGGACGTCCAGGGCTGCATGGTTTCGACCCTACGTCACCGCCTGGCGGGACCTGGCGCGTCGGTAAGGAGCTGTCACCAGCCGCTGACAGCTGGAGTTTTCCGTGGTGGGTCGACCAGTTCGATGCCAATGGCCAGGACGCCGAGGGCTTCACGCTCGGGTGGATAGATCTGGCAGATGTTGGCCAGCTGCTCGTCGCGAGTGGCGAGTGGGTTGACTGAGGTGACGGATTCGTGGTCGAACATCTCGTCGAAGCTGGTGTATCGGACGATGCGGGTGACGCGGGTGAGGACCTGGTCACCTTGGCAGCGGAACCGGATCAGCGAGCCTTCCTTAATCTTTTTGCGACTGGAGTCGTTAACCCGGATTTCGGTGGTCTTGCGGCCGGTGGCGATGAGGTCGAAGTAGCGCTTGTAGATGCCCATCTCGTGGGCGCGGACGGCGGGGTCGGTGGGGCGTGCGGTCATCAGTCGGCCGAGCTCTTTGACGGTGAACGAACGGAAGAAGTGTTTGGGATCGGTGAGCAGTTCGCCGACTAGCCAGACCAGGGCATCGACGTAGTTGTCGGTGCCGTCGGGCCAGGCGGTGGTGTCGAGCATCCAGGGCTCGACGTCGGGAGGTAGGGCGCCTTTGCCCTGTTCACGCAGCAACGACTTGGACAGCTTCGCCCCGGTCGGCGCGAGCACCTGGGGCGTGAAGATCCGCGTCGGCATCTGCGCTGCGGGGGTGGCGAGTGCGCCCAGTGCGCCGTCGACGAGTTGGCAGCCGAAGGCCCAGTCGCCGCCCTTCATCATGACGTGCAGCGTGTCGCCGTCCCGACCAAACGCGCGTTCCTTGATCGCCGAAGCGGACGACGGTGTCAATGGAGAACTCGCGGCGGGCGGTCTTGGCGAGCAGGAACGCGGCAGTCTGCACCAGGTTCGTCCCGAGGTGTGGCGCGCCGTTGATCTGGGTGCCTACCACGAACTCGATCCGCGCCGGTCGCGCTGCATGCACGCGGGGCCGGAGGACATCAATGGTGCGCAGCAGCGCGTTTGCCAGCACACTGTTCGGCGACAGCAGCAACGACGGTCTCCCAGGGCGATTCGGTGCAGCGCGATTCGGTGCGGCCATCGTGGTCACGCTCCTCGACTGGGTTTGGGCAGGCGCAGGTTGGCGCAGATGAGGTCCAGCCGGGCGGCGGCGGAGTCGGGGGCGACGAACACTGGTTCGTAGCCGGTGTCGTAGTAGCCCTGCACGATCAGCTCGTGAACGCGGCGGATTTCCCGGTCCTTGGCCCAGACGATGTCGTCGGGGTCCTCGAAGGTGTCCAGCGGGTCGAGCACGAAGACCGTGTCGTAGCGATACAGGCGCGTGGCCTCCTCCAGTTGTGGGGTGGGTCGCAGGCCGAAGAATCCTTCCCAGCCGAAGCCATCCGGGATGCCCCGGTTGTAGAACCTGACGCCGTGCTTGTGGCTGGTGTACTCGGCGATGAACGCCTCGAGCACTTCCAGGGAGTACTCGCGCCGATCCTCCCGGCGCAGGTGCCGGCCCAGGCGCTCGCGGTGCTTGCGGTAGATCTCCCGACCGGGTTCCTCGGTCATGCAGGGGATTCCGGCTGCGTGGACGGCCTCGATCAAGTCGTCCTTGCCGGATGAGGGACCTCCGGTGATGACATAGCGGCGTGGGTCGGCGGTGGATGCCGCGTCGAGGGCGGCAGTCAGGTCGGGGTTGGTGGTGGTCACTGCGGTTGTCCGTTCTCGTCTGAGGTGTCGATGGGAAGCGGGTTGAGGAGACCGTCGATCCAGGCGTCGCCCGGGCCGACCTCGTTGTGCAGGGCGTGCACGAACTGCTCGCGGTGAGCGCCGCCGATGGCGGCCTCGGTCAGCCGCGAGGCCTGCGCCTCGGTCAACACCGGTGTCCAGCCCGCCAACGTGATCAGCTGGTTCACCGCCATCTCCTGGGTGTAGGCGCTGGTGTAGCTGATCGCCTCCGCGCGGGCGGCGGCCCAGCGCCAGGCCGCGGTCACCGCGGCGTGGGTCAACTCGTTTCGGCTGGCCTGTAGGCTGACCAGCCGCTCGACCGCGAGCAGCTCGGCGCGGGCGGCGTAGAGCGTCGACCACAGCTTGCTTAGTTGTTCCTCGTGCTCGGTCACCTCCCAGGCGAACGGGTCGGCCGGGATGGGTTGCCGTCTATTCGCCGAGGCGAGCCGGGGTGCGATCATCGGAGTGCGGGTGAACCGGTCGGCGTCGGCAAGCAGCTCCCAGGCGAGTCTCTCGACCAGCTTGGGTTCGACTCGCTTGCGGAAGTGGTGCACCTCGTGGCCGGCCTCGGCAGCGGCCAGGTCACGGCGAACGGTGAGATTCTGACCCGGCTCAGCCGGCGGCAGCCCGAACAACGCCCGCGCGGCCGAGGCGTAGCGGACGTCCGGGAACCGGGCCAGCAGCCCCCGCAAGGTGCCGTCTAGGGCCGCCGTGAGGCTGGCATCGTCGGCTGGGTCCACCGCCCGGGCCACGATTCCCCGCAGTTCCAGCAAAGCCGCGTCTACCCTCGACGGGCTCACCGGCAACCCCTGCTTGATCAGCCGTCGCAGACCCGCGATTACCTCATCCGGGACTGGGCTTTTTCTGGGCATGCCGGTAGTGAAGCATAATGCCCAGAAAAAGCCCAGCCTCTGTTCTGGGGGTATGGCGTGCTGGGCTTACAGCCGTGATCGAGTGGGTAGCCAGCCAACTCTGCGCTCTTGGGCAGGCGCCCCATGCACGGTCAATCCGAACTGGGTAGCAGCGCGGTGGAGATTGCCTACCATCCACTGTGCAAACCGCTCGTCGGAGGACTCCATCTCCCACTGGCCGGTCACACACCGCATCCCTGATCAGGGTCGGCGGCCAGCAGGTGCCGCAGATAGCGGTGGGGATCGGCCAGGAACCCGCGGGTCAGCCGCACCGGCAGCGCCTGGTCGTAGTCCACCAGCTCGACCTGACCGTCCTCCGCGATTTCCAGAATGGCGGCCGCCGGCAACGCCAACAGGATCGGCGAGTGCGTGGCCACCAGCAACTGGCAGCCCTGCTCCACCAACTCGGCCATCCGCGCGCCAGCACCACTAGCGGGAGTTTCCGGGCTAGCGTGATCTAGATCGGCGTTTCCGCTGGTCACGATGGGTGTGGATCCTCAGGTTTCCTATGACCTAAGTTTGGGGTGCCCAGCGGTGCAGGTCGAAGATCTCGGCG
>JALYTS010000027.1 GCA_030854185.1 Actinomycetota bacterium | reverse complement strand
CGGTGGAGGCGGTGATCCCCACCCGCTCCAGCATCGCCAGAGCCACGCTGCAACCACTGGCCGTTGCGCTGGAGAAGAGCCCCCGCTCGGACCTTCGCGAACTGGCCCGGAGAGCCAGACAGGTCGCATCTACCCAGACGTGACATAAACGGCGCGACCTCAACGCATTCAGCGATGCCATTCACGTCAGTGATCCGTAGCTGCGTCGAGGGTGCGGGCGTGTTGCTAGGCGAGGATCTGAATGTATGACCTCTGCATCTCGGCGAGTGCTTGAGCGTAATCTGGCGGTGCAAAACGCGGCGGCTGCGTGGCGAACACGCGGATTACATCCTGCTCGGACGGCCAGTTGCTGATCTCCTCCCGCAGGGTGCGGATAACCGCAGCGTCGGCCCACCGAGCGCACCTGGCGAGTAGTTGTCGCGCCACTTGCGATTCCACGATCTCGCCGACGCACTCGAAGGGCTTGGGCCCCCGCAGACCGAGCAACTCCCGGTATCCCTCGATATGGTGTGGATCGTCCAGCAAGTCCTGACCGAAGATGCCGACCAGCCGGGCGCGGTCCATGAAGGGGGCCAGCGACAGGAAGACGAAGCGGCACTTCGCGCAGTCGTTGCACCAGCGCTCACAGCGGAGACCTCCGAGGCGGAAAGCGTAGTTGCAGCTGGTCACCTTGCTGTCATAGGTGTCAATCCCGGCGAAGAGCCGGGCGATGTACAGCTCCGACATTCCGCTGAGTAGCGAGAAAGAGGCGTTGCTGAGTCCAGCGTGCTCCCCTATCGCCTCGCGGAGCAAGACCTCCGCTTCAACGCCCTTGGACCACTGATGGTTGACCTGGTGGTCGCGCCAGATCAGGTTGCCCGCCGCCGCCGAACGCTCGTTTGACATTACGACGGGTCCAAGACCGTGCAGCACCGCGACCGCCACCCCGACCAGCGAGTGGATCGCTGTGACCGGCACGTGACCGATGTATGCGCCGTAATGGTCGAGCAGGTGGGTCAATCGCTGATCAACCGTCCGGCGGACCGTGAGGTTCGGGACCTCGGTAAGGGCCATCACCTCGCTGAGCAACGGAGTCGGCTGTCTTTCGACAGTGAACACCACCGGTCGAAGCTTGGCCGCCTTAAGCGCCTCGACCGAGACGATCGAGTCCTTGCCCCCACCGATCGCGACCAGCGGGCGACGGCCACCGGCGAGCATGTCTTGGCCGTGCGCCGAGTTGTCGTCGCCGCGCTCGGCATCCACCGTCAGGTCGAGAACATGGGGCATGTTGTAGCGGTATGCGAACTCCGCCAGCCCCGACCGGTACAACTCACGGGTCCAGCGCCGGGCAGCTGGGGCTAGCCGGACGGTGTCGAGCACTA
Source organism: Actinomycetota bacterium (assembly GCA_030854185.1). Classification (GTDB taxonomy): domain Bacteria; phylum Actinomycetota; class Actinomycetes; order Mycobacteriales; family Pseudonocardiaceae. The sequence goes on along the minus strand of JALYTS010000027.1, from coordinate 46,433 downwards.
CCGACCTTGGGGCCATCGACTTGTAGTAGATCAGGCCAACCGCGATGTAGAGTAGCTCCAGCACGCGGTCCAGCGCCACCTTGGTAAAAGCGTCCGGCCGCTGCTTCGGTAGTGGAAACGTTATGACGTCGGTAAAGGAGTACTGGACCGACGAACCCTGCATCAAGTAGCCGAACGAGGCCATCCCCCTCGACAGGTCGAAACGCAGCCCGGTATACCGAAAAGTGTGGATGTGGTCCCAGCTTTGCACGCACACCTCGACTAGTTCGTCACTTTCCCAAAGCTTACGGTCTGGCTGGCCACCCAACCACCCACCAACGGCCCAACCACCAACCATGATCACCGAAACTGAGTGATGACAGTGCAATCCTGCACGGTTACCACTCACTCTCGACGATCACGACACGGGCGACGCCAATGAGGCAACAGCCTCCCGGGCGCGGCTCACGCTTCCCCGGCTGTCCGAGGGTCCGAGGCTCGCCAGGCCGTGGTTCAGATGTAGCCGCGGAGCTGTTCGGCGGTGGCTACTGCCTCGACCGCAGTGACGAACGCGGCGAGCCGCAGTGACACGTTGTCGCGGTCGGCTCGTTCGTGAACCCGCTGCCACGCCGCCGACATGGTCTTGTGGAGCTCGCTGTTGACCCGCTTTTCGTCCCACCGGAATTGCTGGAGGTTCTGAGTCCACTCGAAGTAGGACACGGTCACCCCGCCCGCGTTGGCGAGGATGTCCGGGATCACGGTGATCCCCCGGTCGGCGAGGACCTGGTCGGCGGCGAAGCTGACCGGGTGGTTGGCCGCTTCGAGAATCACCGGGGCGCGCACCGCGTTGGCGTTGGTTGAGTTCACGACGCGGCTCAGCGCAGCCGGTACGAGCACGTCGACGTCCAGTTCGAGCAGCTCACGATTGCTGATCGGCTCGGTGCCGGGGCTACCCGCCACGGTGCCGGCTTGCGCGGCGTGCTCCTGCACCGCGAGGATGCTCAGGCCACGCCCGTCGTAGACCCCGCCGGCGATGTCGGAGACAGCGACCACCTTGCAACCCAGGGCTCCTACCAGCCGCGCGAACCAGGAGCCGACATTGCCGAACCCTTGGACGGCGACCCTGGCCCCGTCGAGGTCGAGCTGAAGGCTTCGCGCTGCCTCGGCCAGGCAGTACACCGCTCCCCTGCCGGTGGCAGCGGCCCGCCCCAGGGAGCCACCGAGCTCAAGGGGCTTTCCGGTCACGATCGCCGGGGAGTAACCGTGGCGGGCGGAGTAAGCATCCATGATCCACGCCATCGTCTGGGCATCGGTGTTGACATCCGGCGCAGGGATGTCGCGTTTCTCCCCGATGATGTGGTCGATCATCCGCAGGTAGCCGCGCGTCAACTTCTGCAGCTCGGTCCGGCTCATCGTCAGCGGATCACAGACGATGCCGCCTTTTGCTCCGCCGAACGGGACGTCGACCACAGCGGTCTTCCAGGTCATCAGCGCAGCCAGGGCCCGAACCTCGTCAAGATCCGCCGCGGGATGGTAACGCAGGCCGCCCTTGAAGGGGCCGCGGGCGCCGTTGTGCTGGACCCGATAGCCGATGAAGACCTGACCCGAGCCGTCGTCCATCCGAAGCGGGATCTGCACTCGAAGCTCGCGGTAGGAACTCCGCAGCACCGCCCGCATGTCATCGCCCAGGTGCACATGATCCGCCGCCTGCTCAAAAAAGCGGTTCACCGCCTGGAATGGGCTCAACTCGCCGGCTGCGGGCTCCGCGTCCCCCTGGGCAAGCTCTTCGATCACCCGCAGACCCTCTCTCTCTGAGCAGCCGCTCAGACCGGGCGGACGCCGCGGGCGAGGAGGCGGGCGACGTAGGTGGCCAGCTCTGCGGCGGTCCACGGGTAGTGCTCCAGCACGAGCATGCGGGCGCAGGATTCGGCCACCGTGGTGATCAGCTCTGCGACGACGGGTGCCTTGCGGTCGATGTCGTCGATCTCGGCCACGATCATGGACTGGCGCACCAGCTCGCGTAATTGACCTACCACCATGTCGCGTACACGTCGCACCCGAGCGGCCACCACAGACCCGGAACCCCAGCCGGAGTCGAAAACAACTCGCCATGAGTTCGGCGCCTGACCCACCCCGGTGAGAAAGGCCGTGAACCCCGCCGCCAGCACGGCCTCGATGTTGTCAGAGACCAGATTACTCGGCAACGACTCCGAGATGGCGTCCATCAAGCGACGCTCCTCGCGGTCCAGCAGCGCCAGCAACAACTCGTCCTTGCTCGGGTAGCACTCGTAGACCACCGGTTTCGTGACGCCCGCAGCATCGGCCACCGCCTGCATCGACGTGCCTCGGTAACCGCGCTCGACGTAGACCTCCAACGCCGCGTCGAGGATCAGTGGCCGTCGACGTTCGGGCCCGAGATGGGCAGCCCGGGCACGACCGGACCGGGCCTCCCCCGGCGACGTCACCTTTCGATTTGGCACTTGACAAACCTACCAGGCCGTAGGAAGTTCCTACTGAAGAGTAGGAACAGCGAGGAAGGGGGAATGAGTGGCAGCCAAAGGGGCGACCGATCTCGCTGATCTGGTGAAGTTCCGTGAGGTACAGCAGTTGGCTTATGCCGCGGCGGAGTCGGTCGCGCAGACCCTGGAGCCGGGTGTCACCGAGAAGCAAGCTGCCCGCCGGCTTCGCGAGTACCTGCTGGAGCGGGGAGTTCAGGACTGGTTCCACACGCCGTTCGCGTGGTTCGGCGACCGCACCGCGTTTCGCGGTTTCCGGACGCCCCTCCAGTTCTTCCCCAGCGCCCGCAGGTTGGCCGAGAACATGCCGTTCATCCTCGACTGCGCACCGGTGCGGGACGGATACATGGCGGACATCGGCTACGCCGGCTGCCTCGGCACCAACCGGATATTCGAGCAGCTGATGGACGACCTGGCCGAGCACCGGGCGCTGATCGTCTCGAAAGTGAACGAAGGCGTGCCGCTGCGACAGATCTACCTCGACGTCGATGCACTGATAGCCCGGCAGGGTTACGACAACCGGCATCGCGTCTACCCCGGACGGGTCATCGGGCACCGGGTCGGCAAGGTGCGCTCGCGGCTACCGAAGTCAATCGCGGCCGGCTTCGGCATCCGGTCGCTGCAGACCCTGGTCGGTGACCTGATCGTCGAGCGGATGCACCACCGCTCGCCGTTGTGGGCCGATGGCGAGATCTCCAACCATCCGGCGACTCCCGGTTTGTGGGCGGTGGAACCACATATCGGTTTCCGCGACGTCGGGGTGAAATTCGAGGAGATCCTGGTGGTTACCGGCACCGGTAGCGCGTACTGGCTCGACGACGATCTTCCGCACGTGCGCCGCTGGCAGCGAACGGCGGCCGCGTGATGGCCAGGGACGTGGTCGCCACCGATGGCGTGCGGCTGCGGGTGCACGAGTCGGGACAACACGGCGCACCCACGGTGGTGTGCATACACGGCTACCCCGACGATCACACCCTGTGGGACGGCGTTGCCACCGAACTGGCGCCGCGCTACCGCGTGGTGAGCTACGACGTTCGGGGGGCCGGCGAATCCGGGAAGCCTCGCGGCCGCAGGGCCTACCGGCTCGACCAGCTTGCCCAGGACCTGGCCGCGGTGCTCGATGCGCTCAGCCCGGACCGTCCGGTGCATCTGCTGGCCCACGACTGGGGAGCGGTCCAGGCCTGGCATGCACTGACCGGACCGTGGCTGGACGGCCGGGTCTGCTCCTACACGTCGATTTCCGGGCCGTGCCTGGACCATGCGGGGCATTGGTTCCGGGCGCGGCTACGCCGGCCGACGCCGCGAGCACTGCGCGAGTTGATCACCCAGGCGATGGAGAGCTGGTACATCACGTTCTTCCAGTTGCCGCTGCTGCCGGAGCTGGCCTGGCGCACCGGGCTCGCCCAGCGCGCGCTGGCCCTGGTCGACAGTGCCGCCACCCCCGCTGTCACCGACGCGGTGAACGGCGTGCAGCTCTACCGGGCGAACATGTTCCCCCGGCTGGTGATGCCGGGTCCCCGGCGTACCGACATCCCGGTGCAAGTCCTTGCGCCCCAACGGGATCCGTTCGTCTCCACATCCCTGCAGACTGACATCCGGCGTTGGGTACCCAACCTCGCGGTTCGCGAGCTGCCCGGCGGGCACTGGCTACCGCGCACCCAGCCGAGCACCTTGGCGCGCTGCGCGAGCGAGCTGATCGACCACGCAGAGGGCGGCCCCGAAGCCCGCGGCCTGCGCCGCGCCCGCCGTAGCGGACCGCAACACAAGCGGTTCGCGGACACCCTCGTGGTGATCACCGGCGCGGGCAGCGGTATCGGCCGGGCCACCGCGCTGGAGTTCGCCGAGCAGGGCGCGGAGGTGGTCGCCACCGACATCGACCAGCCGTCGGTCGAGCGCACCGCGCTGCTGGCCAGCACGCTGGGTCCCACCGCGAGTGCGTACCCGCTCGACGTCTCCGACGGCGGCGCGGTGGAGAAGTTCGCCACGCTGCTGCGCGAGGAACACGGCATCCCGGACATCGTGATCAACAACGCCGGAATCGCCGTGGCGGGGCCGTTCTTCGCCACCACGGTGGCCGACTGGGAACGGCTCATCGACGTCAATCTGTGGGGTGTCATCCACGGTTGCCGGGTGCTCGGTGGGTTACTGGTGGAAGGTGGTGCCGGCGGCACCATCGTCAATATCGCCTCCGCCGCCGCCTACCTGCCCAGCCGGGCGCTCCCGGCGTACAGCACGACCAAGGCTGCCGTCCTGGCGCTGAGCCAGTGCCTGCGCGGGGAACTGGCCGAATCCGGCATCGGCGTGGTGGCGATCTGCCCTGGATTCGTGCACACCAACATCATCAGCACAGCCCGCTTCGCCGGCCTTGACGCCGCCCAGGAGCGCACCGCCCGGCAGCGCGTGACCGAGCTGTACCGGCGCCGCAACTTCACCCCGCGCCGGGCGGCACGGGAGGTCCTGCGTGCGGTGGAGCGCAACACAGCCGTCGCGCCGATCACCGTCGAAGCCAAGGCCGGGCTGCTGGCCACACGGCTGACACCGGGGCTGCTTCGGGCGCTCGCTCGTGCCGAGCTAACGCCTCGTGAGTGGCACTAGGTGCCGGAACACTGTTACGCACTCACGACCCACCCGGAAGGGAGATCGGCGGATGTTCGGCCATCACCGCAACGCCTCGGGCCCGCAAGACCCGGAGAACCTCATGTTCCAGCCACGAAACGTCACCTTCGACTGGACCGATCTGCCCACCCACTGGGTGCCCGGCGAACCCTTGGTGACCCACACCTGCAACGTGCTGCACCTGCTACTGCCCGCCGGGGAGCGATGGTTCATCGACGTCTTCGCCGATGCCATGCCCTTGATCGAGGACAGCAAGCTGCGCGAGGAGGTGCTGGGCTTCATCGGCCAGGAGGCCATTCACGCCCGCTCCCACCAGAGCGTGCTCGACCACTGGAAGGCCAGGGGCATCGACACCGATCCCTACGTCCAGCAGGTCGATTGGATGTTCCGCAAAGCGCTCGGCGGTCGCGACCTGCTGGGCAAGCGACGCGAGGAGTGGCTGGTCGAGCGACTGGCGATCGTCGCGGCGATCGAGCACATCACCGCGATGCTGGGCAACTGGGCGCTCAATGCAACCGCTCTGGACGCCGCCGGGGCGGACGCCACCATGATGGACCTGCTGCGTTGGCACGGCGCGGAGGAGGTCGAGCATCGGGCAGTGGCCTTCGATCTGTTCACCCACCTCGACGGCCGGTGGCACCGTCGAGCGCGCGCCATGCTGGTCACGGCGCCGATCATGGCGTGGCTGTGGATCCGTGGGGTGGCCTTCCTGATGCGCATCGACCCCGAGCTGGGTGGCCGGGTCAAGCCGCGCTGGCGGCACTACTTCCGCGCCAGCCACCGGCGCCTGTTGCCGTCAGCACGCCAGCTGATCGGGACGACGTTCAACTATGCCGGGCCCTTCTACCACCCGTCGAAGGAGTTCTCCACCAGTCAGGCCGTCGCGTACCTGGCCACATCGCCTGCCGCCCTCGCCGCGGAGGCTTGACATGGGCACCGAGTGGGGGATCCCACCCGACCTGCGGGGGCGCCGGCGCGCCGACCGGATGTACCGCGCGCTCGGGGCGCTGATCACCAGCTACGACTGGCTCACCGCCGCATACTCGCGACGCCCACCGACCCGCCGGATCGACCGCGACCTGAGCCTCGTGGTGGACGAGATCCGCGTCGAGGCGCAGAAGGTCCGCAGCTTGCGGCTGGTCGCCGCCGGGGGTGGCGAATTGCCCAGCTGGCAGCCGGGCAGCCACGTCGACGTGCTGCTGCCCTCCGGACGGTGTCGCCAGTACTCGCTGTGCGGCGACCCCGCCGACCGCAGCTCCTACCGGATCGCGGTACGACGCATCGCCGACGACGGTGGTTCGCGAGAGCTGCACGACTCGATCAGCACCGGCAGTGCGCTGACCATCCGCGGTCCGCGAAACGCGTTCCCTTACGTCGACGCTGCCGGGTACCTGTTCATCGCGGGCGGGATCGGGATCACGCCGATCCTGCCGATGGTCAAGCACGCGGCGGCCGGTGGCGTGCCGTGGCAGCTCGTGTACACCGGACGCTCGCGGGCATCGATGCCCTTCCTCGACGAGCTCATCGCGCTGGACCCGGCCCGCGTGCGGGTCCGCCCGTACGACGAGTACGGCTTTCCCCGCACGGGCGCGGAATTGCTGGAGTACGCACCGGCCGGGGCAACCGTGTATTGCTGCGCCCCAGCAACGACGATCGCCAACGTCCGTCGGGACCGCCCGGCGAGCGCGGCTGCGGCCTTGCATTTCGAGCGGTTCACGACCCCGCCCATCGCGGAGGGCGTGCCCTTCGAGATCGAGCTGCAGCGCAGCAACCGAGTACTCACCGTGCCCGCCGACCGAACGGCGCTGGAGGTCATCCGCGACACGGTGCCGAACGTTGCCTACTCCTGCCAGCAAGGCTTCTGCGGAACCTGCCGAACCCGGGTCATCTCCGGTGAAATCGACCACCGGGACCGGGTGCTGACCGACCGCGAGCGCGCCGGCACCATGACGATCTGCGTGTCCCGAGCTCGCGGCGGGCGGATCGTCCTCGACCGGTAGCCCGCAGTCCGCCCTATCGGACGGTGACCAGGTCGACGACGAAAACGAGGGTCTCCCCTGGCTTGATCGCGCCACCCGCACCGCGGTCGCCATAGGCCAGGTGCGGCGGGATGGTGAGCCGCCGACGCCCGCCGACCCGCATGCCGACGATGCCGTCGTCCCAGCCCTGGATCACCCGTCCGGTGCCGAGCCGGAACTCCAGCGGGGTGCCCCGATCCCAGGACGCGTCGAACTGCTTGCCGGTGGCGTGTGAGACACCGATGTAGTGCGCCCTGATCTGCGAGCCGACGATGGCTTCTGGACCTTCGCCGACGACCTGGTCCTCGATCACCAAGTCGGTCGGCGCCGGGCCGTCGGGCACGGTCACGTCGGGACGGGTCAGCTCGCTCACGTCGTCATCCTCCTCGTCGCCCCGCCGCCGTCGACGGGGCGACTCCATACTGGCAGCCTCCCGCCGCTGCGAGGGTGGCAGGGACGCACCCCAGGGTCCCGATTCTCTGAATCTGTTATTCTGATCAGGTGCGTGAGATGTCCGCCTCCGAGGCGTCCCGGAACTTCTCCGCCGTGCTGGACTCCGCCGAGCAGGGCGAGACGATCGTGGTCACTCGCGCCGGTAAGCAGGTCGCCCTGATCGTGCCGGCGCCGCGGGCGAACGGTGCTGCTCTGCGGGAGCTGTTTCGCCGCTGGTCGGGCAATCCCGCATTGGATGACACCTTCGCTGCCAACGTGACCGGCGCCCGCGACGCTACCTCGGCCGAGCTGGACACCGACCCGTGGCACGACTGATCCTCGACACCGGTGTGCTCATCGCGGCTGTGCGAGGCCAGGTCGACCCGGCCGCACTAGGCGACACCGACAACGTCGCCGTGCCCGCAGTGGTCGTGGCCGAGTACCTCGCCGGTGTTGCGCTCGAGGCCGACCCGGGCCGCGCTGCCGCGCAACGCGCATACCTCGACGACGTCTTGGCGGTGGTCCCCGTCGCCGACTACGACCACACCGTGGCCGCCCACCACGCTGCGCTGCTGGCTCACACCCGCAGGTCCGGTAGGCGGCGCGGTGCGCATGACCTCATCATCGCCGCGACCGCCCGCGCCAGCGGCCGGACCCTGGTGACCACCGACGAACGCGCCTGCTTCCGCGAGCTGCCCGAGGTGACCGCTCATCTGGTCACCGCCTGATTCTCGCTGCCCGCCGCGGACTGCGTAAGGTTCTGGTATGCCGCACGTGCGAATCGGCACCCGCTCGAGCCCGATGGCTCTGCACCAATCCGAGCAGGTCGCTGCCGCCTTGGCAGCGTTGGACTCCTCGGTCAGTACTGAGCTGGTCAAGATCACGACCAGCGGTGACCAGTGGATGGGTGACCTCGCCAAGCTCGGTGGCAAGGGCGCGTTCGTCCGTGAGATCGACCGCAACCTGCTCGACGGCTCGGTCGATCTCGCGGTGCACTGCCTCAAAGACATTCCGGCCGACGTCCCCGTGCCGGAAGGGTTGACCTTCGCCGCTTACCTGGCTCGGGAGAACATCCACGATGCCGTCATCTCCCGCACCGGTGACCCGTTGGCCGAGTTGCCCGCCGGCGCAGTCGTCGGCACCAGCGCCGTGCGCCGTGCCGCGCAGCTTCGCCTGCACTACCCGCAGGTGGAGATCAAACCGTTGCGGGGCAACGTGAACACCCGCTTGATGCGCCTCGATGAGGGGCACTTCGACGCGATCGTCGCCGCGGTGGCCGGCCTGTACCGGGTCGACGAGGCTGATCGGATCACCGAGATCCTGCCGTTGCACACGATGTGTCCGGCGATCGGCGCGGGCGTCATCGCGTTGCAGTGCCGCAGCACCGATACCGCCGTCCTTGCGTTGAGCGGTCGACTCAACGACGCCGAAACCCACCGCCACGCCACCGCCGAGCGGGCTATGCTGCACGCCCTGCAAGGCCACTGCAACTCCCCCATCGCGGGCTACGCCAGTACCGAGCCGAACGGCAAGCTTTCGTTGTGCGCCAAGGTCTTCAGCCTCGACGGCAGCCAGTGGCTCGACTCCCACCACTGGGGAGTGGCCGAAGATCCCGCTGCCCTGGGTTACTTCGTCGGCGCCGACCTGCTGCGCCAGGGAGCCAGAGCGCTCATCGACTCCATCACGCACTGACACTCCCGAGCCGGTGCGGTGGCTCGATCTGCTCACCCGTGCCCAGGCGCTCGCCGACGGCGGCGGTCGGCGGATCCTGGGCATCGCCGGGGGGCCTGGCGCAGGCAAGTCCACCGTGGCGCGGCGACTGGTCGACGCGCTCGGCGGCGCAGCGGTCCTGGTCGGGATGGACGGTTATCACCTGACGCAGTCGGAGCTGCAGCGGCTGGGCCGCGCGGGACGCAAAGAGGACAACGCGCGCCTGATTGCGCCCACCGCGGTCCGCGCCGACCTGATCCTCGACCCGACGCAGTTCTACTGAGCTGCGCGCTTAACGTGGTCTTGTAGGTCGCATCGGTAGCTCAGCAGCGCAGTGGGTTGCGCAGTGGTGTCCGGGTGGGGTCTATGATCGCGGGTGGGATGAACTCGACGTGGCCAGGATGGATGAGGATTTCCCAGCCGGTGCGATGCACATGCCTATGGTGCGCTTCGCACAGCAGGACACAATTTTCGACACTGGTTTCACCATGATCAATCCAGTGCCGCGCGTGGTGCGCTTGACACATTCCGGGTGGTCGATCGCAGCCCGGGAAAGCACATCCGCGGTCTCGGGCGACGAGCGCTCGGCGGATGGACAGCGGGACGGTTCGCATTGCCCGGCCGACGTCGAGTGGTTCGGATTTCCCACCCAGCACAACGGGAATGATCTTCGCGTCGCAGGCCCACTGGCGGGCTTGGGCGGCGCTGATCTGGGTCCCGTAGTCCAGGGTCGCGACCCCCAGGCCGGTGCGCAGCGCGTCCCAATCGATGGTCACAGTCAGGTGCGGTGGCTCGCCAGCCGTGCTGGGGCAGTCCTGCGCCGCGCGGGCCAACCCGCAGACCTCCAGCAGGGCGTCCGCGTTGCGCTGCTCAGCGGTCCGCGCGTCGGGGATACCCGCAGCAGCAGGTCGGGGTGCGGCAAGTTGCTCGATCAACGACCGGAACGTGGCGCTGTGCTCGGGTTCGAGGTGTCCCGCCAGGACCAGGCGCCCGTCGCGGCGCTCCCACAACCGCAGCTCCCCCGCCGCTGGGGCCAGTTCCGGCTCGTCACGGGGTGCGGGACCGTCCGGGTCGAGGTGCGCGAGGATCCGCTGGCCGATCTTGTGCAGTGCGGTGGGGTGAAACGACCGGGCGTGGTGAGCCAGTTCGGCTTCGGCGGCGTCGCGGTCGGCGGGGCTGACCGTGCTGGGGATCGCGTTGATCGTCTCGGTGATCACCCGAACCTGCCCCGGTCCGATCTCACCCGCGGCCAGCGCCGCAGCAGTGTTGGGCAGCAACGGCGCCAGCACCTCACCGCCCAGCGTGCGGCGCGGCGCGAGTTGCCCCGCGTGGGTGACGCGGGTGCCGGCGTCGGTGGGTGACAGGTTCAGCATCCCGGCCAGGAGTTGTTTGGTATTGCGGAACCCAGCGGCAACCGCGATATTACGGGAATCCAACTCCCCGACCGCATCCAGCATCACCGAATACACTATCCGCGACACCGACTCGATATCCCGGACCTGACCCGGCAACCCCGCATCATCGCACCCGACAATCGCCTCACGCCACCGATCGAGGCAAGCGACCATCGCCTGCCTCGGATCCAGTAGCGTCTCCATCACGCGACCATTGTCGCACCCACCCCTGACAATCTCGGGGCCTCAACCAGAGCCACCGGCATAAGGATTTCAGCGACTCGACGACCGGTCTAAGCAGACGGCTAACGGCGCTCAATCCCGGCAGCAACCCGACCGCATGAGATCCAGCTACTCACCGGCTCCCGCCCAGGATGCGACAATCCGTGGACGCGTCCGATGTCATTGGTAACCGCTGGTGCCGGTGCGAGCTGCAACCTGCCGGCATCCTGGATGGCGTGATGCCGCCGCTGACAGCGACCTCCCGTCGGCATCCGGCTGTGTGGCGCCGAACCCATCGACCATCATCACCGGTCACCGCACGGACAGACCCTCGCGAGTCGATGGCGGCCAAGGCGGCCGGTCGGCACTGCGGAGGTGGTGCAGCGCTGGCAGCGACCTCTTGGAATCACTCGTCTAGGTAGCGAAAATCCAGAGAGTAAGTATCAATAGGCCATTGCAGTCAGTACCAATAGACCATTCGGGTTTTCTTCGCGCTACTTGCGCCCTAGCTATCACCTAGTGTTACTCTTGGTGAGTCCGTAGCCCTGATTGAGGGGTCAGTGGTGGGGTGCGATAAGGCAGGGGGGCCTAGCCGTGCTCGATGCAATGTTGGTTTCAACTCCGCTGATCACCAGATCAAGGTTGGCTGTGGCTAGCGGAGCTGCGCCCTAGAGCGCAACCAGCGCAGGGCACGACCGGCGCACCGGCGGCCTCGATGAGGCGGCATGCCTTTCCAGCCACCACGCACCTTGTCGGTTGGCGGACCCGGGTGATCACCGAGGGGGACCACCCGGGGTCACCCCAAGCCTGCACATCGACGACACGCACGCCCGGAGCCAGATCTGGGGCACGGTGCGGAATACCGGGCTAGCCCCCGTACGGGAGAAGAGGGCCGAGGATGACCATGCAGGATCAAGAGCTCGTGGTGGGAATCACTCCCTTCGAGGAGCCCAACGCAGCTCTCGTGGTGGCGCTCGCGCGAGCTGGCGCGGTGGGCGTCCTCAACCTGGGCCGAGACGCGGAACGGGCGCGAACCGCCCTGGCAGACGCCTGCCGTTGGTGGGGCGGCTCGTTCGGGATCCGGGTAGCGGCCGAGTGCCCGCTGCGTCCGGCCGACCTGCCGGATCAGGTTGACATGGTGGTGCATGGGCCCGATTCATCGTGGCCCATCGCATCCGTGCGACGCGCGCTCGTCGAGGTCGTTTCGGTAGCGCAGGCGCGGGCGGCAGTCCGGGCGGGGGCGTACGGATTGATCGCCAAGGGAGCCGAGGCCGGTGGCCGGATCGGCACCACGACGACGTTCGTGTTGTTGCAGCAGCTGCTGGCCGATCCGCAGATCACCATTCCGGTCTGGGCGGCCGGCGGGATCGGGCCGCACACGGCAGCCGCGGCGGTCGCCGGCGGCGCGGCCGGGGTGGTACTGGACGCCCAACTGGCACTGGTTGCCGAGACCGACCTGCCAGACGAGGTGGCCAACACGATTCGCGCGATGGATGGCAGCGAAACCGCAGTCATCGGCAATCACCGCCTTTACACGCGCCCAGACTTGCCAGCCGCCGACCCCGCCACGGTCGCAGCCCGACTCGGCGCCCGGGACCTGAGCGCGCTACCGATCGGCCCGGACGGCGCGCTGGCCGCCCCTCTGGCGCAGCGATACGTGACGGCAGGCGGCGTGGTGGCAGCGGTCCGTGCCGCGGTCACCGAGCAGCTGAGCGCCGCCCATCTGCAATCGGCCCGCCCGGCACCGGGGGTACGACCGCTCGTGGTGCAGGGTCCGATGACTCGAGTCAGTGACCAGGCCGGGTTCGCCGCCGCTGTAGCGGCCGCGGGCGGACTGCCGTTCCTGGCCTTGTCCCTCAACAGCGGCGAGCAGGCCCGGGCACTGATGGAACAGACCGCCGCCCTGCTGAGTGGCCGGCCATGGGGCGTCGGCATCCTCGGGTTCGTCCCACCTGAAGTCCGCGAGGCCCAGCTGGCCGCGGTACACCAGGTGCGGCCGCCCTACGCGCTGATCGCCGGGGGCCGGCCGGCGCAGGCGGCGCCGCTGGACGCTGCCGGGATCGAGACGTTCCTGCACGTGCCCTCCCCCGGCCTGCTGGACCGGTTCCTCGCAGAGGGAGCCCGGCGGTTCGTGTTCGAGGGCCGGGAGTGCGGCGGGCACGTCGGCCCACGCGCCGGCTTCCCGCTGTGGGAGCTCCAGCTGCAGCGGCTGCTCAGCTACGACGACGCACACGGGTGCGCCGGCCAGCTGCAAGTGCTGTTCGCCGGGGGCATCCACGACGAGCGCTCGGCCGCAATGGTCGCCGCGCTGGCCGCTCCGCTGGTGGGGCGGGGGGCCCGGATCGGGATGGTGATGGGCACCGCGTACCTGTTCACCCAGGAGGCTGTCACGGCTGGGGCCATCAAGCCCGGATTCCAGCAGGCCGCGCTGGCCTGCGAGCGCACTGTGCTGCTGGAGACCGCGCCCGGCCACGCGACGCGCTGCGCGGACTCGCCGTACCAACGCACGTTCACCGAGACAAGGGCGCGGCTGGTAGCCGCTGGGGTGCCGCGCGATCAGATGTGGGCCGAACTGGAGCAGCTCAACCTGGGTCGGCTGCGGATCGCCAGCAAGGGTCTGCGCCGCGACGGCGACGTGCTGGTCGCGGTGGACGACGAAGTGCAACGCGAAGACGGCATGGTCATGCTCGGAGAGGTGGCCACGCTGCGCTGCTCGACCACGACGATCGAGGCGTTGCACGCCCAGGTGACCGATGGCGCGGCCGGTTTCCTCGCCGCCAGGGTCGCCGAGCTGGGCATCGCCCCGGTCGACAGCGACCAGCCCGTCCAGACACCGGAGACCCAACCGGCACAGCCGCTGGACGTGGCAATCGTCGGCATGGCTGGAGTGTTCCCTGGTGCCGGCGATGTGGCCGGCTTCTGGGCCAACGTGCTGTCCGGGGTAGATGCGGTCACCGAGGTACCGACCGAACGGTGGGACCCGGCGGTGTACAGCGGAACCCCGAAGTGGGGCGGTTTCCTGCCGGATATCCCCTTCGACGCGCTCGCCTACGGCATCCCACCGGCCGCGCTGGCCAGCATCGAACCCGTCCAACTACTGGCACTGGAGGTGGCCGCCCGCGCTCTGCGCGATGCCGGGTACGCACAGCGGGCCTTCGACCGGGAGCGGACGTCTGTGATCTTCGGCGCTGAGGCGGGCGCCGACCTGGCCAGCGCGTACGGGTTCCGCTCGCTCTACCCGGCTTACCACGGGACGCTGCCATCCGAGCTGGACGAGCAGTTGCCGAAGCTCACCGAGGACTCCTTTCCGGGGGTGCTGGCCAACGTGATCGCCGGCCGGATCGCCAACCGCCTAGACCTCGGCGGCACGAACTACACGGTGGACGCCGCCTGCGCCTCCGCGCTGGCCGCCCTCAACCTGGCCTGCAAAGAACTACAAGCCGGCACCAGCAACATGGTGCTCGCCGGTGGCGCCGACGTGCACAACAGCATCAACGACTACTTGATGTTCTCCTCAGTACATGCACTCTCACCGACCGGCCGGTGCCGCCCATTCGACACCGCCGCCGACGGCATCGCGCTCGGCGAGGGCGTGGGGTGCGTGGTTCTCAAGCGGCTCGCCGACGCCGAACGCGACGGCGACCGGATCTACGCGGTGATCAAAGGTATCGGCTCGGCCAGCGACGGGCGCTCCCTGGGCCTGACCGCGCCACGACCAGAAGGACAACGCCGGACGCTGGAACGCGCCTACCGGATGGCCGGGATCTCCCCGGCCGAGGTCGGGTTGGTGGAGGCGCACGGCACCGGCACCGTCGTCGGGGATCGTACCGAGCTCGCCGTGCTGACCGAGTTGTTCACCGAGGCCGGCACCCCGGTTGGTAGCTGCACGCTGGGATCGGTGAAGTCCCAGATCGGGCACACCAAGTGCACCGCAGGTATCGCCGGGTTGATCAAGGCTGCGTGCGCGGTGCACACCGGGGTGCGTCCACCAACCGGTCAGCTGCGGGATCCGAACCCCTACTGGGACCGCACCACCAGCCCGTTCTCCTTCGACATCGTCCCGCGGCCCTGGACCACATCGACGCGCCGGGTCGCCGGAGTGAGCGCGTTCGGGTTCGGCGGCACGAACTTCCATGCCGTGGTCACCTCCTACGACGGCGCACCCGCGCCCAGACACGGCCTGGACGAGTGGCCAGCCGAGCTGTTCCTGTTCGCCGGCGCGGATCGGGCGGCGGCGGTCGCAGAGATGGACCGGCTAGCAGACTTGCTCGCGACCAATGACACAGCAGGCCGGCCTTGGCGGTTGCGGGATCTCGCCCGCACGGTGTGCGGCTCCCGTCGTGGTCCGGTGTGGGTCGCGGTGGTGGCCGACGACCTGGACGATCTCGCCACCAAGGTGGCGCAGGCCCGGGTGGCCGCTGGGTCGGATGGTATTGGGGCGGATGGTGTCTTCGTCGCGCCCGGCACTGACACGCCGGGGAGTGCCAGCGGGGATCAAGTCGCGTTCCTGTTCCCGGGGCAGGGCAGCCAGCGCCCCGGCATGCTGGCCGGCCTGTTCGTAGCGTTCCCGCAGCTGCGTCGATTCCTGGATCTCGGCGACCGGTGGGCGGGCGTGATGTTCCCGCCGGCCGCATTCGGCAAAGAGGAGTCGGCGCGGCAACGGGCGGCGTTGACCGACACCCGAGTCGCCCAGCCGGCGCTGGGCATTGCCGGGCTGGCCATGCATGAGCTGCTCACCTCGCTCGGCGTACAGCCCGACCATCTCGGCGGGCACAGCTACGGCGAGCTGGTCGCGTTGGCCGCGGCCGGTGCGGTCGATCCCGCAGAGCTGCTGGAGCTCAGCGAGGCCCGTGGGCAGGCCATCCTCGCGGCCGCCGGGGCCGATCCAGGCACGATGGCCGCGGTCGCCGCGACTGTCGAGCAGGTCCAGGCCGCGCTCGGCGACGGACCGGTCGTGGTGGCCAACCACAACGCGCCCGGCCAGTCAGTGATCTCCGGCCCCACCCCTGCTGTGGAAGCTGCGCTGAACCGGCTTACGGAGAGGGGGCTGACCGCGGCGCAGATCCCGGTGGCGTGCGCGTTCCACAGCCCGGTAGTGGCCGGTGCTACACAGGTCTTCGGAGCCGAACTGGACCGCCGGACCGTCGGTTCGCCGCGGCTGCCGGTCTGGTCGAACACCACCGCCGCGCGGTACCCGTCCGAGCCCGCCGCGATC
This sequence comes from Actinomycetota bacterium, assembly GCA_030854185.1. Classification (GTDB taxonomy): domain Bacteria; phylum Actinomycetota; class Actinomycetes; order Mycobacteriales; family Pseudonocardiaceae. The sequence continues at coordinate 30,331 of JALYTS010000027.1, read as the reverse complement.
CGGGCAACGCTGGCCGCTCACGTCGCTGAGCCGGTCCGGTTCGTCGAGCAGGTCGAGGCGATGTACGCGGCCGGGGTGCGGGTTTTCGTCGAGGCAGGCCCGGGCCGGGTGATCACCCAGTTGGTCGGCACGATCCTGGCCGGCCGGCCCCACGTCGCCGTCGCCACCGATGTACCGGGCGAGCCGGCTCTGCGGCGGCTCCTGCTGGCACTCGCCGAGCTGGCCGTCAACGGAGTGCCGGTCAATGCGGCCGAGCTCTTCCACGGCCGCGACGCCCATCCGGTGTCTGAGTCTGCTGTTGCTCGCCGCCCTGGCTGGATGGTCAACGGCCATGTGGTCAAAACCGCCGACGGGCGCCACTTGTCCGGTGGATTGCGGCCGGCCCGGCGGCTGCCGGTGCCCACCTCTGGGCCGGATTCCAACGCCGGGAACCGGGACGGGCGGGAGGCGGCCGTCCTGGAGTTCCTGCGCAGCACTCGTGAGCTCGTCGCAGCGCAGCGCGAGATCATGCTCGGCTACCTGGGTACTCCCGTGCCTGGCGGCTTACCGACTCCGGCCGTGCTACCCGCCGCGGCGCAGCCAGTGCAGGCGGCCCCAGTGCTCGCCACCACCGCCGATCAGATACCCGAATTCGATCCTGCCGGACTGATCGAGCCAGCTGACCTGACACCGGAGAGGGTGCTAGCCACCGTCCGGTCTCTGGTGAGCGAACGAACCGGCTACCCGGTGGACATGCTCGAGGCCGACCTCGACCTGGAAGCGGACCTGAGCATCGACTCGATCAAACGGACCGAGCTGATCGGTCTGCTGACCGACCGGCTCCGGCTGGCTCGCACCGGCACCGCGCTGGATGAATCGGTGATGGAAGAACTAGCCCGACTGCGGACGCTGCGCGGCATCGTCGACTGGATCACCAACCGGAGTGCCACGCCGTCCCCGACCACCCCGCCCCAGTCCACACCAACACAGCGGGCCCGACGTTACCTCGTCGAGGTCGCGGCGTTGCCGCCGCTGGAAGGACCACCCGACGCGCCACTGGTCGGGCGCCGGGTCGCCATCGTCGGGGACGGGGTGGGCCTCGCGCTGGAGCTGTCCGTGCTCCTGGAGCGGCGCGGTGCATCGGTACGGCTGCTGCGCCCAGAACAGTCCGTCGCAGACCATCCCGAGTTGGCCGGTACCGATGCCCTCATTTATCTCGCTGCGCTGGATCGGGGTCGGCCAGCGGTGCTGCCGGACGGGTTCACCGCGCTTCGCGACGCTGTCCTCAGCGGAGTCACTCAGCTACTCGTGGTCACCGGCTCGGGTGGCCGGTTCGCCCGGGCGCACAACCCCAACGGCGTGGCCGGGATCGGGTTGCCCGGTCTGGTCCGCACGATCGCCCGTGAGTTCCCGGATCGGTTTGTCCGGGTCATCGACGTGGACCCCAAGGAGGAGCCGTTACTTCTTGCCAGGCACCTGCTCGCCGAACTGCTCACCCCGAACGCGCCCACCTCGGTGGGTTATGCGGCCGGGGAGCGGACCACATTGCAACTCGCCCCGACTCCGCTGGACCCGGCCAGATCTGGCGAGTTCAAGCTCGGGCCGGATTCCGTGGTGCTACTTACCGGCGGTGCCCGCGGTATCACCGCCCGCGTCGCGATCGGCCTGGCCCGAGCCGGAGCAGGCCATTTGGAGCTGGTCGGCCGGACCCCGCCCCCAGCCAGCGACGAGGACCCGATGACCGCGGCGGCGGCCGACCAGGTCGCGTTGCGGCGGGTGCTGGCGCAGGGCGGAAATCGCACACCAGCCCAGATCGAGGCAGCGACCGGCCGGATTCTCGCCGAGCGGGAAATCCGCGCGACGCTCACCGAGCTGTCCGGGGTAGCCACCTCGGTGCGCTATTCCGCGGTCGACGTCCGGGACTCGGCGGCGGTCGCCACCCTGGTGGATGACGTGTATCGACGGCACGGGCGCCTGGACGGGATCGTGCATGGCGCTGGGGTGCTGGCTGACCGGTTGTTGGTCGACAAGACACCTGAGGGGTTCGCCCGAGTGTGGCAGACCAAGGTCGACGGGGCGCGGGCCCTGGCTGAGTCGGCCCGGGCAGACCTGGGCTTCCTGGTGCTCTTCGGCAGCGTGTCGGGGGTGTTCGGCAACCGCGGGCAGGTCGACTACTCCGCCGCCAACGACGCACTGGACACCCTGGCCCGGATCTGGGAGCCCAGGGCGCGCGGCCGGGTGGTCGCAGTCGACTGGGGACCGTGGGCAGCGCCCGACGATGGCGCTGGGATGGTCTCCGCCGAGTTGACACGGGAGTACGCCCGGCGCGGCGTCGGGCTGATCGAGCCCGGCGACGGCGTCGCATGCCTACTCGCCGAGCTGGCCGGGGGCGCCGACCCCCAGGTGGTCTACATGTGTGCCGACCCGGCGTCGTTCGAGGTCGGCGCGTTCGAGGCAGGACAGAATGGCTGAACCGGTCGAGGTGGCCATCGTCGGGATGGCCGCGGTCTTTCCCGGTGCGCCCGACCTGGCCACCTACTGGTCCAACATCCTGGCCGGCGTCGACGCGATCTCCGACGTTCCCGCGTCCCGCTGGGACCCTTCCTACTACGACCCCGAGGCTGCTGCTTCCACCCGGCGCAGCGACCGGGTGTACTGCCGCCGCGGCGGGTTCGTCCAGGCAACCACGTTCGATCCGACCCGATTCGGGATCATGCCGCTGGCGGTCTCGGGAACCGAGCCCGACCAGCTGCTCGCACTGCACACGGCCGCGGAAGCGCTCGCCGACGCTGGCGGCGAGAACAGGCTCGGCGATCGGTCCCGGGTTGGCGTGATCCTCGGCCGCGGCGCCTACCTCACTCCGGGCCTGGCTCGGCTGGACCAGCGGATCCGCACCGCGAACCAGCTCGTCACCACGCTGCGCGAGCTACTCCCGGATCTCGACGAGGCCCGGCTGGACGCGGTCCGGACCGCCTTCCAATCCCGGCTAGGCCAGGAGCGGCCGGAGTCCGCGATCGACCTGGTACCCAACCTGGTCGCCTCGCGGGTGGCCAACCGGCTCGACCTGGCGGGCCCCGCCTACACCATCGACGCCGCCTGCGCTTCGTCCCTGGTCGCCATCGACCATGCCGTAGCGGAGCTGACCGCCGGGCGCTGCGACGTAGTGCTCGCCGGCGGGGTGCATCACTGCCACGACATCACACTGTGGAGCGTGTTCAGCCAGCTCGGTGCGCTGAGCCCTAGCCAGCAGATCCGGCCCTTCCACCGCGGCGCCGACGGCATCCTCATCGGCGAGGGCACCGGAGTGGTGGTACTCAAGCGGCTGGCCGACGCCGGCGAGGACCGGATCTACGCGGTGATCCGCGGTAGCGGGGTGGCCAGCGACGGCCGAGCGAGCAGCCTGATGAGCCCGCGCGCCGACGGCCAGGTGCGGGCCATCGAGCGGGCCTGGCAGGCCGCCGATCTGGACCCCACCGAACCTGGCGCGCTTGGCCTCCTCGAGGCGCACGGCACGGCGACCCAGGCTGGCGACGAGACCGAGCTGGCCTCGCTGACCCGGGCCTTCGGACCGCCCAATGGGGCCGGTCGCGACATCGGTATCGGATCGGTCAAGTCGATGATCGGCCACGCCATGCCGGCCGCGGGCATCGCTGGGCTGATCAAGGCCGCGCTGGCGGTGCACCACGGTGTGTTGCCCCCCACCCTGCACTGCGACGATCCGCACCCGGCACTGGCCGGCTCCCGCTTCGCTCCGGTCACCGAGGCCCGACCATGGCCCTCCCGCGGTTCCATACCGCGCCGGGCCGGGATCGACGCATTCGGCTTCGGCGGCATCAACGCCCACGTCATTCTGGAGCAGCCACCGGGTACCCAACGCTCCCGACGAACGAAGCCGTCAGGTCCCGAGCGGGTGCTGCTGCTGGCCGGGAGCACGCTGGCCGAGCTGGCCCGACAGCTTGAGGTGCCGGATGCTGGTCTGCTCGACAGGGACGACACGTGCACCCCACCAGCCGGTGGCCCCTGCCGGCTGACGATCGTCGCGCCCACCGTGCGCCGCCTGACGCTGGCCCGCAGGATCGTCGCGCAGGGCACGCCGTGGCGGGGCCGCGACGACATCTGGTTCACCGCCACGCCGTTGCACACGAAGTCCGCACCAGGTCAGCTAGCGTTCGTCTTTCCGGGGCTGGAGCAGGGATTCGAACCTCGAGTGGACGACGTCGCCGACCACTTCGGGCTGGCCAGGCCCAGGCTCGGCGACAGCACCGTACTCGGCCAACACGGGCTCGGCGTGTTCACAGTCGGCCGGCTCCTGGACACCGCGCTGCGTGAGCTCGGCGTGATACCCGACCTGGTAGCCGGGCACAGCGTCGGCGAATGGAATGCGATGACTTCCGCAGGCATCCATCCGCGGGAAGCAGTCGAAGAACTGATCGCCTCGTTCGACCCCGCCGCGCTGCACGTCCCTGGTCTGGTGTTCGCCGCGCTCGGCTGCGGCGCTGACACGGCAGCCGAGGCGATCGGTGGACTGGACGGGATCGTGGTATCTCACGACAACTGCCCACATCAGTCGATCATCTGTGGTGCGGAAGCTGCCGTGGTCACGGTTGTGGATGGGCTACAGGCCCGAGGGGTCACCGGCCGGGTGCTGCCATTCCGGTCCGGCTTCCACTCGCCGATGCTCGCCCCGTACCTGGGCCGGATCCTGGACACCTTCGCTGGCTTGCCGGTACGTCCGCCCACCATCCCAATCTGGTCAGCCACCACCACCGATCTGTACCCCGACCAACCCGAGGCCATCCATACGCTCGTCGCCCGCCACCTGCTCGAGCCGGTTCGCTTCGGCCCGCTGATCCGGCGGCTTTACAAGACGGGGGTGCGGGCCTTCGTCCAGGTCGGCACCGGCAGCCTGCCCGGGTTTGTGGCCGACACCTTGCTGGGTGTGCAGCATCTCGCGGTGACCGCCAACGCCTCCCAGCGGTCCGGCCTGGACCAACTCCGACGGGTTGCCGCAGCATTGTGGGTGGAGGGCTGGGCGCCCCGGTTCGACCGACTGCCCCTCGCGCCGCGGACACGGGCTTCGTCCAGCGGTCCCGCCGTCGCCCTCGCCTTGGGTGCACCGCTGGTCCGGCTCGGCAATACTGTTGCGGCGTTTGCTCCGACACGACCCGCACCCGCGCTGCCAGCGGAGCTGGCCACTACGGGACACAGGGTGCTGACCGAGTTCGACGCGGCACTGCGGGACGTCACAAGCGCCGCCTCGGACGTCGTGGGTTCGTGGGCACGGGCCACTCCCAACAAGGCGAGCACGACTCCCAACAAGGCGAGCACGACGCGAACCCTCTCCCTGGCGACCATGCCCTATCTCGCCGACCACTGCTTCTACCGGCAGCCCGACGGCTGGCCCGAGCCGGCCGACCGGTACCCGGTTGTGCCCTTGACCACGGTGCTCGAGCTGATGGCGGACGCCGCTCGGGCGCTGAGCCCTAGCCGTACCGTCGTCGGGGTCACGGACGTCCGGGCACTGCGCTGGCTCGCGGTCGCCCCCCCGACCACGGTCACAACCACCGCAACGCTGCACCCGGACGGCAGCGTGACCGTGGTACTCGACGGTTATGCGCGCGGCAGAGTGCTGCTCGCAGACGACTACCCGGCGTCGCCAACGCTGCCCTCCCCGCCACTCACCGGGAAGCGGTCCTGCGACGTCACTGCGCGAGGGCTGTACCAAGACCGGTGGATGTTCCACGGCCCGGCGTTCCAGGGTGTCGCCGAGATCAGCCGGGTTGCCGACGACGGGATCGTCGGTGAGCTGATCGTCCCAACCGCACCCGGAGCGTTGCTGGACAATGCTGGGCAGCTGCTCGGCTTCTGGATCATGCTACAGACCGCGCGGGATCGACTTGCCTTCCCGGCCGGGATCAACCAGGTGTGCTACTACGGCCCGCCGCCCACGCCCGGCGAGCGCGTGCGATGCGTGGTCCAGATCGGATCGGTCTCCGCTACCGAAGTCGTTGCTGACCTCGAGCTACGGCGCGCGGACGGTCAGCTGTGGGCACGCATCGACCGGTGGACTGACCGACGGTTCAATACCGACGAGGTGACCTGGCCGGTCTTCTTCTCCCCCGAACGCAGCGTGATCGCGCAGCGTCAGGCTGGCGGATGGTACCTGGTCCGGGATCGGTGGCCGGATCCAGCGACCCGAGAGCTGATCATGCGTTGCTATCTGAACACTGCCGAACGCGCGGACTACCAGCGACGCACCCCGCGTGCGGCGCAGCAATGGTTGCTGGGTCGGATCGCGGTCAAGGACGCGGTCCGGCAGTGGATGTGGGACGCGGGCGCAGGCCCCGTGTTCCCTATCGAGGTCACGGTCAGCAACGAGGCCTCGGGACGGCCGCGGGTGACGGGACCGTTCGACGAATCGCCGGACGTGTCCCTTGCGCACACCGGATCGCTGGCCGCGGCGCTGGTCGGACCTCCCGGGGCCCGATCCGGCGTGGGCATCGACATCGAGCGGATCGTCGACCGGGATGACCACACCGTGGCGGCGATCCTCACCGCCGCCGAGCGCGACTTACTCGACAACCTGTGCTCATCGGTTGCGGAGCGATCGAGCTGGGTGACACGGTTCTGGGCTGCCAAGGAGGCCGTTGCCAAGGCCGCGGGCACCGGGCTGGGCGGGCGCCCGCACCGCTTTGCGATCGAACGGGTCGACGGGGACCGGCTGCTGGTCGCGGCCGGCGAGGGGGCGCCCAGACGCTGGGTGCAGACCGGGGTGGGCGCCGAAGCCGAGCCGTATGCAGTGGCCTGGACAGGGGCGGAGAAAGGAATCACTGATGACGACTGATCAGATCTTGGCCGAGATTCGCGTCATGCTCACCGAGATCATCGGCTCGGAGTACGCGCTGGGTCTCGACGTCGCCATGGACACATCATTCGACACTGATCTACAGTTGGAGAGCATCGAGTTCGTGAAGCTGGCCACGATGCTCGCCGATCGGTACGGCAATCGGGTCGACTTTCTCGCATTCCTCGCGGCCAAGGAACTCGATGAGATCATCGAGATGACGGTCGGCGAGCTGGTCACCTACATTGCGAACAGTTCAGCCCTTGCGAGTGCGATCGATGGCTGAAGTCATCGCGCGTGGCGTCCGGTTTCACGTCCAGCGGTTGGCAGCACGCCATCGGAGAGGCCAACCAGAGCACCCAGTGGTGTTCATCCACGGGCTGTTCCTGGACAACCTGTCAAGCTTCTATTACACGCTGGCCAATCCGGTGGCGCACGCCGGGGCCACGGTGATTCTATATGACCTGCGTGGCCATGGCCTTTCCGATCGCCCGAGCACCGGCTACCGGGTCAACGACTCGGTAGCCGATCTCGCCGCTCTCCTCGAGACCCTTGGCGTCGACGGTCCGGTGCACCTGGTCGGCAATAGTTACGGTGGCACTGTGGCGCTCGGCTTCGCGGTCGCGTATCCCGAGCGGGTGGCCAGCATGATGCTGATCGAGGCCCACGTCCCCATCCCTGGCTGGACCGAACAGATGGCCGCCACGATCACGAATATCGGGTTGGATCTCACCGGGGGTGCATTGGGGCACTTGATGGCCCAGAATCGCAAGCACGCCCGGTCTGCGGCGCTCGTCAGAGACATGATCACCCGCACCTCCTTGGTGGCCGATATTTTGGCCACGGAACCCCTCGCGGAGGAGACGCTGCGGGTATTGACCTGTCCGGTACGCGCCGTGTACGGCGAGCAATCCGACGTTCTCCACCACGCAGACGTACTCGATGGCCTGCTATCCCGGTATACGCTCACAGTCCTTCCGGACGTCGACCATTGGGTGCTGCCGAAGGCGACACAAACGTTGCGCGCCATTGTCTTGGAATGGTTCGCCACGCAGACTTCAGTGAATGCCCGATGAGCCGGTTCCTGTTCGTGGTACCCCCGCTTGCCGGGCACACCTTCCCCACGGTGGCGGTAGGCCGGGAGCTCACCGACCGCGGCCACACCGTCGCCTGGGCCGGGCACCCCAAGTACGTCGACCCGCTGCTGCCGGCCGGCGCGACGCTACTCCCGGTCGATACCGACTCTGGCGACGAGACGCTGGCCAGACTGCGCTTCCGCCCGCACGACTTGCGGGGGGCCGCGGCGTTCCGGTTCCTGTGGCGGGAATTCCTGATCCCACTGGCCCATTCGATGGTGCCTGGGACGATCACCGCGGTGGATGAATTCCGACCCGACGTCATGGTGGTAGACCAGCAGACGCTGGCCGGCTCCCTGGTGGCTCGCCGGCGTGGGCTGCCGTGGGCCACGTCGGCCACCACGTCGGCCGAGCTGACCGACCAGTTCGCCACCATGCCCAGGCTGGCTGCCTGGGTGCGGCAGTGCGTGAACGACTTCCAGTTCGACTTCAACGTATCCGACCCGGTCGACCTGCGGTTCTCCGACCAGCTGGTGCTCGCATTCACGACCGAGACGCTGGTCGGGCCGCCCGGGGCCTTCCCCGGGCACTTTGTGTTCGTAGGTCCCTCGATCGGCGCGCGCGCCGATACGCCCACCTTCCCCTGGGACTGGCTAGACCCCGCCCGCCGGCACGTGTTGGTCTCGCTCGGCACCGTCAACCCGGCAGCCGGCCAGCGGTTTTTCGCCACCACCGTGGAGGCGGTGGCACCCCTGGCCGAGCGGCTGCAGGTAATCCTGGTCGCTTCGCCCGACCTGATCGGCCCGCCGCCCGATCACGTACTGGTCCGCGGCTTCGTCCCGCAACTGGACCTGCTTCCCGTCCTGGACGCGGTCATCTGCCACGGCGGCCACAACACGGTGTGCGAAACCCTCGCGCACGGCGTGCCGCTCGTGGTGGCTCCGATCCGCGACGACCAGCCCGTGATCGCCCGCCAGGTCGCTGATGCCGGCGCCGGCATCAGAGTGCACTTCGGCCGGGTCGGCTCAGCCGAACTGCGCCATGCCCTCACCACGCTGCTCGACGACCCGTCCTACCGGGCCGCGGCGCGGCGGGTGCAGACCTCGTTCGCCACCGCCGGCGGCGCGACCGCCGCAGCAGACCACCTGGAGAAACTGACATGACCGGTCCGTTCCAGGACGCCCCACCGCGGAAATCCACGCCCCGCCTGAACGGTCTGGACGCCTGGTTTCTCACTCTGGAGCAGCCGGAGCAACCCATGCACACCATGGCCCTCGCGGCCCTTCGCCCCGCCAAGGACGACTTCCAGACGCCGACTCCCATCACCCTCGCCGGCGTCCGCCGGCACCTGGCCTGCCGGCTCGACGTCTTGCCGGCATTCCGGCTCCGCGTCACACCGGTCCCGTTCGGCTTACACCATCCGGTGTTCGTCGAAGACTCCGACTTCGACCTCGACCATCACCTCGACCACACCACGCTCCCCGCGCCGGGGGGACCCCAAGAGCTGGACCGGCTGTACGCATCCCTCGCCGAGAGCTGCCTCGACCGCCGCCATCCGCTCTGGCGCATCACCCTCGTCGACGGACTCGATGGTGGCCGCCAAGCTCTCGTCCTCGAAATCCACCACTGCCTCATGGATGGCGACGCCCTCCTCACCACGTTCGCGCGCCTGTTCTCCAGCGAGGACACTCACCTGGGAGCCCCGGTTTCCGGGTGGCGCCCGGACCGCGCCCCGGGCCGGTGGCGCCTGGTCGTCGACGCACTGACCCGGCACGGCCGGGGGCTCGCCCAACTGCCGGCTCTGACCCGCAAGACCAAGCGGGGGACAGCCGCCGTCCAGCAACGATGCGCCGAGTCCACGATCGCCGTCCCCCGGCCAGGCGCCGACACGCCGCCGTGCTCGCTCAACGCCGGCTTCACTCCCGAGCGGCGCTTCGCGCGGGCAGCGCTGCCGCTGGCCGACGTCAAGCTCGTGGCCGACGTTGCCCGCGTCACCGTGAACGACGTCGTGCTGAGCGTCGTCGCGGGAGCGTTGCGCGACTACCTCGAGCGACGGTCCGATCTTCCGGACCGTCCGCTCGTGGCGAACGTGCCCGTCGGGATGGAAGCATCAGCCGATCACCCCCGCGCCGTGGGCAACCGCTTCACGCGCCTCGTGACCTCGCTGGCGACCAACGTGGCCGACCCGTGGGCTCGGCTTCAGACGGTCAGTGCAGTGACCCGCGAGTCCAAGCAATGTCTCGATCTCACAGGGCGTGAGGTCCTGGGCGAATGGCTGGACCTGGTGCCGCCGGCCCTCGCCTCCGCTGCACTCCGGCGCGGCGGGCGACGACGGCGCCGCCATCCCGAACACCTGGACACCAACGTGACGATCTCTAACATCCGTGGTCCGGCACGGCCGTGGTCCTTCGGGTCCGCGGTAGTCGAGGAGATGCACATCACCGGCCCACCGAACAGCGGTGTCGGCGTCACCTTCGTGGTCTGGGACTACGCTGGCACTCTGCTGGTCGGGATCCTCTCCTTCGCCGATTCGGTCGAGGCCCCCGCTGAGCTGGCCGGCGGGTTGTCCCGCTCGCTCAGCGAGTTGGTAGCGATCGCTGCCGGCGCCCACGTCGGCGCTGGCGGCCGCTTGTGATGACCAAGCCAGGCGACCTGTCGGTGACCGCGCTGTATACCTCGCAGGTGTGGGCGTGGGGCGGCCTGTCACACTCGCACCTGTTCACGAGCTCAGATGCCAAAAGCGTGTTCGACGCGACCACCGCCGGGCTCGCCGCCGCGAGAACGTCGCATTGCACGCTCGCGCCGCTGCACTACTCGCTACTTCATCGCCACGTGATGATAGATCACCTGTTGCGCGCGTCGGGCTATCGACACGTCATCGAGCTGGCTGCCGGGCTCTCTCGACGAGGCGCCGCCGCCACCAGCGACGCGGACGTGCACTACACCGAGCTCGATTTGCCGCACGTCGTGGAGCTCAAGCGCGAGCTTCTCCAGCGCACCGACGAGGGCCGCGCGGTACTCGCGCGGCCGGGGTTGCGCCTCGTCGAGGGCGACGTCGAGACCGTCGCGCTCGAACCGTTCGTGCGACCCGGCGAGCCGGTATTCGTGATCGCGGAAGGCCTGATGATGTATCTGACGGCCGACGCTCGCCGTCGCCTGTTCGCGAAGGTGCGGCGGCTCGCGGCAATCACGGGACAGATGCGGTTCGTATTCGATCTAGTGCCGACGAGCGAGGAGCCCGAGCACGACAGCACCGGGCGCGTGCTTGACGCGGCGATAAAGCGGTTTACGGGTGGGCGGGGCTTCGAGCGCGACGTGCGGACCCGCCACGACATCGTGACTGCGCTGCGCGAGGCAGGCTTTGACGGTACCGAGGCCGTCGCGTCGCGCGATATCGCGCGACAGTGGAACTTGCCGGACCCGGATCGACGAACGCAGGTGGTTCTGTTCGTCACCTGCGCATCGTCGGCGGGCAGCGACGTAGAGTAGTGGAGATGGGGTGGAGTGATTGGCGAAGTCGGGTGGAAGTCGCCATTGCCGGTAGTCTGCGCGCGACGGATACCGTCTTCAACCGTCCTTTCGTGCGAGCACGCGGTAGACGTTGCCATTTTGGGTACGGCGGACCGCCGAGAAGAGCAGCCTGTCGACGATGAAAGCGCCCGCTAGCAACGGCATGCCGACGATGTACGCTGTGGTACGCTGGAACCGCCGCCAGGTCGTCGGCTCGACAGCCAGCCATGGCAGTCTCGGGTCGGGCGCGCAGACATTGAGCAGCAATCCCAAACTCGCGAACAGGTCGGCGCACATCAGATGCGCCGCGCCACGTTCGACGGCCACCAGCGAAAGTCCGCGGTCCGTAAGCGCTCGCACTAGGTTGTCCAGAGGAAACATGTGCTGATGTTGAGGCTGACACCACTGAGACCACATGCGGCCGAATGCGCGACTGAAACGGTAGTCGGGGTCAGGAACCTCGATGAGCAGATAGCCGCTCGGTAGGAGAATCTTGGCGGCGATGTCCAGCTCGTCGAACGGTTCACGGGTGTGTTCCAAATAATGATGCATGCTGACCACGTCATACCGACCAGCCAACTCATCGGCGAGGGCGACGAACTCGGCCCGATAGCCGCGGTGCACCCAGCCGCGGTGCTGCGCCTCCTCGACGCTAGCGCTCTGATCCAGCCCATCGAAGATGGTATCCGGCCAGACTTTCCGCGCGACCTGGCAGAAATGACCGTACCCGGCGCCAACGTCCAGCCATGCCTTAGGCGTGGAAAATGGTCTGAGCATCTCGGCCCGCCCGCGGTAAATCGACGCTTGCGCCTTGAATAGCCGCTCCGCCCCCTGCCGACCAAGACCATCGTAGAAGTCGCGGTAGTAGAAGTCCAACCCTGCCGGGCTGAGACGAGGATTCTGAAAGATATGCCAGCAAATGCCACACTGCTCCAGTATGAACTGTCCCGGCTTCCGCTGATGAAGATCAGTCGTCTGCAATCGTACCGACAGGTTGGTTGACCCACACCACGGACAGCTATCTCGGCGAGGCTCAAGGAAGCGCTCGACGCCAGCGCCCAGCGCCGCCTGATAGTACGGTCGGGCAGCCTCATACGGATCAGCCATGTCAATTCCCCCAGGTCATCGGTACTATCGGCAGCAACGGCCGGCAGTGGCAACGAGGTCTAGTCGCGCCGCACAACCCCCTGTGCGTGGTGAGCCCGTCCCCAGCCATCACCCGCTGCTACTCGTGATCATTTAACACCGACGAGGTGTCGTCAAGTGGGTAGGCCCGATCGCCCAGCTGGCGCGATTGCTCACCGGCGCCGAGCTGTAGGCGCGCGGAGCGCCGCGCGCCTACAGTGCACACCGCGGCCCCTGTTATTTCGGGGCTCCGCTGGATGATGCCAACACCGTTCTGTTTGTAGGCTCCGATCCCGCCTATCGGCATCGCTATTTCCCCAATGTTCTAGATTCGTGATCGGAAAAATGACCGCGGGGTGACGTCCTCATCGGACCCGCGCCCGTCGATGCCGATCTCGGCTCTCCCTGGTTACCGCAGGTGATCAGAACGAGTAAGATCGGTTTGGGTGAGGGGGTCACTTGTTCGTCTATCGCTGTGTCGGCCTCGCTGCCATAGCCGCCGTGCTAGCGCTGCTTGGACTCCCCACCACCGCAGCCGCCGAAACCGTGAACGCACCGAAGCATTACGTCGCGCTCGGTGACTCCTATGCATCAGGTCCGGGGATCCCCGAGCAGCGGGCCGATCCGATCGGCTGCCAGCGGTCCACCCACCATTACCCGGCGCTCCTCGCCCAGGCATTGCAAATCCAGGACTACACCGACGTGAGCTGCGGCGGTGCGAGGACCGACGACATGACGGCTCCGCAGCCGGTGCGGCCGGGACCCAACCCACCACAGTTCGACGCGCTTCGCCCGGACACCGACCTGGTCACGATCACCATCGGTGGCAACGACATCGACATCGGGGACCTCTGGGTGACCTGCGCCCGGCTCGGTGCCACAGACCCGTCCGGCGATCCCTGTCAGCGGCAGGCGACCGCCGGCGGCACCGACCTCTATGCACAGCGCATCGCCGCCGCCGCGCCGAAGGTCGCCAGCACGCTGGAGGGCATCCGGCAGCGCTCACCACGCGCGACGGTGCTGCTGGTGGGCTACCTGCGGATCCTGCCCCCCGCAGCGGGGTGCTATCCGGCGTTTCCCATCGCCCGCGGTGACGTGCCCTACGTCGACGGGGTGGAGCAGCAGCTCACTGCCATGCTCGCAGATCAGGCCCGCAACCACGGCGCGGTGTTCGTCGACTCCTATGCGGGCTCACTCGGCCACGATGCCTGCCAACAGCCGGGCGTGAAATGGGTGGAGGGGACCACCCCCACCAGCGTTGCTGCCCCGGACCACCCCAACCTCACCGGCATGCGAGAGGTCGCCGGTTTCGCGCTCGACGCGCTCCAGACCGCGCCAGCGTCGCACCACTAGCCGGATCTCGTAACGACGGAGCGTAGTCGGACGACGTCCGTGTGTAACAGCAATGCCTCGCGCACCGATTCTCCCGGTACCGGCCGGTGGCCGGGTAGGGCCGATCGAAACACCAGTACCTGGAGAGAGGCGAGATGGCCGTAGCCTTCGCATACCCCCAGACAGAGCAGTCCCCGTCGGCAACTATGGGTGACGCGCCGACGGACAAAAGCCCCTCGAGGCGGCGGTGGCTTCGCGCGACGGTGCTGGTGTTCATCATCGCGGTTCTCGCCAACCTCATCGTCATCGGCATCATGGTCAGCGGCGGGGACCCCGCCTCGACGGTCACGGCGCATCCCCAGGCTCAGCCGCTGCCAGCACCGGCCGCCGCGCCGGCGCTCCCGCCGGGCCTGGCGACCACGTTCGGTGAGGGCAAGTTCACGGTAGGCACGGCCATTGCCCCGGGTACCTACCGCACAACCGGGCCCTCCGGCCGGCTGAACTGCTACTGGGCGCGCCTCAAACGCGCTGGCGGAGCCACCGACTCGATCATCAAAAACAATCTCGGGCGGGGTCCGGCCACCGTGACGATCGACGCCGGCGATGGCGCATTCCAGACCCGGTGGTGCAGCACCTGGACCAAGGTCAGCTGACCCGCAACCCAGCTGACCTGGTGAAGCGCATAGCCACAGTGGTGCCGGTAGGGTCGGTGTGGGTGGTCAGAACGTCGGCGAGGTGCCGCGCTATCCAGATGCCCCTGCCGCGTCGAGCATCGGTACCGGGCCGGTGGTAGCCCGTGGTCGCCGGAATGCTGGTCCGACCATGGTCGTCGACTCGGACGAACAAGGCGGCGGGAGTGGTCCAGCCTCGCACGCGGGCCGGCGGCCGACCGTGCTCCAGGGCGTTGGTGGCGATCTCATCGACCGCTATCACGATGTCATCGGTGTCCTGGACGCCCAGACCGCAGGTGGCGCTCCAACTACGCAATCGCCGCCGCAGCGCCCCAAGATCATCCGAGGAGTCGAGTTGCACGACCAGATCGATATCAGCCGGCGCAGCTGCTGGTGGGTCCTGACCCTGGGCGAGGTAGTCGATGGGCATACGGTATTCGGCGTTGGTGATCGGACCGCTGGCGTCGAGCAGCTGCGGATGGACCGCGCGGACCCGGGCCAGCACGTCGGTCGGGTGCCGGCGCTGGTCCCACAGGCACACCACCGGGTATCCATGGGGCGCGTAAACCTCGTTGGCCATCGATTCGTATCGCAGATACTGGCTCACCCGGTCCGGGCTGCTGTCTGAGTCGAACTCACCGATGATCCGGGTGGGGACGCCGGCGCGGCGCTGCTGGGCGAGGTAGCCCGCGAACCCCTCGAACATCTGCCCCAGCCGGTCGTAGGACACGCCACCGCTGCCCCACTGCACGCGGTCCGCCGCATCACCCAGGGCGTCACGCAACACCTGGCGCGCACCGTCGGAGATCACGGCGAGGATGTTCTCGTGGCGGCGCAGGCCCTCGTCGAGATAAGGCAACAACAGGTTTCGCAGTTGCTCGTCAGAGGCATAGAGTGCGGCGACGTGCACGAACTCGCCGGTGGGCGCGCCGGCGCTCATGACGTCGTCCGCCCAGCGTTGAATTCGATACCGCAGTCACCGACCGCCTCGGCCAAGCCTTCGCAAGTCATAGGCACCCGGGATACCCCGGCACCGGCCGACTTACACCGCCGGCGGCACACCAGGTGGTCAGGCTTCGTCAGCTACGTCGTACACCTCGGTCGCGGGGGTCGCTAGCAACAGCTCGGCCATCTCGCGCTTCAGTAGGGTCAAGCGGTTCTCCTGCTCCGCTGTCCGCTGCTCCATCACCGCGAGCGCGATGAACTCCTCCCCCACGTAGCCCTCGCGAAGAACCACCGTCACCCTGCGCCCTCGGTAGCCGAGCCGGAAAACGAAGCGCTCGTGCGTCGGACCCCGCTCGGGACGCGCCAGGGCATCGTCGACGAGGTACCGACCCTCGGTCACCGCACGGGTGATCATCTCGAATCCGTCGCGGGCACCCGGCCCGGCAAAGGCCGTCTCCACCTCGATCTCGCGCCGCTCCGCCAAGCCGCCCGGCTCGAGAAGCGGCAGAGCACGCTCCATCACCTTCACGGCGTGCGCCACGCCGCCAGGGGAACCCGGCCCGTGGTACAGCATCACGTCGTCGAAGGTATAAACCAGCGCACTACCCTGGTCGGCAACCTCGATCGTGCTGATCATCCGCACTCCTTCGCAGCTGGGTGAACGGCTCGCCGGCAGCGGTGCCGACCTGGAATCATCGTCCCCGATGATCCCCCGCCGTCCGCTGCGCCCGGTCACGGCCGTGCGCTGGCGCTTTGACGGCGAGATAGCCGCCTTCGGCACGACCTCGGGCCACCGCATCGTCGTCGGCCGATGGCCTACGTCGCCGTTCGGCCCGATCAGCGATGTCATGATCGAGACTCCCGATGGCACGAGATTGTTGATCGCTCCGAGCGACGACGTCGCCCGATTCGTCGCCAGCACCTACCGCTTCGATTCTGTCGAAGTCACGCTGGTGGAGGTTGTCCGCCGGCCGGGACGGGTGACAGTGGAAGCCGGCACGCTGCGAGCCGACCTGATCGTCGGATCAAGGGGCTGGCTCGGGCTGCTGCTGCGAACCGTGCCGCGCCCAGTGGCCACCGCCCCGGCTTGGGCGGCTCTGGTGGACCCGTTCGTTCGAGCCGTGCTCCCCGGTGTGCGCACTCGAGGTAGCGCCGGCGCCGGGCGCAGGGAGTGGTACGGGGCTTGGGATCACCATCCGCTGGTCACCGTCAGCGCATGCTGGCAGGGGGCCGACCTCGGAACCATGGCCGAGGTCCACCCGCCGGTCCGGTTCGGCTTCGGCTCGACGCCACGGCGACCCTCGATCGTGCGCCTGACCACGACGGTGCAGCTATGAGTCACACCCCGCAGACGGTAATTGTAACGTTACGCTCACCCAGAGCGACACAGCGTATGACGACCGATGGGACCGTAGATAGGGCGACTGTTGAACGAAGCGACAGCGTGGGCTATGCGCGCGGTGAACGATGGCGGTGAGTCCACGACGGCCGGTGAAGTCCGACACCCAGATCCTCGCCGCCCGTCTGGTTGCCGCTGGCTGCTGGCGAGGATGTCCCGCGTGGTCCCCAAGGTCCCTATTTTTTCAGTTTACTACTCATTGCATGCGCATTCATTGTCTTCCTGGGATGGGGGAGACCTCCCAGGTGAGAAAAAGGAGGGGATATGAGGATCTCAGCAATCTTCACAAACGGCCACGGTGGTGGCCATGACTGGGATGACGACTGGTACCGTAGATACGAGGACGACTGGCGCGACCGGGACCGCCGATGCGACGACCGTTGCGACTGGGACCGCAGGTGCGGGGACCACTGGGACAAGCATTAGTAGGTAGCCCCGATAAGTAGCGGACGGTGGCCCCCATTCCGTTGGTCGGTTGGGGGCCACCGCCGTTCTGTATCAACAGCGACGCCCGTCCCGATGCACAGAGCGACGGGCAGGCCCCGGTGACGTACCGTGAACACGACACCACCGACGTCGCCGAGCGGTCCACACGTCGGTCCTGTCGAGTTCACGGCGGTGCGCCAAATCCCTGCACACAATCAGTTAGCGGCGGTCTACGCTCTGTGATGATTGTGGGAATTCTCTGGGAGATTCACCGGAGCCCTTGTGCGCAGCGCCGATGACCGGTTTTGCTTGAAAGCTCCCGTCCGACTCCACGCCTCGTGCGTACAGGGGGATAGCCAACATGGGAGCTATGGTACTGACGCTGGCGATAGTGGGCGCGCTGTTTATCATCGGAATCGTCGGGACGGTCATCGGGCTTATCAGTCTTGTCTATCCCTCGACCAGTCGCCACCATCGCCGATAAGAGGAGTTAGGTACATCACAGACTCGAAGACGGGCAGCCATGGCCGGCTGGATCGCGGACTCGTCGCCGCTCACAGGTCGAGGGTGAGCCGCTCGCTGCGGGCACGGGAGACGCAGATCAGCATCGCGCCGGCCGCGCGCTCCGCGCTGCTGAGCAGCTTGTCGCGGTGATCGGGTTCGCCGGCGAGCACCGAGGTGCGGCACGCGCCGCAGACACCTTGCTCACATCCGGTAGAGACGGCGGGAGCGACGTCGCGGACGGCCTGCAGGACAGTGCGGTCGGACGGCACGTTGATGATTCGCCCGGTGCGGCGCAGCTCAACGTAGAGCGCGGCTCCCCCACCGGCGGCGGTGCCGGTGAAAGGCTCGCTGTGCAGGACTAGATCCGGCCTCTCGGCGACCCGCTCCTGCACGGCATGCAGCATCCGGTCCGGGCCGCAGCAGTAGACAGCGGCGCTCGGCGGCGTGGCACCGATAATCGCGTCGAGGTCGGGTCTGCCGCGTTCATCCGCGGGCATGACGTCGACCCGGTCGGGGCCCAGCGCACGGATCTCGTCGAGGAAGGCCATGCTGGCGCGGCGCCGCCCGGCATAGACCAGGTTCCATTCGCCACCTTCGGCGGCCACCCGCACCGCCATCGCCATCATGGCGGTGATCCCGATCCCGCCCGCGATGAACAAGTAGGCCGGGCTGGGCACCAGCGGGAAATGGTTACGCGGCCCTTGCACGGTGATCAGCTGGCCGGCTCGGGCGTCAGTGTGCACCTCCACCGACCCGCCGCGCCCGCCGGGAACCTGCAGGATCGCGATCCGGTAGGAGCGGGTGTCGTTCGGGTCACCGCACAAGGAGTACTGCCGGTGGCGACCCGAGGGCAGGGCCAACTCGATGTGCGCTCCTGGCTCCCAGCTCGGTAGTGGCATGCCGTCCGAAGAGCTCAGCCGCAACGACAGGACGTTGTCGGCCTCCCACGTCGTCTGGCCGATGAGCAGGCGCATCCCGCTCCCGTCCGTGGTGGGTGTGGGAGAGGGGTTCGCCGGTCTCGGCTGCGGTATGAGGGGTACGGGCAGCTCCGTGTCTCGCAGATCCGCGGGCACCACCGATGTTCCGGCCGACCGCGCGATGAGGATGCGCAACGCCGCCAGAAACAGAATCGCCCCTCCGACCACAACGCTCATCCAATACACGACCGGTTGAGTGGTGTCACTACCGGCAAGCACGGTGTGCGCACAGGCAAGTCCGAACAACGGGAACGCCAGCAGATGCAGACGACGCCACCACCGCCAGGACAGTAGGGTCCGTGCCGAGGAGGTCAGCGTGAGTGCGGTGAGGAGGTAACAAGCCAGCACCCCGCAACCCTGCGCCACTGGATTGTCCGGCTTGACGAACGGGACGAGCAGCTCTGGCAAGCCGATCCGCAGCTGGTCAGAGGCGAGCACGGAGGCCAGATGGATCACTGTGAACACGACCGCGAGCGGCCCGATGAACTCGTGAAGCCCCTGCGTCCACCTGCGAGCGCGTCCCCGCGTGAGCTGCGTGGCGAGCAGCAGGCCACCCACCACCGACGCCGCGAGCAGGGCCCAGGCCAGGAGACCGGACGCGCGGGCCACGTACCACCACACCACCGAGTCGACCTGGGATTGCACGGCGCCCGCCGCCGGCCCGAGGGTGACCACCTGAGTCACCGGTGCCGACGATCGTCCGAGGCCGAATCCACTGACGAGCACGCCCAGCGCGAGCGCGCCCACGCATCCCGTCACCGCAATCGAACCAGCCCAGGCGATCGCTCGACGCCGCTCCATGGCCGCTCCATAAATGGTCCGGACTTCGGCGACTTAGGGCAGCCGAAAATCAATTACCGGAAGGTGGCTGAAGCGCAGTCGATCGCTCCCGGATAACGTCAAACAACTGTCAACCGGTCAGCATGGCTTGACGCTGAGCGTCGGTGAGGAATATAGCTCGAGCTCCGTCGCTTAGCACAGATGCGGAAGGTGGACTCGTGGTTCATGACATCTCCTCCGCTTCTCAGACCGGCCCCGGCCATACCCTCCTGTTACGCCCTGCATCTGCGCGGATACAGGAAGAGTAGTAGAGATGGCCGACACTGTCACCACCTTCTCTACGATGCCGGGCAGGTACCTCTACCGGGCGGGCGCCATTGACACAACCAGGCATGAGGGGTGTCACCGCTCCAGCTAGCGTCGCGAGGAGCCGTACGCTGCGGCAGTACAACCCAGATGCAATTGCATCTGGCGTGGGGTCCGCGTTTGACCGGTAGTGTCCAGTCATGTCCTCCGAATGGCCCGCCCTTTCTTACCGGGCGTGGAGCGCGACGTGCGACACGCTCCACGCGCACACTCAGGTCCTCGGCAAGCTGGCGGTGGCGATCGCCCCGCCCGAGCCACAGCTGCAGCACGCGGCGTTGCGGCTCACCGCGAGGGGATGGGAAACGAACCCGCTGCCAGCGCCCGACGGCTCGGGAGCGCTCGTCGTCGCGCTCGATCTACGAACCCATGACGCTGTCGTCGAGCACAGCGACGGCAACGAGCGACGCGTCGCGTTGGGCCCCGACCGAACAGTGCGCGAGGTCACCCGCGAAGTGCTGACGGCGGTCCGCAGCCTTGGCGGCGCGGTAGAAATCGACCCGACCCCGCAGGAGGTGCCGTGGAGCGTGCCGCTCGATCAGGACGAGGAGCACAGGCGTTATGACCCCGATCAGGCAGCTTCCTACTTCGCCGCCGCGACCCGTGCCGCGCTCGTTCTCGCGGCGTTCCGTGCGCCGTATCGCGGGCGTTCGACCCCCGTCAACGCGTGGTGGGGCTCGTTTGACCTCGCGGTGAATCTGTTCTCCGGGCTGCCCGCCGATCCGCCGTCGGACGATTTCATCATGCGAAATGCGATGGACGCGCAGGAGGTCGCCATCGGCTGGTGGCCTGGCGATCCGCGATACGGCAAGGCTGCATTCTATGCCTACGCGCACCCGGCGCCGGACGGTTTCGCGACCGCGACGCTTTCCCCCGCGTCTGCTCGCTGGGAAGCGGCGCTCGGCGAGTACATCCTGGACTGGGACGATGTGTGCCTAAGTCCCGACCCGCATGCGGTGGCGCTCGAGTTCGCCCGCTCAGCGTTCCGCCATGCGTGCATTGTGTGCGATTGGGATCCGGCCCTTCTCGCCAGCGCTGAGGGGACGCCACCACCTATCAAATAAGGCCGGACCGAGCCGACCGGTACCCCTGCCCATCAGGAAGGTGCGGGTTTGGGGTGTGGTGTGGGTGGGCCGGCGCCGTGGGAGAAGGAGCTGGACTCGGTGCCTCGTTGTGGGTTGGGTTGGCGGCCCAACCGGGGTAGTTCGGCGCGCAGGTCGGCCAGCAGCAGGTCGGCGAGGTCGTGGGTGAACCCGTTGCGGACCACGATGCGGAGCACCGCCAGGTCGGTGCGGTGTTCGGGAAAGGTGTAGGCGGGAACCAGCCAACCGTGCTCGCGCAGCGCAGCGGAGACGTCGAAGACGGAATAGCCGCTGACCTGCTCGTCCAGGGTGAAGGCGAAGACGGGGAGTTCATCGCCACGGGTCAGCAGCCGGAACGGTCCGAGCTTGCTGATCTTGTCCGCCAGGGTGGTCGCCACTTCCCGGCAGGTGTGCTGGACGCGCTGGTAGCCGCCGAAACCCAACCGCAGGAAGTTGTAGTACTGGGCGATGACCTGTGCGCCGGGCCGGGAGAAGTTCAACGCGAAGGTGGGCATGTTCCCGCCCAGGTAGTTGACTCGGAACACGAGATCTTCGGGCAGCGCGGCGGCGTCGCGCCACAGGATCCATCCCACTCCGGGGTAGACCAGGCCGTACTTGTGGCCGGAGGTATTGATCGACGCAACCCGGGGCAGTCGGAAGTCCCACACCAGGTCGGGGTCGCAGAACGGGGCAATCATCGCGCCGGACGCCCCGTCGACGTGCACTGGAATATCCACCCCGGTGCTGGCCTGCAGTTCGTCCAGGGCGGCGCAGATCTCGGCGACCGGCTCGTAGCTGCCGTCGAAGGTCGAACCCAGGACCGCGACGACGCCGATGGTGTTCTCATCACAGTTCGCCACCGCGCCGGCCGCGGACAGGTGAAAACGGTCGCCGTCCATCGGGATCAGCCGGGGTTCGACATCCCAGTAGTTGGCGAACTTGTCCCAGCAGATCTGCACGTTGACGCCCATCACGATGTTCGGTCGGTCGACCGGTTTGCCGGCGGCCTTGCGGGCGTGTTGCCAGCGGCGTTTCAGGGCCAGCCCGGCCAGCATGCAAGCCTCACTGGAGCCGGTGGTCGAGCAACCGGTGGCATCCGGTGCGGGCGGGGCGTGCCACAACCGCGCGAGCATCCGCACACACCGCAGCTCAAGATCCGCGGTCCGCGGGTACTCATCCTTGTCGATCATGTTCTTGTCGAAACACTCCGCCATCAACCGGGTGGCTTGGGGCTCCATCCAGGTGGTGACGAAGGTGGCCAGGTTCAGCCGGGCGTTGCCGTCGAGCATCAACTCGTCATGGACCACCTGGTAGGCGATATCGGGATCAAGCTCGGCCGGTGGCAAGTTGTTGCGCGGGATCTGCACCGGTTCGCGGCTGAACACCGGGTTGATCGTCATCTCTTGGTGGTGGCCTGAACCTTGCCGGTAGGCCGGGTGCGACAGTGCCATGCCGCCACGCTAAAGGTCATCGGGCCGCCCCGCTGCCCGATGGCTGCGGGTCGCGTGCGGATACCCCGTTCGTGGTCGATCCGGCGCGGGACTGCCACGATCTGGGCATGACCCGGATTGAGGACTACGCGATGGTCGGCGACCTGCACACCGCGGCCCTGGTGAGCAACACCGGCTCGGTGGACTGGCTGTGCTTCCCGCGGTTCGACTCCCCGGCCTGCTTCGCGGCCCTGTTGGACACCCCCGACGCCGGCCGATGGTTGCTGGCCCCCGCCGCGGGTGGCTCCTGCAGCAGCCGCCGCTACCGCGACGACACGCTCGTCCTGGAAACGGAGTGGATCACCGCGGAAGGTCGCGTCCGGGTCGTGGACTTCATGCCCCCGCGGGGTCACGCCGCAGACCTGATCAGGATTGTGGAAGGCATCAGCGGGGCGGTCCCCATGTTCGGCGAGCTGCGCCTGCGATTCGACTACGGCCGGGTGATGCCGTGGGTGCGCCGCCGGGGGCACCGGATCGAGGCGGTCGCCGGACCCGACGCCGTGTGGCTGAGCACACCGGCCGCCACCGAAGGACGGGAATGGTCCACGGTGTCGGAATTCACCATTCACGCCGGTGACCGGGTGCCCTTCGTGCTGACCTGGGCGCCGAGCCATCATCGGGCACCGGCGCTAGTCGATGCCGAGGATGCGCTGCTGGACACCGTGAGTTTCTGGGAGTCGTGGTCGGCGAGCGGCACACCGCTCACCGGCCGCTACGCCGAGCCGGTGCGGCGCTCACTGATCACCCTGAAAGCCCTGATCTATGCCCCTACCGGGGGCATCGTCGCCGCCCCCACGACATCATTGCCCGAGCAGGTGGGTGGCCCTCGGAACTGGGACTACCGGTACTGCTGGCTCCGCGACGCCTCCTACACTCTGCAAGCGCTCCTGGCCGCCGGGTACGAGACCGAGGCCAAGGCCTGGCGAGAGTGGCTGCTACGTGCAGTGGCAGGTGACCCCGCCACGCTGCAGATCATGTACGGGGTCGACGGCACCCGCCGCCTCCCGGAGCTGGAACTACCCTGGTTGAGCGGCTATGAGAAATCAGCCCCGGTGCGCACCGGCAACGCCGCCGCCGACCAGCTGCAGCTCGACGTATGGGGCGAGGTCCTCGATGTGCTGCACCTGGCCCGGGAGGCCTCGATCGGCGCACAGGACAGCGCCTGGCAACTCCAGGTGGCGCTGCTGGACTACCTCGAGGGGCATTGGCGCGACCCCGACAACGGGCTCTGGGAGATGCGCGGGCCGCGCCGACACTTCACCCACTCCAAGGTCATGGCCTGGGTGGCCGCCGACCGGATGGTCCGTGGCGCCCGCAACAATCGCCTGCCCGGACCGGTCGATCGATGGGAGCAGCTCCGGGACTCGATCCACGCGGAGGTCCTCGCCAATGGCTACAACGACCAGCTCGGCACTTTCGTACAGTCCTATGGCAGCGCGGCGCTGGACGCGAGCCTGCTGCTCATCCCGCGCGTCGGCTTCCTCGCCCCCAACGATCCCCGGGTCATCGGCACCATCGACGCCATCCAGCGCGAACTCACCCAGGACGGCTTCGTGCTGCGCTACCACACTCAATCCTGCGACGACGGGCTCCCCGCCGGAGAAGGAGTGTTCCTCGCCTGCTCCTTCTGGCTCGTCGACGCCCTCCACGGCGCCGGACGGCAAAGGCAAGCCACCGCCCTGTTCGACCGTCTCCTGGCCCTGCGCAACGACGTCGGGCTGCTCAGCGAGGAATGGGACCCGGCCACCAGGCGGCAACTCGGCAATACCCCCCAAGCATTCAGCCATTTCCCGCTCGTCGTCAGCGCACTGCAGCTCCACTCCCGCCGGGCTCATCGCAGCGACCAACCCATCTACCCGCCGGAACACCCGCGCTGAAGCGCACACTAGCTTCCCAACTCCCAGCTAGGGAGCGGTGACTGCGATCCAGCCACCGCTGCCCCCCCTAGCCGGTTCACCCTTCCTAGCAAACGGCGCCGCAGGCAATCAGATGATCGCTAGCGGCACCCACTCAACTCAGCTGCCCACGGCGCCGCCGGTACCACCGGTGGCGCTGCCGCCGGCGCCGCCGAGGCCGTCACCAGCGCTGTTGGTCTGGTCGCCGAACAGGTTGAGGTTCAACAGGTTGATACCGAGTCCGCCCCGGCCAACGCCACCGGTGCCACCGGTGCCACCGTTGCCGCCCCGGCCGCCGCCGTTACCGGCGCTGAACATCGACATCACGGTACGGGCCGGCAGCAGCTCCGCGTGCTGCCCATCGAGGTCTGCAAAGCTCAGTGCGTCAGACATAAATCCTCCTAGGGAAAGGATATCCCGGCCGCGCTGCCCGGGATGTAGAACGCCTCATCGGCGGCATTACCGATTGGGCATCACATACCCTGCCTGCAGTTAACGTGACGTGGCAATCAGTAGTCGCACGTAACCCGGCCTGGCGGACTACCTAGCAATGGGTGTTTTGTGCGAATACGTAGACGGCAGCGAACTTGGCTTAGATTTCAGGTCCGAGTACCTACCGCGCACATGTGACCGCGTATTTTCGGTCTCAACCGATACCTGCGTAAACCCGACAGGTAGGGGTGGCCACGTTCTGACCACCCCTACCTCATTGAGCAGCGCGCCGCGGGATAACCCGATCGTCGGTTGCTGTTGCTCGGTTTCAGTGCCCGACTCAGCCAGCACCACCGGTCGCGGCACCACCGGCACCGCCGGTGCCGCCAGGTGCACCGGTAAGGGTGTTCCACTGGTCACCATCGACGAAGATCGCGTTGCTGGTGAGGGTCGGCGCTCCGCCAGGGGCCGCGCCACCAGTACCAGCGTCCCCTGCCGCGCCGCCAGTCCCGCCGGTCGGAGCGGTCCCGGTGCCGGCGGGGGCGGTCCCGGTGCCGGTGGCGCCGGTGATCATTGACAGGACGGTACGCGCCGGCAGCAGCTCCACGTGCTGCCCCTCAATCTCCACAAAGCTCAGTGATTCAGACATCAAGTCCTCCTAGGAAATGTGTCCGGTGGGTCCCGGGCACAGACACACCTCATCGGTGTCATTCCCGATTCGGCACCACATAGCCTGCCGAGGAGTAAGACCGCGCGGCAATCGGTAGTCGCACGTAAATCTCAGGTACACTACCTAGCAGTGGAGTCGCTTTTCAACACGTAGTGGGTCCCGATATTCTACGGAGATCAGCACGCGCTGGCACCAACATCACTCCCCCATCCGACCCCTGCTCGCTCTCACTGGGTTGCTGTCCAGCTCTGGACCTCCCGAACTCAACAGTAGCGCTGCCGTACGGACGTGGAACAGCTCTGCTGTTGAGTTCGGGAGCTAGAACTGCCGTGCATCCGGCGGCCGATAAACACCCCAACAAAACGGGATCCACTCAGTCGAATCGGCTTGTTCACAGAAGGGTTGTTCCAGCTGAGCTGAGACGTCGAGTCCGTCACGGGTCTGCAAAGATCGTCCGCGGCTATCCCTGGGTCCGATCCGGGACGGCTGCGGCCGTGATTGCCTGCAGTGCGCCCACGTGGGCGATGAACGCATCCCGGCCATCCGGGGTCAACGAGAGCCAGGTGCGGGGCCGTTTGCCGACATAGCCTTTGGTGACCTTCACGTAGCCGGCCGTCTCCAGGGTGGACACCTGGCGGGAAAGCACCGAGTCGCTGACTTCCACGGTGTCGCGGACGAAGCTGAACTGCGCCTTGTCCGCCGCCACCAGCGTGGCCATGATCGAAAAACGTACCGGCGCGTGGATCACCTCATCCAACCCGTGCCGGGGGTGAGCGCTCATCGACGGTGCTCCCGATAAGCGCCGAGGTAGAATGGGGCCGCGGCCGCCAAGCCGCCAGGGAGCCACCACGCCGGGTTGTGCGGGAACAAGGTGAAACCGGGGACCAGCACCGCTGCGTAGATCACCGCCCAGGCACCCATGACGAACAGGTAGCGCCGGCCCATCCCGGGCCCGGCCACCGGCTGCCGGCGGACGTAGCCGGTGATGACGAGGATGAACGCGACCCACGCAATGTTGAGCACCACGGCTGGGGTGCCGCGGGTGAGCAGCCCCCACAGTGGCGTGACGACCATCACCGCAGCCCCGAAGACCACCAACAAGCGGCCGTACCACCGGGACCGGTCGGTGACCCTGCGTCCGAGCCGCTCGGCGTGCGCGAGCGCGGCCTGCGGGTCCATCTCCTGCTGCCCATGCTGCAAGTGATCCATCCTCCGTTCTCCTCTCAAGTGCTGTACAGTATCACAAATATTTTCTATATTTGTAAGTACTTGTGTTGGCCGAGAGTCGACCTCATCCCAGCCTCGAGCTCCACACTGACTCCACCTACGTCCTGCGTGCCGCCCGCGGCACACCCAAGGTGGCGCCGCGACCGGACAGGATCTCGATGCCGACCTGGCGGCCGCGGCCATAGCGGCCCGCACCGGTGCGGCGAGCACCAGGCGCTGCGCGCACTGCGAGGCCGCTCCACCTACGTGGGCGATGTGGCCGTGGGCGTGCTCGACCCCGTGCCGTCACGGTGGCGCTGCTTCTCGAATCCGCGCGAGACTGTTGAGACTTCAAAGAGGACCGGGTGGTGAAGCGGGCGACGAGAATCGAATCCGCATGACCGATGTGGAAGGCAGCAGCAGCAGCACGGTCGGGTGCCTCGACCGGCTGTGGGGCGGTCCACAACGCGCAGATCCCCACTCGGGGAGACCGGCGTTCCTTTAGCCGCGGGTCTGGCGTCCGGCCGCGCCACGACAACCCAAACGGGACGCGCCATGTGATGTACGCGGTCGGTGTTGGTGCGTATCCTGAGCGTGCAATGCGCATTTAGCGACACGAGGTCCCGATCCCCTCGCTCGACAGGTGAGGGTCGGAGGGATGACGGTCCTCGCCGAGCGGTGCGACACGCTGCTCAAGACCCCGGCGGAGCGCTGACCAGTGGGTGTCGACGGGAGAAACCGTGGAACACACGGCCGAGCAGAAGATCACCTTTCTGCGCCACGGATCCAGTGCGTCGCAGCCGGAGATGCAGCGCGATCGCCGGCGACAGCACTGCGAGCAACACCACGCTGACCACTGAACCGCTGAACAGATGAGGACACATGGACATCGTTGGCTACGTCGCATTAGTCCTGGCAGCGATCATCGTCGTTACCCTGCTCACTGTCGGACTGCTTTCACTCTCAGATGTCCGTCGCTACCTGCGGATCCGCAACATGTGACAGGGGATGGAGAGACACCGCGACCGTTAGCCTGGCGTGACCTCCGCCTAGAAGTTTTCCGCGCTATCGGGACATGAGAATGTCCCGATAGCGCTGGTGTGTCGCCGTCGCTGCGTCGGTGGCCTGCGCCGAGGTCTGTTTCGTTGGATCCGCGTCCCGTTATCGGTGATCACGGTGGCGGTGCGCTGATATTTGCCTACCGGTGAAGGTGGGCAAGAGAGGGTCTATGGACTGGGGTCGCCGAGGACGCCTTCGGCGACCCGCTGCTCCGTCACGTTCGAGAGCGCCTCGCCCGCCGTGTGGTATTTCGCGACGGCGTGTTTGATGTCCTCCTCCAGGAGGTAGTGGTTGATCGCGATGGCGGCGACCGTTCCGGCGCCGGCCGCAGTGATCACCTGGGCCGGTGAGTCCACGACGTTGCCGGCCGCCCACACTCCGGCCACGCTGGTGGCACCTGTGGGATCGGTGGCCACCCAGCCGTTCTCGCCGACTCTGCACCCCAGATTGGTCAGCAGCTCGTCATGCGGCTCGAAGCGGGGGCCGACGAACACCGCTGCCCGCGACACCACCCGGCCATCAGCGAGCTCAACACCGGATGGCCGGTCATCGTCCAACACGAGCCGCGTCACATGGCCGTCGACAATCCGGATCCCGCGGGCGGTCAATCGCTCACGCTCGTCTGAGGTCAGGCGATCCGATTCGGGAAGTACACCACGTTGTCCGACCACTGCCGCACCAGCGACGCTTGATGCATGGTGAACGGTCGGTTGTCGCCGCCCACTACTCCGATCGGCGTGTCGCGAACCTCATATCCGTGGCAGTACGGACAATGCAGCACGTCGTTGCCCCACCGCTCGCGCAGGCCCGGGACCGCGGGCAGCTCGTCACGCAGCCAGGTTAGCCGTCAGCACGCTGCGCGTCGTCAGCGCCCGCCCACCGACCAGGTGCACCATGAATCCGTACTCGGCACCGTGTTCGATCCCCCACGCCCGGCCCTCCATCACCTCGCCGCCGTACCCGACCACCTCGCCCCGGCCCACCTCGAGCAGCCGCACCGGGGACATCCCGTCCCGAGACAAAACCCGTGCACATGCGCGGCCGGAGCGTTGCGGGGTTCACCGGCATCGACCACCGCCACCCGGCGACGGGCCCGGGCCAACACCATCGCAGCGCTCCGTCCGGCCGCACCGCCCCCGACCACAACGACGTCGTAGTCCATCGCGATCACCTCCACTCACCGAGCCTGCGCCCGCCGACGGCAGACCGGCAACATTTGTTTGCCGTTTCCGGGACGTTGACCTCGAAGGCCGAACCTAGATCATCCTCCGAGGATCTACAGCGCGGCGGCGAGCTTGTCGAGTGAGCGGGTCAGATCCTCTCTGGACACTCGGGGCATCATCGCGAGCAGCTGTGCGTCGATGACCGCGGACCAGTCGTAGGTCAGGGTCACCAGAGTGCCTCGCCGAGGCAGTCGTGCGCAGCCCCGAGATCCGCGTGGACGTGCAGGCCAGGCACAGCGCAGTGGTGATGGTGGTACCCGCGGGGTGGAGCATCGATCTCGACGAGGTGCAGATCGACCACGGAACGGTGCGAAACGACGCCACGACACCGCGCGGGGGTGCGGCCCGATTGCACATCACCGGCCACGTCAAACACAGCAGCCTCGTCGTCCGGCATCCGCGCGAACAGCGCCAGCGGTGGCCTAGACGCCGGAAGCTGTCCTAGACGAGGGATTCCTTGTTGACGGTCGCGGTGTCACAGGGAACGGTAACGATGAGGGAGGTGGGTTGATGGATCAGCAGGAATCTGGACCCAGCCAGCTGGGGTGGCGTAACCCCGAGGTCCCCGACGGGCATCACGGAAGTGCGATCGGGGCGAAGGCGGGGTGCCGGTGCCCGTGTTGCGAGTCGGCTCGGAAGGCTGGTCCGGTGTCGACCCCTGCGGACCAGGCGGAGGCCATGCGGGCGCTGCGAGAACTCGCCGGGCGGGAGCGGTCTGACTCGGCCTGAACCGGGACCGGTCCGATCGACGCAGAGCCGTCCGGCAGCTTTGGGAGTTTGCGGCCCGACCCCCTCGAACGGGAGAACCGATCCCCTCATTCGCTTCCTCGCCTTCAGCTGACTCTGCATCCCCGGCAGGAGGACACCGGCTTGTGGCAGACCCTAGCCGATCTGTAATGCTGAGTGATAACGAACGACCGATTTAGTGTAATGCTCGCAGGTCCACCTCTTCGATGTGCTCATTCGGAGTCCTGACCAGCCGATCTGTCTTACTATCGCGTCCTGGAGTTGTGTCGCGTACCGAAGGCAACATTTGCATTAACGCATGGATCGGCGATCGCCTAGTCAGGGGTGCCGGGGCAGCGCTCAGGCCCGTTGAGCGACTGGCGAAGGAGCTGGATATCACCGGTACGCCATCTGTGCAAACCTGGAGGTTCCGCCCGACGACGCAGCGTGGGGCAGTTGCGTTTCAAGATCGTATTGGTGGGTGGAGAATCCGCGGCAAGCCGCTACCTCTCAAGCATCACATACCCGATGTCACTCTCAGTGAGGGCCGGGGAAAGACCAATGCCGCGTGGGGATGTGCCACCCATGGCAACTTCTCCCCCAAAGTTGCCATGGGT
>JALYTS010000186.1 GCA_030854185.1 Actinomycetota bacterium | reverse complement strand
AGCCGTTCGGGGGACATGTACAGCGGTGCCAACAGTGTTTCCGGCGTCAGTATCGGCCAGAGTTCGTCGAGCGCGGCGGTGAACTTGTCGTCGTCGGCGAGTTCCTTGAGCAGGTCCGCCCGCAGGTGCTCCCACGCTTCGCGGTCCGCCCGGGTCAGCCAGCCCCGGCCGATCCGGGCCATAGCCCGTTCGGTGAGCACCCACGTGACGATCTCACGGAATACCGCGCGGGCCTCGTTGTGCGGCAGCCCGCTGGCGCGCGCCTCGTCCCTGGCCCACTCCGCGGTCTCGGCGTCGATCCGCACCGTGACGTCCGCCAGGTTGATCGGCAGCGGATGCTCCGGCAGCCGCTGCCGATCGGCGACCGCCGCCGCTAGCACGTCCAGGACCTTCAGCGAGCCCTTGAGCCGGGCGGCTTCCGGGGTGTCGTCGGCGGTGAGGTGTAGGCCGGGCACGAGGTCGCCGGTGGTCATGAACACCACGTCGGACTCGCCCAGCGACGGCGGAACGCGGCCGATGTGGTTCAGGAACGCCGGGTTGGGCCCGACCACGAGCACGCCATGACGTTCCATCCGCTCCCGCTGGGTGTAGAGCAGGTACGCGACGCGGTGCAGCGCCACCACGGTCTTCCCGGTGCCCGGGCCGCCCTCGATCACCAGCACCCCTGGGTGATCGAGCCGGATGATCTCGTCCTGCTCGGCCTGGATCGTCGCCACGATGTCGCGCATCCGGTCACCGCGCGGCGCGTTGACCGCCGCGAGCAGGGCTCGAGCAACACCGGATCGTAGGAGTTCTCCTCGTCGAGAAGGCCGATCCGGCCGATGTAGGAGTGTTCGCCCGAAAGGGTGTCCAACCGACCGAAACACAGCCCGTCGTCCGCCACGTCCAGCCGCTTCAGCTCTTTGGTCAGCGCGCGCACCTCGACATCCCGTTCCACCGGTGTCCCACCGTTTCCCCGCAACGCCGCGGTGTACTCACCCTTCACTCGCGCGCGCTCGGCGTCGAGCCGTGTGTAGAGCCCGGCCACGTAGCTCCGCTCGGACCGCAATTCGTCTTCATACCCCTGAGTTGACACATGCCCCTACACAGCGGCTATCTGACGTCAGATTCGGCGGGTTCTCCACTGGCTTATGGAAAGCGCGTTCAGTTGGCGGGCGCGCCGAACCACCTTGGGATCTGGCTGAGCAGATCCGCCTGATCTTCGCCGGCCCAGGCCACGTGGCCGTCCGGCCGCAGCAGCGCCGCGGGCACGTCCAGTTCCTCGCTGACGTCGACGACGTGGTCGACCCGATCTGCCCAGCCCGCCACCGACAGCCGGCTGGTCTGGTCGAGCAGCAGTCCGCGGCCGCCGTGCGTCAGTTCGTAGAGGCGACCGCGCTTCAGTCCCACGTCCCGCAGCCGCCGGCCGAGCAGTTCATGCCCCTCGCCGAAGTCGTAACGGACCCCGACCGCGGTGATCTTCTCGGTCAGGTACCGGTTCACCTCCTCGAAGTCCATCAGTTCCGACAGCAGCCGGCGCACCGCCCGGGGGCCCGGTTCGGTGGACAGCAGCTCCATCTGCGCGCGGGTGTTGTCCAGCACGTCGGCGGCCACCGGGTGCCGTTCGGTGTGGTAGCTGTCCAGCAGCCCCTCCGGTGCCCAGCCGTCGACCTCGGCGGCCAGTTTCCAGCCGAGGTTGAACGCGTCCTGGATGCCGAGGTTGAGGCCCTGCCCGCCGGTCGGCGGGTGGATGTGCGCCGCGTCGCCGGCCAGCAGCACCCGGCCGGTCCGGTAGCGCTCGGCCAGCCGGGTGGCGTCACCGAAGCGGGACAGCCAACGCGGTGAGTGCACGCCGAAGTCGGTCCCGGCGAACACCCGCAGCTGTTGCTTGAACTCCTCGAGGGTCGGCGGGACCGACCGGTCCCCGGCCACCCCCTCGGCGGGCACGACGACGCGGTACACCCCGTCCCCGAAGGGCCCGGCGCCGAACCGCTTCTGGGTCTTGCGGACTTCGGCCACCACGGCGGCCAGCGTCTCCGGTGGCACGGCCACCTCCATCTCGCCCAACAGCGTCTCGACCCTGGTGGGCTCGCCGGGGAAGCCGACGCCGAGCAGCTTGCGCACCGTGCTGCGGCCGCCGTCGCAGCCGACGAGGTAACGCGAGCGCAACCGCGTGCCGTCGGCCAGCTCGACGGTCACCCCGTGATCGTCCTGGCTCAGCCCGACCAGCTCGCAGCCGCGCCGGATCTCGGCGCCGAGCTCGGTGGCGCGCTCGGCCAGCAGGCGATCGGTGGTGGGCTGCGGGATGCCGAGGACGTAGGGATGCGCGGTGTCCAGCCGGTCGGGCGAGGGCTTGTCGATGCCGGCGAAGAAACCGCCGACCGGGTACTGCTGGCCGTGCGCGAGGAACCGCTCCAGCAGACCGCGCTGGTCCATCGCCTCGATGCTGCGCACGTGCAGGCCGAGCGCGCGGACATGCCTGGCCGGCTCCGCCGCCTTCTCCAGCACGACCACGTGCACACCGTGCAGCCGCAACTCGCTGGCCAGCATCACGCCGGTCGGTCCGCCGCCGGCAACGATCACGTCAATCATCGAAACCCCCATTCAACGACGTCGAATCGGTGTCGAATCGGTGCATCCAGGCGCCAGGCATTTCCCCGGCCCGACGATCCCGCGTGGTCACGCGGACGCCGACGGCGCGGACGCCGGCGGCCTTTCCCGGCTGATCGCGTCGAGCAGCAGTGTCGCGGCCACCGTCGCCCCGTCGGTGCGGATCGTGCCGGCCACAGGGTCGCTTCGTGCGCGGGTCTCGGGGGTCAGAGTCGTCCTGAGCCCGGCGGACAGGGACTCGGTGGTCGGAGTCGGACCGTCGTGTGCCGCGCCGATGCCCAGGTCGGCCACCCGGCCGGCCCAGTACGGCTGGTCCGCCCCCTGGGGTACCACGGCGGCCCTGCGCGCGGATCGCCTCGATAGCGATCCGGGCGATGTCGTTCGAGACGTGGCGCATGCTGCCGAGGCCCACTTACACCGGTGGTGTGTCGGCGTCCAGAATCGCCACCAACTCGGCCGGGAGGGGGCGTTCGTCCGGCAGTATCCACGCGCCCACCTTCACCACGTCGAGGTCCGCCGGCTCCTGCCACGGGCCCAGGATCGGGTCCGAAGCCAGCCACGGGTGGTCGGTGAAGATGAAGTCACGGACGCTGTCCACCAGTGGCAGACCGATCGACGCCCGGTGGGTGTTGAGCGGCCCGCCGTGCAGCGCATTGAAGCTCTGGGCGTTCAGGTCCCACAGCACCCGGTTGTCGGTCACCTCCGGTGGGGACGGCTGTCCCGGCAGCAGCGGCGGTGGCGCGTGGTGCGGCGACGGCAGCACGATCGGACAAAAGGTCGCGTACACATAGTGGATGCCCAGTTTCTCGGCCACACGCCGGGAAGCGTCCGCCGCCGACGACGGCCGCACCATCGAGCGCATCGGCGCGCCGACCGGCACCAGCGGCACGCCGACGCCGGCCAACCGCTGCGCGAAGTCCTCGTCCGGCGGCGCGCACACCCGCACCTCAGCGCCGAGTGCCCGCAACCGCACCGCGAGTCCCACCAGCGGTTCGACGTCCCCGCGCGACCCATACGTCGACAACAACACACGCACTTCGCGACTCCCATTTCCGCAGGTTCTGGCCTCGGCCGGCGATTCTGCGGCACGACCCGGGTCTTGCCGCAAGCCCCCCGGTGCGCTATACGTTGAGAGTGGAAAGGAGTGGGTACTCTCCTTTCCACTTATCGTCCGCCGTGGACGACAACCTCCTCGCGAAGACGCGGCGCGCCGCGTACGGCGGTACCGTCGGCCCAGGAGGATCTCCCCTGGGCCGACAGATGCAGCCGCGGAACGAGAAGTTCTTCACCCTCTTCAGCAAGGTCGGCTCGAACGTCGTCGAGAGCGCCGCCATTCTCATGGAGTTCGTCGCCGCGACGCACGAGCGCTGGGCGGAGCACGCCAAACGCATGCACGACAACGAGCACGCCGGCGACGACACCACTAAAGACGTTGGGCGTCAGCTCAGGTCGTCGAATTCGCCGGTCTTGCAGCCTTTGATCCAGGCGTGCATCTCGGTGCGGGTGAAGACCAGAGCCCCGGCGTCGGGGTGGTTGCTGTTGCGGCATCCCGCACGGGCAACGAGGTCCTGGTGGATCATCCG
The DNA here is from genome assembly GCA_030854185.1 of Actinomycetota bacterium. GTDB lineage: Bacteria > Actinomycetota > Actinomycetes > Mycobacteriales > Pseudonocardiaceae. The sequence continues at coordinate 1,249 of JALYTS010000186.1, read as the reverse complement.
GTGCCCTCCTTCGTCGTGGATTACTCGTAACCCTTCGCTGCTTGCTTGATCATATCCACTGAGTCGGTCTGGGATAATGCTCGTTCGGTGAGGATGCCCCACTTGACGGTGCACATTCGCACCAGCTCGCGATCTTCGGTGTAGACCGACGAACCGCCGCCACCTTCGGCATAGCCGAAGCTCGGGATGGGCTCGGGCAGGGACAGCACGGAGAACGGGCCGTCCATCGCGGGACTGGCTCCGGATGACCCGCCAGGCGACCCTCGTACTGTAGCGGTCGTTGGCGTGCCCAAGGCGGCGTTCGAGTTCGGCGCGGTTGTGGCCGGATGCCTCCACCTCATCTGTTTTGATGAATGGTGTGGTCGAACGAGATGGTGTGGTCGAAGGAGGATGGGAGATTGCGAGTCGCCCGGCCAGCGGACTACGACCGGATCGCTGCGGTGATCGACGATTGGTGGGGGCGCCCGGTGAGGGCGTCGCTGCCCCGGTTGTTCCTGGATCACTTCTGGACTACCAGCCGCGTCGCCGAGGATGACTTCGGGCTGGCGGGATTTCTGGTCGCATTCGTGTCCCCGTCTGAGCCCGAGATCGCCTACCTGCACGTCGTCGGCGTACGACCCGACCGCCGACGCAGCGGTCTTGCCGAGTCGTTCTATGGTGCGTTCCTGGTTTATGCCACGAGCGTGGGCTGCGGCGAGGCACGCGCCGTCACGGCGCCCGGCAACGAGGGCTCGATCCGATTCCACCGGCGCCTCGGCTTCGACGTGAGTGCGCCGGTGCCCAACTACAACGGCGCCGGAAGACCGATGGTGATCTTCACTCGAGCCCTTGGCCACGAGCAGGATCGGACCTCGTGGCCGATGAGGACTTAACCGATGCGAACACACTGGACACATCGGCTCCGCCGTCCCGGGGTGGGGATGGCGGAGCCGATGTGTCCAGTGGAGGGATCTGGTTTAGAGCAGGTGGAGGTTGTCGTCGCTGAGGACGTGGTCGACGTTGACCAGGCCGTGCTGGTGGACCTGGCTCTGGTCGATCTGTGAGTGCTCGTTGCCGGAGCCGTTGTAGGAGTCGGTCACGGAGTTGTCGGGGTGGTTGTTGATGTGCACCGAGTCGTCGTGCTTTTCGATGTCGGTGACCTTTTCGGTGTTGTGCGAGCCGATGTCGGTGTGCGAGTTGTCGATGTGGCGGGAGTTGTCGACCTCGCTGCCGTTGGTGGCGACGTTGCTGTTGTAGGGGTTGGTGGCGT
>JALYTS010000089.1 GCA_030854185.1 Actinomycetota bacterium | reverse complement strand
GTTGATGCGCGAGCTCGAGGCCCACTTCGGAGCCGACCTGAGTTTGTTCGAGCTGCCGTTGGCGCTGTTCCGCGGCCGGCAGTTCATGGACGACGTGGAGGATTACTGGGAGCGTGGTGCCGGCTCCCTGCCGCCCGCCCCGTCGCCCACCAACCACGTGCTCGCCGCCTACGGCTGGGATCTGCGCGACGCGCTGGTCCGTACCTATGACAGCTGCCAGGCCGAGATCGGAGTGCCCACCGACGACCTGGTGCAGCAGATCGTGCAGAACCACGGCGCCCGCGCGGCGTTGCGGGTACTGCCCAGGGCCACCCCGGCCGCCACCGTGTTCGACGCAGCCGCGGCGCTCGGCGCCGAGGTAGGTGCCCAGCCGGGGGAGGACCCCGACCATGGCATCGAGACGCTCATGGTGTTTCTGGGTGCGAACAATGCGCTGGGTGCGGTGACCCAGCTGAAGGTGGTGTGGAGCGACACCGGCTACGACGACCTGGCGCGCAAGGACGCGTTCACGGTGTGGCGGCCCAGCCACTTCATCGCCGAACTGCAGCGCGTCGTGGCCAAGGTCCAGGAGATCCGCGCCCGGCACGTGATCTGGTGCACGATCCCGCACGTCACGATCGCGCCCATCGCCCGCGGGGTGGCCGGCAAGGTAGCGCCGGACTCGCGGTACTTCCCGTACTACACTCGCCCGTGGATCTCCGACGTTGACTTCGAAGTCGGCCGCGATCCGTCGATCACCGAGGACGAGGCCCGTGCCGTCGACAGCGCCATCGACCAGTACAACGACGCCATCACGACGGTGGTAGCCGATGCCCGCGGGGTAGGCCGGGACTGGTATCTACTCGACGTCGCGGGGGTGCTCGACCGGCTCGCCTCCCGCCGCTACCTGGACAGCCCGCAGGCCCGGCCACCCTGGTGGCAGCCCTACCCGCTACCGCCCGAGCTGGCGGCGCTGAACCCGGTACCGGATTCGCGGTTCCTCACCGGTGACGGCACCGGGCGGCGCAGCGGGGGGCTGTTCTCGCTGGACGGGATCCATCCGACCACCGTGGGCTACGGGATCATCGCCCAGGAACTGGTCAACATCATGGCCGGCGCCGGCGTCACGTTCAACCAACCCGACGGTCAGACGCCGCGGATCGGACCGGTCCGGGTCGACTTCACCCGACTGATCCGTCGGGACACCCTGCTGACGCACCCGCCGGCAAACGTGACCGCCGGGCTGCGGGTGCTCGGCTGGGCCGACGAGGCCCTCGACCTGATGCGGCGTGTCATCCCCTTCTAACCACTAGAGCCCGGCCTTGTCGTGAACTCGTCAGCACCGACGTCGTCGGGCCGTCCAGACGTCGGTCTTGTCGAGTTCACGGCTCTCACCGTCGTAAGGCGGCCGTAGGGTGGCAGGGTGATTCCTGATGTGCTCGCGGCGCGGTACGCCTCCGCTGAGCTGGTCCGGCTGTGGTCGCCGGAGCACAAGGTGGTGCTGGAGCGGGAGCTGTGGCTGGCGGTGCTGCGCGCCCAGGCCGATCTGGGAGTGCCGGTCGGGCAGCAGGTACTCGACGACTATCAGCGGGCGGTGTCCGCGGTGGATCTCGAGTCGATCGCGGTCCGGGAGCGGGTGACCCGGCACGACGTCAAGGCGCGCATCGAGGAATTCAATGCGCTGGCCGGCCACCAGCAGATCCACAAAGGCCTGACGTCTCGGGACGTTACGGAGAACGTCGAACAGCTCCAGGTGCGGCGCTCGCTGGTGCACGTGCGAGACCGCTGCGTCGCGCTGCTCGCCGGGCTGGCGGGTCGCGCCGCCGAGTATTCCGAGCTGGTGATGGTCGGGCGCAGCCACAACGTCGCCGCCCAGGCCACGACGCTGGGCAAGCGGTTCGCCAGCGCGGCCGACGAGCTGCTGGTGGCCTTCACCCGGCTCGAGGAGCTGCTGGCCCGCTACCCGCTGCGCGGGATCAAGGGTCCGATGGGTACCGGCCAAGACATGCTGGATCTGCTCGGTGGTGATCCGTCCGCGCTGGCGCAGCTGGAGCGCGGGGTGGCCGAGCATCTGGGCTTCGGGCGGGTGCTGCGCAGCGTCGGGCAGGTGTATCCGCGGTCGATGGACCACGAGCTGCTCGGTGCTCTGGTGCAGTTGGCCGCCGCCCCGTCGTCGCTGGCGATCACGATCCGGCTGATGGCTGGTCACGAGCTGGTGACCGAGGGCTTCCAGCCCGGTCAGGTCGGTTCCAGCGCCATGCCGCACAAAATGAACACCCGCTCCTGCGAGCGCGTCAACGGCCTGGCGGTGGTGCTGCGCGGGTACGCCTCGATGGTGGCTGAACTGTCCGGCTCGCAGTGGAACGAGGGCGACGTGTCGGACTCGGTGGTCCGCCGGGTCGCGCTGCCCGGGGCGTTGTTCGCCTTCGACGGGCTGGTCGAGACGTTCCTGACGGTGCTCGACGAGTTCGGCGCCTACCCGACGGTGATCGAGCGGGAGCTGGAGCGCTACCTGCCCTTCCTCGCCACCACGAAGGTGCTGATCGCCGCGGTGCGTGCCGGGATGGGCCGGGAAACCGCGCACGCGGTGATCAGCGAGCATGCCCTCGCAGTCGCGCTGGCGATGCGGGAGAAGGGCGCCGGCAACGACCTGCTCGACCGGCTGGCCGATGACAGCAGACTGCCTCTGGACCGCGCCGATCTGGACGTATTGCTCGCTGACCGCTTACCGTTCACCGGTGCTGCCGCCGAGCAGACCGCCGCGATCGTCGCCCAGGTCGCGACGTTGGTGTCCCGGCACCCCGCCGCCGCCACCTACCGACCCGGCCCAATCCTGTGAGCCGGCCGGATAGGGAGCTGTCCTGGGTCGCCGACGGGCAGGCATTGTTCGAGCAGACCGTCATGCGGCTCGACGACCTGCGCGGGCAGTCCCGGTTGCCTGGCTGGACTCGCGGCCACGTGGTCACCCATGTCGCGCGCAATGCCGAAGGCCTGGAACGGTTGCTCACCTGGGCGCGGACCGGCATCGAGACACCGATGTATCCCTCGGTCCAGGCGCGCGAGGCGGACATCGAGGCCGGCGCCTGCCGAGCGCAGCCCGAGCAGCTCGATGACCTCCGCCGCACCGGCGCCGCTTTCGCGGCGACCGCGCAGGAACTGTCCCCGGATCAGTGGGACGCCACCGTCGCCACCAGGCATGGGCCGATGCCTGCCGCCCGCGTTGCCTGGGCGCGGGTGCGCGAACTCTGGCTGCACCTGGTGGATCTGGACGCCGGCGTGGAGGTCGACGCGATTCCCGCGGATATCGCCACCCGGCTGGTGCGAGAGGTTGCAGCCTGGATGCACACCCGGGTGACCGCTGCGATCCAGCTACAGCTTCCCGGTGGGCAGCTGATCACCTTCGGGCCCGAAAACACGGCAGCTGAGCCCGTGGCTGGGCCGGTATCCGGCCCAGTGCCGCAGCTGGCCGGCTGGCTTACCGGCCGGCCCCACGGTAACGCTCTTACCGCACCCGGCGGGCTACCCGACCTCCCGCCGTGGATCTGATCACTTCTTCAGCAGGTGCAGCGAGTTGGCGATCTGGTCAAAGGTCTTGGCGGAGGCGGCGAAGTGCTCCTTGGGCAGGCTCTGGAACACCATGCTGATCATCGTCTTGCCGTTGAACAGGAAGAAGTGGGAGTGCGAGCCCTGCTGGCCGGTGGCGGGATCGGTGAAGTTGTAGAAGTAGTAGAAGCCAGGCAAGCCAGCGAGCTGGATCTGGTTGGGTCCGGCGACCATCTGTACCGACTTGTTCGAGGTGACGAGCTTGTCGGTCACCTGCTTCAGCTCCGGGAGCTGCTGCGGGCCGACCGCTTCCTTGAGCTCACTGGTGCGCAGCAGGAAGGAGTCCTGCGGCCCCTGCGACACGAGCAGGAGAACCTGTGGATCCTTGGGGCTCAGCTTCGTCCAGTCAGACGGGTAGGCGACCTCGATACCGGCCTGCTCACTACGGAAGTCGCTGAAGCCGACCGGCTTGGACTTCGATGAGGCGTCTGCGTTGTTTGTCGCGTTCGCCGTATTCGCCGCCGGCGAAGGCTGGTTGCCAGTGAAGAGCTTGGGTCCGAAGATCGCAGCGGACGTTCCCAGCCCCACCGCCAGCAGCAACCCGATGATGACCAACACCCGCCGCCTGCGTATGGCATTCCACAGATTGTTCATTGCGCCCACTTCCAGATCGTAAGCTCATGGTCACTGTGCGCGACCAGTTCTTCCGCGTCAGATCAGTTTCCGCAGGGGTCTTTCGTCACGGAGGGCAGCATCATACTGGCGGGGCGTGACAAGCGGGCGGCCACCCCGGCAGGGGTCGTCGACTGGCGCACCGAGGCTCGGACGGGATAGATCGCCTACCCGTTGGGGCCGGTTACCAGCCATCCGTTAGGGTGATCCCTCGGCCCGCAGGTGAACCGTGGGGTACATCGAGCCGAAGTTCGTACTAGCGATATGAGGTAGGGACCAGCCGCGGGCCCGCGCACCTCACCGGTTGAGTCTTTCGACGTCGAGTGAGAGTCGGCGTCGAGTGGAAGGGGACGGACATGACGTTTGCTAGTCCAGAAGACAAGTTCGGGATCAAGCTCCAGAGCAGGGGGGCGGGCAGGACGCTAGAGCAGAACTTTTCGATGATCGCTGGCAGCATCTACGTGGTGGGCGGGATCATCGGGTTCTTCTTCTCGGGCTTCAGCAACATAACTGAGATGACGAACACCGCGGTTTTCGGACTCTTCATGGTGAACCCCTTCCACAACATCGTGCACATCGCGATCGGCGGGTTGTGGCTCATGGGGGCGTTCGCCCTCACCGCCGTAGGGAACGAGGGTCTGAACTTCGCCATCGGCGGTTTCTACTTGGTGGCCGCGGTGCTGGGCTTCCTGGGCTACCTCAGCCTGATTTCGGTTGCGGCGGGGAATGACCCGGACAACTACCTGCACCTGGTGACCGCGCTGGCAGCGGTGGTATTCGGCAGTGGCCTGCTCAGGGCGCTCACCGGTCGTCAAGTCGAGACCGCGTAGGCGCTGATACTCCAAGGGCCGTGCCCCCTGATACGCCAGGGGGCACGGCCCTTGGAGTACCAGGGGGCAGACTGGAGGTCGGTGTGGCGCTCGTGGTCCAGAAGTACGGCGGCTCATCAGTGGACTGCGCCGAGCGGATCAAGAAGGTGGCCGCCCGGATCGTCGAAACCCGCAACGGCGGTAACGAGGTCGTGGTGGTGGTGTCGGCGATGGGTGACACTTCCGACGATCTGCTCGACCTCGCCAATCAGGTATCGCCGCACCCACATCAGCGTGAACTTGACATGCTGCTCACCGCGGGTGAGCGAATCTCCAATGCGCTGGTCGCGATGGCGGTGCACGCCCTGGGTGTCGACGCCCGCTCGTTCACCGGCTCGCAGGCCGGAGTGATCACCACCGCGGCGCACGGCAGGGCCCGCATCATCGATGTGACGCCGAGCCGGGTGCGCGATGCGCTGGACCAGGGCGCGGTGGCGTTGGTAGCCGGGTTTCAGGGGGTGGCGCAAGACACCAAAGATGTCACCACGTTGGGTCGTGGCGGCTCCGATGTCACCGCGATCGCGCTGGCAGCAGCCCTGCAGGCGGACGTGTGCGAGATATACACCGACGTCGACGGGGTGTATTCCGCCGACCCGCGGATCGTGCCCGATGCGCGCAAGCTCGACACCATCACCTATGAAGAGATGCTGGAGATGGCGGCCTGCGGGGCGCGGGTGCTCATGCTGCGCTGCGTCGAATACGCCAGACGTAATCACATCGCAGTACACGTCCGCTCGTCGTACAGCCGCAACTGCGGCACCATGGTGGCTGGATCAGTGGAGGATCGCACCGTGGAACAGGCCATGCTTACCGGCGTCGCACACGACCGGTCCGAGTCGAAGATCACCGTACTCGGGGTGCCCGACGAGCTGGGCAAGGCCGCTCACATCTTCCGGGTGATCGCCGACGCCGAACTCAACATAGACATGGTGCTGCAGAACATCTCGCACATCGACACCGGCCGCACCGACGTCACGTTCACGCTGCCCAAACTCGACGCGACCATCGCCGTCAAGGCGCTGCGCGCGATGCAGCCGCACATCGGTTTCGAGAATGTGCTCTGCGATGATGATGTCGGCAAGGTATCGCTGATCGGTGCAGGAATGCGATCGCACCCGGGGGTCACCGCGCGCTTCTGCGAGGCTCTCGCGCAGGCCGGGGTCAACATCGAGACCATCAACACCTCGGAGATCCGGATCTCGGTACTGGTCCGCGCCGAGCAGCTGGATGTCGCGGTCCGCGCGATCCACGATGCGTTCGACCTGGGCAGTGGCGAGCAGGCCGTCGTCTACGCCGGGACCGGTCGGTAGTGACGGCACCCACCCTGGCCATCGTCGGTGCCACCGGTGCAGTGGGTACCGTCATGATCGACATTATCAACTCGCGACGGTCGGTGCCCTGGGCGGAGATCCGATTGATCGCTTCGATCCGGTCGGCCGGCAAGAAGATCAGTGTGCGGGGCGAGCCTCATGTTGTCGTTGAGCTCACCGCCGAGGCTTTCGACGGCGTCGACATTGCGATGTTCGACGTCCCGGACGAGATCTCCGAGCAGTGGGCTCCGGTCGCCGTGGCGCGCGGCGCGGTGGTGGTGGATAATTCGGGCGCATTCCGGATGGACCCTGATGTTGCCTTGGTGGTCCCTGAGGTCAACGCCGCGGAGATCGCTCACAGACCGAAGGGCATCGTCTCCAACCCCAACTGCACCACGCTGTCGATGATGGCCGCGGTGGGTGCCCTGCACGCCGAGTTCGGCCTCACCGAACTGGTGGTGGCCAGCTACCAGGCCGCCTCCGGAGCGGGGCGCCCCGGGGTGGACCGCTTGTACGCCGAGCTCGCCGCGGTTGCCGGCAAGGGTGTCGGGGTGCGCGGTGGGGACATCGCGGCGGCGCTGGCTGCGGCGGGGTTGCCTGCGCAGTCACCGTTCCCGGCGCCGCTGGCGATGAACGTGGTGCCCTGGGCCGGGTCGCTGCGATCGGATGGCTGGAGCTCCGAGGAGCTCAAGGTCCGCAACGAGTCGCGCAAGATCCTCGGCATCCCGGATCTCAGGGTGTCGGCCACCTGCGTGCGGGTTCCGGTGATCACCACGCACGCGCTCGCGGTGCATGCGGTGTTCGCCGCGCCGGTCACCGTGGAGCAGGCCCGGAAGGTCTTCGCTGCGGCTCCGAGCATCGTGCTGGCCGACGACCCGGCAGGGGGAGTGTGGCCGACGCCGGCCGAGGTGGTGGGCGCGGATGCGACCTACGTCGGCCGGATTCGCCAGGCGCTGGACTTCCCGAACACGCTGGACTTCTTCGTCTGCGGGGACAACCTGCGCAAGGGCGCGGCGCTGAACACCTACCAGATCGCCGAGATGCTCGCTGGTGAGTGGCACCCAGCCTGAGGAGGTACGCCGGCGGCTCAAGCAGGCCTATCTGCCCATGGTCACCACCACATCGTCGGCCTCGATCCGGCGATCCGCGCAGGTCAGGACATACCGGTTGGCCTTCCTGCGCAGCTGGTCGACGCGGACTCCTGAGCAGACCGGGAGATCGAACTGTGCGGCGTAGGCCTCCAAGTAGTCGGCCATCTCGGCTCTGCTGGGAAACGACCAACGGGCCGCCGGGAAGGGGCAGCCCGGCAGCCCGTTGTAGCGCGCGGGGGTGAAAAGGCGAAGCGAGTCCCAGCGCTGCCGCCACGAGTCGCCCACCCTCTCGTTCGCATCCAAGATCACGAACGACTGATCGCGCAGCGCCAGGTGGTACCCGACGGTGAGACCTGTCTGGCCACCGCCGACGACCACCGTGTCGACGCGCTCGCAGTCCACAGGGGACTGCCGCTGCTCGCCTCGCTCGCTCATCGCTGCCTCGCTCACGTGCCCGCCCAGGTGCCGCGTTCTGGAGACAGACTGCGCTAAACGGCCCCCGAATTACCGCGATCTGTCTCCAGAACGCGCCAAACGGCGACGGCGCCAAACGGCGACGGCGCCGGCGGCGGCGGCGAGGGCGGTGGTGAGCGCGGCAAGGCCGGCGCCGAGTGTGGCGAGGTGGCGGGTGCGGCGTCGGGTCCCGGGGCTCGGGCGGAGGTGGTTGTAGGCCTGTTCCGGGAACTCGCCGCGGTGGCCGTCCGGGCCGTGTTCGCGGGCCAGCTTCATCACCTGCGCCACGTGCAGCGCGCCGCGGCCGGTGCCGGCCTGCTCGATCTGCGTCTTGCAGGAGAAACCGTCGGCGACGATCACGGTGTCCAGGTCAGCCGAGCGTACAGCGGGCAATAGCGCCTGCTCCCCGCACTGCAGGGAGATGTCGTACTTGCCGTTCTCGAAGCCCCACGATCCGGCCAGCCCACAGCAGCCGCCCTGCAGCGGTTGCACGGTCATGCCCATCCGCTTCAACAGCTCGTGCTCCGGGGCCATGCCGCCGGTGGCGCGGTGATGGCAGTGCCCCCACACCAGCGCGTCGCCGTGCAGCGGCGGTACCTCGACGTCGAAGACGGTGAAGAACTCGGCGAAGTGGTAGACGTTGCGGGCCAACCGCCGGGCATCGTCGTCGTGCGGCAGCAGCTTGCCCAGTTCGTCTTTGAAGACCGCCAGGCAGCTCGGTTCCATCCCGACGATCGGGGTGCCGGCGCGGATCTCGTCGCGCAGCACGTCGAGCACCCGGTGCAGGTAGTGGCGCGCGGCGTCGAGGAAGCCGTGGTCGTACAGCGGCCGGCCACAACACACGTGCACCGACGGCATGACGACCTGCCACCCGGCCGCCTCGATGGCCTCCACGCACGCCACGCCGACGTCGGTGTGCAGGTGGTTGTTGAAGGTGTCCGGGAACAGCACCACCCGACGCCCGTGCGGATTCACCGAACGACCCCGGTCGCTGAACCACTGCTGCAGGGTGGTCGGCGCGAACGTCGGCAGCTTCCGGTGCCGGTCGATCCCGGCGGCGAGCTTGGCCAGCCGCGACAAACCCGGGGTCTGGGTGACGGCGTTGACCACCTCCGGCATCAGGGCCGCCAGCCGGGACGCCTGGTCGATGAAGCCGAAGGTGTAGGCATGGCGCGACCGCCAGCGCCGCCATGAGCGGTAGTGGTGGTGGAAGAACTCGGCCTTATAGGTCGGCATGTCCACGTCGACCGGGCAGTCGCTGGTGCAGCCCTTGCAGGCCAGGCACAGGTCCAGTGCGCCGGCGACCTCGCGGGACTGCCACCCGTCGGTGATCACCTCACCGCGCAGCATCTCGAACAGCAGCCGGGCCCGCCCGCGGGTGGAGTGCTTCTCCTCCCGGGTGACCTGGTAGCTGGGGCACATGGTCGGTGCGCCGTTCGGGTCGCGGCACTTGCCGACGCCGACGCAGCGCAAGGTGGCGTGCGCGAAGTCCCCGTGGTCGGCCGGATAGGAGAACGCGACGGCCGGGTGAGCTGGGTTGTAGCCGGTGCCCAGCCGCAGGTTCTCGTCGAAGCGGTACGGGTCGACCACCTTGCCCGGGTTCATCTTCCCGTCCGGGTCCCAGATCGCCTTGAACTCCCGCATCGCCGTGAGCAGCCGCGGCCCGTACTGCTTGCCGAGCAGCTCGGCTCGCTGCTGGCCGTCGCCATGCTCGCCGGACAGTGAGCCGCCGTAGGAGACCACGAGATCGGCAGCCTCCCCCAAAAACCGCCGGTAGGTGGCCAGGCCGTCGGCGCTGCGCAGGTCGAAGTTGATCCGGGAATGGATGCAGCCCTCGCCGAGGTGGCCGTACATCGCGCCGCGCAGGCCGTGCTTGGCGTAGAGCGCGACCAGCTCTCGTAGGTAGTCGCCGACCTTGGCCGGCGGTACCGCGGAGTCCTCCCAGCCGGGCCAGTAGTCCCCGCCGTCGGGTGGGAAGGCGGTGGAGCTCAGCCCGGCCTCCCGGACCTCCCACAGGTCCTCGCTGTTACCGCCCTCCTGACGGCTCTTGGAGATGACGATCCGGTCGGCGGCGTAGCCCTTGTGCTGCCGCAGCCAGGCCGCGAACTGCTCGGCCCGTGACAGCGACTCCTTCGCGGTGTCAGCCCCGAACTGCACGAGCAGCCAGGCGTGGTTCCCGCCGTGGCGAGGCAGCTCGCCGATTCCCTTCTTGTTCAGCGCCTTGAGCTTCTGGTCGTGGATGAGCAGGTGGTCGATGACCTCCAGCCCGATCGGTTTCCAGTCCCGGATCTCCATGATGTGCGAGGCAGCGCCGACGATGTCGTCGTACTGCACGACGACCAGGGTGCGCTGGAACAGCCCGGGGGTGAGCTTGAGCGTGGCCTGCAGCACCGTCGCGCAGGTGCCCTCGGTGCCGACCAGGGCGCGCGCGACGTTGAACCCGTTCTCCGGCAGCAGCTCGTCGAGGTTGTAGCCCGACACCCGCCGGGGCAGCTCGTCGACCGGTGGGAAGCCGGCCCGGATGTCGTCGGCGTACCGATCGCGCAGGTCCCGTAGTTGAGCGTAGATCTGCGCCTTGCGCCCGCCGGCGGCGAGGATCTCGTCGAGCTGGTCCTCCTCATGGACCCCGACCCAGAACCGCGCGCCGTCGTAGGTGAGTACTTCCAGCGCTTCGGTGTTGTCGGAGGTGCGGGGTCCGGGGCCGTAGAAGTGGGCCTGGATGGAGTGGATTCCACACGAGTTGTTGCCGACGTTGCCGCCGATGGTGCACCGGGAGTGCGACGACGGGTCCGGGCCGAAGACCAGGCCATACTTGCCGGTTGCCTGGTTGAGCTGCTGGTTGATCACTCCGGGCTGCGCGGTCACCAGCTTGCCGGCCACGTCGATGCGGCTGATCGCGGTGAGGTACTTGGAGAAGTCGATGACCACGGCGACGTTGACGGTCTCGCCCGACAGGCTCGTGCCGCCGCCGCGCGACAGCACCGGCGCCCGGTAGCGATGGCAGGCGTCCACGGTGGCGACGACGTCGTCGAGGGTGCGCGGCACCACCACCCCGATGGGCACTTGCCGGAAGTTCGACGCGTCCGACGCGTAAATAGCGCGCGTGCCGGCGTCGAAGCGGACCTCACCCGAGACGTGCCGGCGCAGGTGGTTTTCCAACCCCTTGACGTTGACCTCGGCTACCGCCTTCCCGGGCGTGAACTGGTCACCTGGCGACGTCGGGACGCCACGGCGCACGACCGCCATCAGCACCCGCCCCCAGGCAGCTTGTCCTTGATCCCCGCACCTGCCAGACGACTGTAGCTACTGAAACCGGTCATCGCGGGCTGTCCCGACGGTCGTCGTCGAGGTACTGGGCCGCCGCGCGGACCAACGGCACCGCCCGGCGCCGGGCATGCCCAAGGCGTCCCCGGCGTTTGAGGACCAGCGCGGCGGTGAACAGCAGCAGGACCAAGACCACTAGCCCGGCCAAGATCAGGCCGAACCTGATGAGCACGAAGGTCAGGTACGTCGCCATGGGTTCTCCTCCTCACATGATTTATCATGTCCATGATAAATCATAGAATATCACAACTGTGATACAAAGGGCGAGTGCCCAAGCTGGTAGACCCGGTGGTTCGCCGCCTGGACGTTGTCGAGGCCCTGTTCCGGGTCGTGGTCCGCAGCGGACTGCAGCAGGCGTCGCTGCGGGCGGTGGCCGACGAGGCCAAGCTCAACATCGGCTCGGTGCGGCACTACTTCGACGACCAGCAGGAACTGATGCGCTTCGCGATGCAGTCGATGCTCGACCGGGTCGCCGCCCGGCTGTACCGCCGCGTCGAGGAACTGCCCGCAATGGGCGCCCTGTCCCGTCCGCGACGGCGGCAATGGGTGGTCGATCTGCTGTCCGAGCTGCTCCCGCTGGACGACGCCCGCCGCGGCGAGGTGATCGTCTGGATGGAGTTCACCACAGCGGCCAGGATCAACCCCGTGTTGGACGACCTGGCGCAGAAGTCCGCCGCCGGCACCAGGTCACTCGTGCGCCAGGTACTGGCCGGAATCCTGCGGGCGGGGCTCGACCTGAATGTGGAAACCGAGCGGCTGGTCGCTCTACTGGACGGATTGAGCATCAATGCGGTGCTACGCCCGGACCTGCTCAGCGCCGCCGACTGCGTCGCGGCCCTGCACACTCACCTCGCCGAGCTGGAATCGGGCTCTGCCATGAAGTAGCCGGGCAGCCCAGCTTCTGGGGTAGCGACGAGCGCAAAGCCGCTGCCCAGGCGCGCTGCGAGCAGCTCACCGCCCATGGCGCCCGCTTCCTGGCGCGAACTCGACGAGCCGACCGGATGGTGGAGACGGCGGCCCAGTCGGCTCGGGTGGACCACGTCGAGGCGTGGCTACGCGCCTGCGATGCGGACTCCGAGACTCGCAGCCAGCTGCTCGACCTGGCGCACACCGCGCTGACTGAGGCGTCGGCTTGGCGGCAGGAACACGGCGCCGGGCTGGCCGTCAAACAGCGCCGAGTGGCGAGCTGGACGACCACCGCGATGTGGCCGTGTACGTGCAGACCTTCGAGGCACTCTCGGCAGCCGCGCGATTCGGTGAGGCTGCAGCCGAGTTCGTCCGTGCCGGCGGTTGACCCCATGTCGAATAGCCAGAAGTCCAGTGCGGGCACATGTCCGTCGCAGGCTCTCCAGGCGGAACACCGAGTACCGGAACAGGCTGAAGTGCTTGCTGAGTGCCGGATCTCCCGGCGGCAGCAAATTGTCTACCCCACGAGCCGGCGGATCGGGACCTGGTTGATCCAATCATCGTGCGGCGAAACGGGCGGCGAGGCCGTCCAGCACGGCTCGGCTTGCCGCCGGGTCAAGGGCGGCCTGTTGCATGCGGGTGAACACCTCGATCTGCCAGGCAATGTCATCCGGATCGTTGAGCCGGATCGCACCGAGATCGTCAGCGGTCACCAAGTGCTCGTCGAGGATGGTGAAGGAGTGGTAGAAGGTCGGCGCCTGGGCGTCTAGCGGCAGGACCCGGACATCAACGTTCGGACGGGCGGTGGCAGCGGCTACGGCGCGGATCTGCTCAGCCTGCACCGCCCAGTCAGCGGGTCGCCACCACAGCGCCGCCTCGGTGACCACCCACTGGAATTGACGTGTCTGGTCGTCGAGGATCCGCTGGCGTGCGAGCCTCGCGTCGGCCGCCGGCTCGGCGTCCCGGCCGGCCGGGTGCGCGCGCTGGAACAGGGCCACCGCGTAGGGCCGGGTCTGCAACAGTCCCGGCACCACCAGATGCTGCAGGCTGCGCAGCAGCGTCGCCTGCGCCTCGCGCTGCGCGACCTCGGCCTGCAAGCTGGCATGGCCGGCGGCCAACTCGCGGCGCAAGCTGCGCACTTCGATGCTCGCCGCCCATGCCTGCTCCACCAGTTGCTCGACCTGCACGGCAGGCACATCGAGCGCCTCGGCCCAGGTACGCACGTCGCCGGGCGCTACACCGTGGGTAGCCGTCTCGATCCGGGACACCTTCGCCTGCGACCAGCCCAGCCGCTGCGCCAGCTGGGTGGTGGACAACCCGGCGCCGACGCGAAGTGTGCGCAGCCGCTCCGCGAGCCGCCGGCGAGCTGCCAACTCGGCAGCGGGCTTCGCGGGAGTCACATGCTACGCAGCCTTCCCGATCTGATCAAGGAACTCCGGCAGCGGGACAGCCACCTGCCAGGCCTCAGTCTGCCAGGTCCGGTAGGTGTCCAGTTCAGCTGCGGTGGCACGGGCCACACCGCGCGCCCCGTCTGCTGCGGTGTGCTGCCACATCTTCACCCCCACCGCATCGTCGAAGATCCAGACATCGGTGTCGATGGCCAGCTCCGGGTAGTGGTCGAGGTCGGCGACCCGGATGTCCTCTCCAGCCGGCACGCTCGTGGCCACCTGGGAGGCAAACTCCCAGCGCAGGTACGAAGTCAGTCTGGAGGCGTGGACGGTGTGCACCCGGCGGATTGTCCTCTCCGCTGCTGTGTTATTGGCGACCTGTTCGAGCCAACGCTGCTTGTCCGGGTAGGTGATGATCTGACCAGTTGCCGCGAACTCGGCGATCGCCGGTGCCTCGGCCGCAACGTCGTAGTAGTCACGGGTCTCGATCCGGAACGCATCGGCGGCGAAGAGCCGGAACATCCGGATGAAGTCGACCCGGGTCAGCCCGCCACCGAACTCAGCCGACGCGGCGATCAGATGCAGGGCGGGGATCGCCACCGCAGCCTCCTGCTCCTCCAAGGTGATCTCCTCGGTCGGGGGCTGTAGGTCACCGCGCACGATCACGCGCCGATCATTCTCGCGGTCGCTGAACACCGCAGGGCAGTCCTCAACGTTGCAGGGGTTGTCGGAGATCCGGGCGTAGCGCATCGGCCGCTCCTCAAGTCTGATTATGCACTACCGTATCAGTATCGAGCCCGTGCTCCCTCGACGCAAGGGCGCAGCGTGGCTTGACAAGGGCACAGATCGCGGCGATTATACTGATTATGCAGTCCGATACGAGGTGGTCACAGACGGCGTGCGGTGAGAATCGACGCGGCAGGTGTCCGGCAGTAGAAGCGAGAACGGACCACGTCATTGCGTCGCTGATGTCGATGACCTGCGCTGAGGATGGTCACGATCACTGGGTGGGCGACTGCTCGCGCGGCGCTCGACGCTCGGGTGAGTACTTGGGGTTGTGTGGGCGGTTGGTGATGCCAGCCGCGTTGGCGGCGCCGCCGGGGCCGACCTGCCCAGCGTGCGCAGCCATGCTCAACGAGCGCCATCGGCAGCAGCGGAGTCGGAATCCGGGCGTGCTGGCGCGGCTCACCGGCTTGGCGACCGTCAGGCAGGGCAAGCATCGGCGGAACCGACGGCCGCGATCGGTGAATGCCCCCTTCGCGGCCGAGACCGGAGGTCGCGCCCGATGAAGCCGGACAGCCGAGATCTGGTGATCGCGAAGCTCCTGCTCGACCACCTCAAACTGGGTGGCTTTCAGTTCCGTCGGCTCGCCCCCGGCGAGGACGGCCCGCTGGTGGGACATCAAGTGAGCGATGACTGGTTGGACTTCATCCACATCTAGGGATTCAGCTGCGATTGTTTCGCCTGGCGAAAGCGAACGTCGTCACTGATCGTTCCCGGCGACGGACTCGAGGAGCGCCGGGTGCACGGCCACGCGATCACCGTCCTCAACGAAGTGTTGACCTGGCCGACTCACCCAACCGTTTTGCACCACCACATGGCGAGGAGCACAACATGACGACAGTATCGGTGGACGATCCGATCGCATCGGGTAGTGAGCAGTTCGGGCTGTCGCGCTCCCGGCATGACCCGCCGTGCCGGGACCGTCCTTCCCCAGTGGGCGTACGGCCGTGGGGATTGCGGGGGATGCGGCGCGGCGCGGTCGCCGGACGTCCGGTGCCGGAGTTCGTGTACAGCCACGAGCAGCAGGTTGCGGTGGACAAACAAGGGCGACCGCTGATCCTGACCGGGATGGCGGACCCGAGCGCCGATTCGGTGACCGATGGTGACGGGGATGAAGGTCGCTCCGAGGATTGGACCTATGACTTCATGCCGGACAACCCCTGCCCAGCATGACGGTTCTGATCTTGGCGGCCGAGTTCGACGTCAGTGCCGACCAGATGATTCTCGCACTGCGGAGTCGTGACATGCCGGTGTGTCGGGTGGACACCAGTTGGTTCCCCACGCAGCTCAGCCTCGACTCCCAGTTGAGCGAAGGCCGTTGGCGGGGATGGTTGCGCGCACCAGGGCGTGACATCGAACTGGAGGGGCTGCGGTCGGTCTGGTACCGGAGTCCCACCACCTTCCAGTTCGCACCGGAGTTGAGTGACGCGGAGCGGCATCACGCGTTTCTGGAGGCCAAGTACGGGCTTGGTGGCGTGTTGTCGTCCCTGCCGGTGTTGTGGGTCAATCATCCTGCGCGGGCGGCAGCAGCCTCCAAGCCTGTGCAACTGGCCATCGCTGCCCGGTGTGGACTGTCCGTCCCGGACACCCTGATCACTAATGATCCGGCGGCGGTGCGCCGGTTCACCTTCTGCGGTGCGACCGTGACGAAGATGCTCGGCGCGAACCACATCACCGAGGAGGGCACCCGGAAGATCACTTTCACCCGACTGCTCAATGACGGCGATCTCGCAGATCTGCGCGGCATCGACGTCACCACACATCAATTTCAGCGATGGGCACCGAAACAGTACGACGCCAGAGTGATCGCTATCGGCGACCGACTGTTCGCGTTTGCGATCCACGCCGGCAACACCGCATCACATATAGATTTTCGAGCCGATTACGACGCCCTGAGCTACGAATCGATCGAGCTGCCCACTGTGATCTCCGAAGGGATAAGGCAGTTCCTCCACGCAATGGGACTGGTGTATGGAGCACTGGATTTCGTGGTCAGCCCGGAGGGAGCGTACACATTCCTCGAGTGCAACGCTGGTGGGCAATTCGGGTGGCTTGAAGCGCGCACCGGCACGCCGCTCACTGAAGCGCTCGCTGACCTGCTGGCCACCGGCGCATCGTGACCGACTGGACCACCCTGGCCGATGAACTGGCCAACGAACTCACCACTGCGGGCAAGCTGCGTTCCCCAGAATGGCAAGCAGCCCTGCGCGCGGTGCCCCGCCACGAGCTGGTGCCCGTGCACTACACGATGAATCCCCACGCCGGAGCCTGGACCGCCGAGAATACGGCTGAGGACCTGCCTCGGGTGTACTCCAATACCGCCTTGTTCGTGCTGCCCGACGGCCTGTCTAGACCCGCGAGAACGGCCGCATCCTGGTCGACGTCAAGATCGGCCAGCAGGCTGGCAACCTGGTGCTGCTCCGGCGGCGCGGAGACACCGCTGAGGGACGATTCGACCCCACCTTCGGCAGCTTCATGGGCATTCGCCGCACGGGCGAAACCTACCGGCACCGGGGCAGCGTCGTCAGGTCGCAGACCCGCGATCGCGCGGAGCAGCGCGCCACAAAGCTGGATCTGACCCGGCCGTGGGAGCAGAGCGCCTTCTGGTTCTTCGCCCACACCGCGCTCCCGCCGGGCACCACTTTCAGCCTCCGCGGGGAGGGCCCCGACCAGCCACCCCGCAACACCGTACTTCGGGCTCCAGACGGCTCCTGGTGCGAACTCCGGGAAGATCGTGAAGCTAACGGCACGCGCGCCGTCTGGGAAACCGGACACCACTCACTGTGGCGCATCATCGAAGACGCCCATACACGATGGTGCCAGCTCGGCCGACCCGGATGGGGCCGCTTCGGGCTCACGGTCACCATCGAGCGGCAGTCGATCTGGCTCGACGCCCCCGAAAATGGGCACATCTGGACCGCGCCCCAGCAGGATTAGGAGCTCGTTTCAGAATGATTTCTGGGAGGTCCGAGACCATCAAGCGCTTTGCGGCGGCCCTGGCGATCCGGGCATGCCTGACCCCCGACGTCGCCGCCGGCATCGCTCGCACCCGGCGCAGCTTTCAGGTGTTCGCGGGTTGGTCGGTGCCGGCTCCGCGGCGCCGAATGGTCACCAGGTCGTGACGGCGCTGGGGGAGGGTCTGTTCCGCGACGCCCTCGATCACGAACCCGGCGTCAGCGATCATCGCGCGGTCCTCGTCGCCGGGCCGGCCCTCGCTGGTCAGGTAGTCCCCGAGGAACATCGAGTTGACCAGGTGCAGGGCCAGGGGCTGAAGACCACGCAGATGGATCTCCCGGCCGGCCGCCAGCCGTACCTCGACGTCGGGGAACACGAACCGGAACATCGCCAGGATGCGCAGGCAGCGCTGCGGAGTCAGGTCCCACCGCCCGCCCAACGGGGTGCCCTCGAACGGGATCAAGAAATTGACCGGTACCGAGTCCGGGTCGAGGGTGCGCAGGGCCAAGGCGACCTCGACGACGTCGTCGTCGGTTTCGCCCATCCCGAAGATCGCGCCAGAGCACGGGGACAGGCCGGCGCGTTGGGCCGCACCGACGGTCGCCACGCGGTCGTCGAAGGTGTGGGTCGAGCAGATTTGGCGGTAGTTCGCGGCGCTGGTGTTGAGGTTGTGGTTGTAGGCGTGCGCGCCGGCGTCGAACAGCCGCTCGGCCTGGCCCGGCTTGAGCAGGCCCAGGCACACGCACACCTCGACCTCGGGCGCCGTGTCCTTGATGGCGGAGATCGTGTGCGTGACCCGGTCGAGGTCACGCTCGCTCGGTCCGCGCCCGCTGGCCACCAGGCACACCCGCTTGGCGCCGGCCGCGATGGCGCGCTCGGCGTTGCTCGCCGCCTCCTCGGAGCTGATCCACGAGTACTTCATGATCTCGGCGTCCGACCCGAGCCGCTGCGAGCAGTAGCTGCAGTCCTCAGGGCACAGGCCGCTCTTCATGTTCACCAGGTAGTTGAGCTTGACCCGCATCCCGAAGAAGTTCCGCCGGACCCGTGACGCAGCCGCGACCACATCGAGAACATCATCGTCGGCCGTGGCGAGCACGGCGGACATCTCCTCGCGGGTCGGGACCTCGCCGGTGAGGGCCTTGGTGGTCAGCGACTCCAGGAACTCATCCAGTGCAGTCAGCGCCATGCCGGTCATCCTGCCAGCCGGGGTCCGGTGAGCTGCGGGGACAGGTCACACGAGCTCGTGGGTGCCGTCGGGGAGCTGGCGGCTGATCCCGCGGCGGGCCAGCAGCTCCATGATCGGGACGGTGACGCGGCGGGTGGTGTCCAGCGCTTGCCGGGCCTGGCTGAGGGTGAACGGGCTGGGCAGCTCACGCAACCGCTCGATGGCCTCATCGTCCGCGCCGGGAGCCAGGTAGATACCGTTAGCGATCTTGAATAGCTCGCCGGCCCGCACGGCGGCGGCGAGTTGTTTGGTACCCAGCCCGAGCTCGGTGAGCCGGTGCGCCGCGGGTGCGGCGAACGGCCGCTGCGCGAGTTCGGCGCGCAGGGCGTCGATCGCGGTGCGGACCGCCTCGGGCAGTCCGGATACGGGTCCGGCGAGGTGCACGCGACCTTCGCGCAGGGTTAGTTGCGACCCGAGCAGTAATTCGACCAGGCGCGCGTCGGGCATGTCGGTGACCTGCCGGGCAACCTCCAGCGGCATCCCTGGTTGCAGGGGGTTCTCCGCCGCGTGCTCGGTCACCGCAGCGGCCAGCCGGTCGCTGCGCTGGGGCAACAACGCCGGATCGACCAGCCAGCCGCCCACCGCGACTGCGTCAGCCGGCACCTGTGCACCCATCGCGACCAGCTCGTCGCGGCGCATCAACCCGCGGCGGCGCAGCTCGGCGCGCCCATCCGCGACACCTTCGGCGCCAGCCAGTTCAGTGG
>JALYTS010000088.1:15924-19374 GCA_030854185.1 Actinomycetota bacterium | reverse complement strand
CGAACTCGCGCGTAAGAGGCAGTCAATTCCCCGGAGGCGGCTCCTCGGCCACCGCCATGATCACGGTTTGTGTGCCAAGGACGACGGGATTGGTCACGTCAGGCACGCAACCGGCGATCATGGTGGGTGCTGGCGAACAGCCAGCAATCATCGGGGCGGTAGGAGATGACGGACGGCGGCGGGATCGGCGCCGAGGTCGACGTAGAGCTGGGCCCACCGCTGGTCGGCGGCGCTGGATGGCTTCCCGTCGCAGTATGGCTTGGACCCGTTGACTGTGTAGTAGTGCAACACCGTCAGCACCTGCGCGCTGTCCCGGCGTTGCGGATCGGTGTAGCGGCTACCCGGGGGCGCCGGCTGGTGGACCATGCACGCCACGGTGCGCCCACCCTCGCTGTCGAACAGCGGTCCGGGATCTTCGGCTGCAGCGCCCCCGGAACAGGCTCCGGTGAGCAGCGTGAGCCCGAGCACCGACGGCAGAAACCGATGGACGCGCATGTGACCTCCCTAGCCCGCCGCGCCGAAGCTGGAAGCGGCCAGTCCCACGCCCACGACCAGGACCAACAGCGCGGTGAGCACCGGAAGCGCCGCCACCAGACCCGCGGCGCGCTGGCGTAACCGCGCGCCCGACTCGCTGGCCTGCAGGTGATCCCGAACCCGGACCAGGATCAGCCCGGCCGCGGTGAGGGTCGCGGCCATACCCGCTCCATAACAGAAGACCAGCACGATGCCGAACCAGGTGCGGCCCAGGGCTATCGCACTGAACAGCACCACCAGCGCGGTCGGGCTCGGCACCAGACCGCCGGCCACGCCCATCGCGACCAGAGCCGTACGGCTGTAGCGGTTGCCCGCCAGCTGCGGATCACCGCGTCCATGCCCATGCCCGTGACCGTGGCCATGCCCGTGACCGTGGCCGTGGCCGTGCCCGGCGGCGGCCTGACTGCCGGGGCTGATTGCGGCTGGACCACCGACCCCGGCCCCCACCAGTACAGGCTCCGAGGTGACCGGGACGGCGACTGCCCGAGCGGTCGACCGCTGCTGCAGGGCAGAACGCAAAAGCCCGATCCCGATCCCGGCTACCAGCAGTCCACTGATCACCCCGAGCCAGCGCAGCACACCTTCCGGGGCCAGCGAGCTGAAGACCGTCACCATCAGGCCGAGCACCAGCACCCCGGCGGTGTGCGTGAGCGTCACCGTGGCCCCCACCACGACGGCGTCCCGGCGGGTACCGTGCCGGCCTGCCAGGTAGGCGGCCATGACGGTCTTGCCATGCCCTGGCAGCGCGGCGTGGGCCGCGCCGACGACCAGCGCCATCAGCACCGCCAGGAAACCGAACAGCGGGGTGAGCGATCCGCCGGCGAGGTCGGTGAACAGTCTCGTGACACCCCCGGTCCAGCGTGCCAGCACCCCGGCGGTGGGTAGCGCCACCCCCAGCCCCCCACCGGTCACGCCGCTGCCGGGCTGGGTCCGCAGCGTCACGTCACGCACGCCCAGCGGTGAGCTGAGCAGGTCATTGGGGTAGCGGCGCAACTCGTCGCTCACGCTCGTCGCCGGCACCCGCGGATCGAGCAACCGCACCCCGTTGCCAGTGGCGGTGATCTCGTGCCAGCCCACCCGGTCGGCACGGTAGCCGTCGGAGAACGACAGGGTGGCCGCCCGGTCGAGCTGGGCGGGCGCGGACAGCTCACAGGTCAACCGGGTAGTCGCAAGACCGGCCTGGCCCGGTGGGTACTCGACCTGCGCCGAGCGTACTGCCCAGCGCAGCGGTGAGCCGCCCACCGTGGCCGACAGGGCACCCACTACCTGGGTGCACTCGCGGGCCGCGAAGACAGAGCGCTCGGCGACGCTGATCATCCCGTCCCCGTTGGTGTCGGCCAGCGGCTTGTCCTGCAGGGTCGGGATCTCCGCGACGTCGACGACGGCGTGGTCGGTGACGTGGTCGCTGAACAGGGTGAGCCCGTCGTAGTGGTTGACGGTGAAGTTCCCCAGCGGGTGGGCCAGCGCGGTCCCGGCCAGCGGTCCGAGCACCAGCACCGCCACCACCCCGAGCAGGACGAGCAACCGGCGGATCACCGGGCGGCCTGCAGCTGCGCCAGCGCGGCGCGGGCCCGAGGGGTTTGCAGCGGGGAGAAGTACGGGTTGATCTGCAAGGCCGTCGACAGCGCCTGCTCAGCCTCAGCGTCGCGACCCAGGCCCTTGAGGATTATGCCGCGGTGGTAGGCGAACAGCGCGCTGCGGTAGCCGGTAGCGGCGGCCTGGTCGGCGTACCCGAGGGCCTCGGCGTCTTTCCCGTCGGTGTGCAGTGCCCACGCCAGGACGTCGGCGACCAGGATCATGTGCCGGTGGCTCCATTCGGCCCGGCCATGCACCACCGCCTGCGCCGGGTCACCGAGATCGGCCTGGGTGATCGCGGCGGTGAGGTCATCGGCGACGCCGTTGGCGGCGAACAGTCGTTGTTGCGCGTCGAGCAGCGCTAGCTGGTCCTTGGCTTGGTCACTGTGGCCGGCGACGGTGAGCAGCTCGGCGTACTCGGCGATGTACTGCGGCAGCGGAAGCTGCTGAGTCAACCGCTGGTAACCGGCCAGCGCCTCATCGATATTCCCCCGAGCCGCGGCGACCTTGGCCAGACCCTGCTCCAGCGTCGGGGATTGCCCACCAGCGGTGATGCCCGCCTGATACTGCCGCGCAGCCTCGTCCAACTGCCCGGAGTTGAAGGCCAGCTCGCCGAGGTAGTACCGGCAGTAGGCGACATCAGAGGGCGTGGTGGCGTCATCGAGCGCCTGTGACAGCGCGGTGCGCGCGTCCGCCACCCGCCCGTGCAGCTCCAGGTCGTAGGACGCCCGAGTCAGTGAGCTGACCCCGGGCTGCAGGTCGAGCATGTGCTGCGCGGCGTCGGTAGCCGCGGCGGGCTGCCCGAGCTGGGTGTAGGAGTCAATGAGAACGGCGTACACCGCGGCGGTGTCGGGCCGGATCGCGCGGGCCTTCTCGCCCCAGTCCCGGCCGGCGGCGAAGTCGTGACGGGCGTTGGCCAGCGCGCCCATGCCGATCATGGCTTCGGCGTTGTCGGCCGGTTTGACCTGAAAAGAACGCTCCAGCGCGCCTTGGGCCTTGGCGTAGTAGCTGGGGTCAGCCGTGATCCGAGCCTGTTCGATGTAGGGGATGCTCAGCGCGGCCCAGGTCAGCCCATCGGTGGGAACCTCCCGAAGCCGCTTCTGATCGGCCTGGATCACCGCTGAGAGAGTTCCACCTCGTGCGGCCGGGCTGTCGCCGAGCGCAGCGACCCGGGGGACCGGATCGGTGGAGACATCAGCGGAGTGACCGGAGATCAAGCTCACCACCGCGACCACAACGAGTGGAACACCCGCGGCGGCCAGCAGGCTGGCCGCCCACTGACGACGACTCCGGATAGACAAGGGGTGTTCTCCAGTCTCTGGTGAGAAACCTGGGGTGGGG
>JALYTS010000088.1:0-15914 GCA_030854185.1 Actinomycetota bacterium | reverse complement strand
CAGCGAACCGGTCGCACCCCGAGCGAGCCTCAGCTACGCGGCGGGCGGACCTTATCGGACCCGCGACGACGGAGCAGGGACGATCCCGATCCGATCATCACCATCCCGAACAGCCCACCAACGGCCGTCGGGCTCCCGAAGCCGAGCAGGCTGCCCAACCCCAGGAAACCTCCGTCACGAGGCTTGTCGCCGTCGTGGTGACCAAACGGGTCGTCACCGTGGTGATCGCCCTTGTCGCCGTGGTGGTCGCCATCACCGTGGTGGTCGCCATCATCACCCGAACCAGCGGTGTTGACGCCCTGGTCGTGCGGTAGCGCGACGTAGGGGAACTGGTCACTGAACGGGCGGTCGTTGTGGTCGACCTTGTCACCAGCGGCCAGCGCTTGCACGACGTGTGGCGGCAGACCCTGGTTGAAGGCGCCTTCCAGGGTCTGAACCTCAATGTCGACGACGTCGTCGGTGAGCCGGCGGCCGTTGGGGAAGCCCTGCAGGTCACCACCGAGCGCCCCGAGCCGGTTCGGGTCATGGGTGATCGGGGTGTTCATGTTCAACCGCAGCTCCTCGGCGGGGACGAACGCTTTCGAGTTCACGCCCTTGTTGAGCAGTTGCGAGTTGAGGTCTGCCTTGATCGGACCGGCACTGTTCTTATAGACGCCGGTGGCGAAGATCTCCACCAGGTCGTTGCGTGGCGTCGGCGGTGCCTTGATGCCGTAGAGCTTCTCGACGTCCTGGGGAACCTCGGGGTTGGTGACCCGATCCAGGAAGGCGTTGTTGGTGTGGTCCTGGACCGGGCTGGAGGCGTTGAAGGCGTCCTTCTGGCCCGCAGCCGACACGACCTCGTTGACCAACGGGTTGCCCAGCCGGGAAACCTGAACGTACTTGCCGGTGAGCTTGGCGCCACCGCCGGACTCCAGGGTCAGGCTCCGCTGCTCGGTGCTGCTCCAGATCCCGATCACCGGGTTGCCCGCAGCGTCGTTGTGCAGCGCGAGGTCCTTCTTGGGTACCTGGATCGCGATGGTGTTGACGTTGTAACCACGCAAGGTGTCCTGGCCCACCTCATTGAGCTTGGGTGCGCCGTAGAGCAGGTCGAACACCCGCAGGTCGACGAAGAACGGATCGTCGGCCTGGCCGGCGTAGGTCTTGCCACCGCCGGGCAGGTCGTGGATCGCCTCGGCGCGCAACCGACCGTAATCCGGCATGGACGTCGGGCCCACATCCGACGGAGCCGACACCCCGTCGTCGACCAGTGTGCGCTCACCGTTGCCCTTGATCTCGGTGAGCGTGTAGTTCTGCTTAAAAAGCAGCGTCGGGTCGTTGATGTTGTTCACGACGCCGTTGTTATAGAGGAAGGTCTTGCCGTCTCGATGATCGACATTGTGGAACT
Source organism: Actinomycetota bacterium (assembly GCA_030854185.1). Taxonomy (GTDB): domain Bacteria; phylum Actinomycetota; class Actinomycetes; order Mycobacteriales; family Pseudonocardiaceae. The sequence continues at coordinate 14,530 of JALYTS010000088.1, read as the reverse complement.
GCCAGCGGTAGGTGATGTCGGGCTTGCCATCACCGTTGCTGTCGACGTTGAGGTCGTAATGCGCACCTTCGGCCCATGGGTAGAAGTTCGGGCCACCATTGGGCTCCTCGAACGGGATCCAGTTGGCGATCACGGTCACCGTGTCTGGGTTGTCCGGGCTGGTGAAGGCATACACATCGGTGTTGTCCAGCTGCGGGAGCCCCGAGATCAGGGGAGCCTCGCGGTGGCTTGATGCGCTGGCCTGCGGGCCCAGGCCGGCCATTGTGGCAGCCAGCACGGTCGTGCCCGTGGCGATCAGCGCCGCGGCCGTACGCCGGCGGCGGACGCTCCGCCGTACGCCGGGTGATGGGGTCATCAATCATCCTTCCGGGTGCCCTGACCAGCGCCAAGGCGGCTTACACGGCACACCGCAACTACGACCAATGGACCATCACCGAGCGACGTCACGTCGACGTCTCTCGCCCACCTTTGCGGCACCGGCCGTGGAACTATGACATCTCAGCAAACGGTGGCGATCAAGCGACGGTTCAGCGTCTACCATCGATCGAGTCACACAACGGCACCAATGATGACTGTGTGTCATCAATTAATGCATGTTAATTGCAATAACAATATTAAGGCAACTTTTGACACTTGCTGTCTCTCGGCTGTTCAGGTGGCATGGGCTCACGAGATCATGATCATGTTCTGGTCGCGCCGCCGCGTTGTTCGCTGTCCCTACCCCAGAGCACTAGTTACTGACGGGTTACAAGCCGATAGAGTGCAGAGGTGGAGCTTGCCTATGACCGGTTCGGGGTGGGGCCGCCGCTGGTCCTGTTACACGGAGCCGGACACCGGCGCCAGGCGTGGCTCCCGGTCCGAGAGCGGTTGGCCAAGCACCGCGAGGTGATCTCGGTGGATCTGCCGGGATTCGGCGAGTCGCCCCCGCTCCCGGATTACCTCCGATACGACCTGGACACCGCGGTGATCGTGCTCAAGGAGTTCTTCACGAGCTTGGGCCTGGACCGGCCGCACGTGGCGGGAAACTCGATGGGTGGCCTGCTCTCCCTTGTGCTGGCCCAACAGGGGATGGTGGCCAGCGCGACGGCGCTGTCCCCAGCGGGACTGTGGAGCCCGATGGGGCGGCGGGTGTCGCTAAGCATGGTGCGGCAGGTTCAGCGCACCGCACGCTACATGCCCCCGAAACTCGCCATTTGGCTGTCCCGCACGGCGGCCGGGCGCACCATCATGTGCGGCATCTTGTTCGGCCGTCCGGACCTGCTGGAGCCCCAGGTATTACTCGAGGACATGCAGGCGATGATCGACGCAGTGGGCTTCCGCCCCACCCTGGCCGCTGGTGACAAAATCATCTTTGCCGGCCAGATACCCGACGTGCCGGTGACCATCGCGTGGGGATCGCGGGACTTGCTGATGCGCCGGCCACGGGGCGAATCGGTGATCCGGCTGATCCCGCACGTCCGGCTGCTGCGGCTGCCCGGCTGTGGGCACGTACCGATGAACGACAATCCCGAGCTGGTGGCCCACGTGATGCTCACCGGCAGCAACGACGAGCATCAGCGAGTGTCGAGCACCAGGTAGCCCTCGGCCAGTCGACCCTGCGCCAAACCTGCGGCTTGCGCCTGCATGGAGCTCCAGCCACGCATTCTCTCCTCCAGACCAGTCATGTGCGCGGTCTGGCTGGTGTGCGCGCGCAGTGCCGCGATCTTGCGATCGAACGTGTCCGTGATATCGACGTAGTGGTCGGCCCGATCATTGTGGCTCGTCACCCACACCTCGGGCACGGTATGTGCTTCCAGGCCCTCCTCGGCGAGCAGTTCGGGATGGGCATAGGGGTTGCGGGCGTCAGGGTAGATCGCGCACAGGGCTGCTTCACCTGCCGCCTGGTGGTCGGGATGGCTGCCGTAGACGTTGCGCAGGTCCCGTTGCGGGGACGGGACCACTACCCGATCCGGACGTGCCCGGCGGATGACGCGGGTGATGTCGCGCCGCAGCGCGAAGCTGACGACCAGCCGCCCGTCGGGGTAGCCGAGGAAATCGACGTCGGTGACGCCCAATGCAGCGGCCGCCTTGCGTTGCTCGTCCTGGCGAATGCCCGCGATCACGGAGCGGGACACCTTCGAGTCGAAACCGCCGGCGTCACCGTTGGTCACGATGCAGTAGGACACCTCGATACCCGCGTCGGTCCAGGTCGCGATCGTGCCGGCGGATCCGAAGTCCACGTCGTCTGGATGGGCCGCGACCAACAGCACTCGTTGCACTGGCTGCGCCTGATCAGCTGGCACGGCACTCTCCTCAGGTCGGCGTCACGTCTGGCAACGCCAACGATCTTGGCAGGCTTCCCTGACAGGCCAACCGCGCATCATCCTGCTGACGTGGTGCGAGCCGCTGCCGCGACGGGCAGTGGCTCGTCGGTCCACAGGGTGCGTAGCTGGGATGCGTACTCGTTGAGGTCGTAGGACGAGCAGCCTGCGCCGCCGTAGCCGATGTAGTTGCCGTGGGCGTCGCGCCGGCCGCCGGCCATCACGGCACCGATGCCGTGGTGGGCGATCATGCTGCGGATCCCGGCGGTGATGTTGGCCACCGGATCGGTGATCGAGCTATCAGCCAGGCTGGGCAGCACGCAGGCTCTGAAGGTGCTGGGGATGGTCTGCATGAGGCCTCGCGAGGGGTTGCCCGCCGCGGCGTTGCTGTCCCAGTTGTTGATCGCGTCGGGGTTCCCGCCGGATTCGTGCATGATGATCGACTTGACCCCGGTCGCCAGGGCCTGGGGCAGTCCCATCAGTCCGAGAGCCTTGGCGATCCAACCGTCGAGGCTGTGGCTGTTGCCGGCTCGATAAGGCTGCCCGAGGCGGTTCCGGACGGCCTCCTGGTAAGCCGTCGCCCGGTCCGCCCGCTCAACGGCGCGGCGCAACGCTGACACGCCGCTTGGGCTGTCACTGCGAACGCCGAGCTGCAGAACCTCGGGTTCCAGCGATGGGCTGGTCACCGCGGCCTGCGCGACGTCGGCGACCTGCTCAGATGCCACGGCTGTCGTGGCATGCATCGAATGACCTGCGACGGCAAGAGCACCAGCGGCGACCGCAGCCGTCACCGCGCGCCCCCGCAGCGCCGGACCTGGCCGGGGAACGCGATGCGTGCCGTGAGGTTTGGAATGGGGCGAGGAGGGAACTACGAACGCAGGATGTTGCCGACAGCCACGTGGGGAGCTGTGACGCGCCAACTGGAAGTCCCTTCCGCGCCCGGGGACCTGGTTCGCGTGCCGATTCAGCAGCCGCCTCGGTTCGGGGGCACCGGGACGACACCTGCTCGCGACCAGATCGTGATCTGCGACCGACGGAAAGTAACGGTAGGGCCACGGCTGCGGCAAACCCCGCACCTGCGCCGGAGTGTCGCTTGCGCCCGGTGTAGGAACCGGCGCGACGAGCGGTCGGAAACCAACGTGCCGAGCGGTCGGGCTACGGACCCGGCCGGCGACGAACGGCACGCGGACGCGCAAACGGCGGCTGGCGTTGCTCCGTTATCGCGACTCTGGTTAGTCGTGTTACCGGCCGCGTCTGGCCGCGGCACGGCGGTAGACGAGCACTGCCCACAGGACCAGTGGAATCTGTAGCGGCAACCGCCCGTAGGCCAGTGCGCGCATCCAGGCCGGCCGGTCGGACCAGTCGATCGCCATCTTCACGTTGGCCGGGAACACCGCGACGAACAGCAACGCAGCGAGCAACCCACCGAGCCGGCGAGTTCGGGGAAGCGCGATCAGCACCGCGACCAGCAGCTCGGCCACCCCGGAGAGGTGGGTCCAGGTGCGAGCCGCGCCGGGTAGCTGCTCGGGGACGATCCCGTCGAACGACGCGGGCGCCGCGAAGTGCAGCACCCCGGTGCTGGTGAGCAGGACGGCCAAGCCGGCGGCTGCGGTGGGCCGCCGGGCTCTCATGAAACACATCCTCGCACGCCCAGCGCGGCCGACGCGTGACTCAATGCCGTCATCCGGTAGCGAGTCGCACCTGGGTCGGGCCGCGATCCGCTCGCCAGGCGCCACAGAGGCTCCTCTCCGACCCACTCGACATATTCGCTCGTGGCATCGCAGGACGCTGCAACGCGGGCCGTGCTCTCGGCGATGGAGAAGAGAGGCGTGGAGCGGTCCCGCCCTGCCATGGATCGCCCTGTTAGCGTCCCGGCCCGTGCCTGGTGCGGAAGGTGAGCGGTGAAGGTCGATCCGCGGCTGGAAGAGTTGGCGCAGCGCACGCCGAACTTCGGCTTCTTGCTCGAGCACGAGGCCGTGCTGGTCGGGTACGGCGCTGCGGCCGAGTCCCTGGTCTTCACCGATCCCAATACATCGATGATCAAAGCTCGTCAGTTCGGCGAGCAGTTGGTGAGCGCGCTGATCACCACCTTCGGCATTCGGGTGCCCGCCGCGCAGGGGACACAGCACAAGCGCCTGAAGGTACTGCTGGACCAGGGTGTGATCAACAAGCCGGTGCACTCCTGGTTCAACGCCGTGCGGGATACCGGAAACAAGGCCGTGCACGAGGGATTCGCGGCGCAACGGGATGCACTGGGCCTGGTCCGAACTTGCTACGACCTTGGCGCCTGGTTCCACCGCACGGTGACGCAGTCGCGGGAGGCGCCGCCCTTCGTCCCGCCACAGCCGCCGCGGCCCACCGCGACACCGCGCGACGAGGCCGACGCCATCGCATTGACCGAGCTGAACGGCCAGTTGAGTACATATCACGCCGAGTTGATCGAAATGCGGCTCCGGTTGGACGAGCAGGCGTCCATGGCCGCCGCGGAGGCGCAGGCCCGACGCGCTGCCGAAGCAGAGATCCTCGCCGCGGTACGTGGACAGGACGGTCTCCACCGGCTCGTGTCGGAGCTGACCACCCGATTCGACGATCTCAGCAGGGACCTGACGCAACGCGCCGAAACACCGCCCCGACTCGACCCAGCTCGACGGGACGCGCTGGTTGAGCAGGCCCAGATCGCAAGCAGGCCGCCGCTGTCCGAGGCGCAGGTGCGGCGAGTCATCGACCGGATGTTGGTGCAAGCCGGCTGGGTGGTGCAGGACGTCGCGACGACGAACCTCCAGGCTGCGGGGGTCGCAGTACGCGAGGTCAGCATGGCCCGTGGACGGGCGGACTACCTGCTCTATGTCGATGGTGCGCTGGTCGGAGTCATCGAGGCCAAGCGGGAGGGCGTCAGTTTGATCGGCGCTGAGCAGCAGTCCGACCGCTATGCGGCTGGCCTCACCTCGGGGCAGCAGCTCGCCGCGTGGCGTACGCCGCTACCGTTCCGGTTCGAGTCGACTGGGGTCGAAACCCGGTTCACCAACGGGCTCGACCCGGCCCCGCGAAGCCGGCGGGTGTTCTCCTTTCACCAGCCCACGACGATCGCTCGCTGGATGCGGGAGGCGCAAGCCAACCCAGAGGCGCCGACGCTGCGCTCCCGGATGCGCCACATGCCAGAACTGATCACTCACGGCCTGCGCCCGAATCAGATCGAGGCGATCACGCGCCTGGAGCAGTCACTGGCCGCCGACCGTCCTCGCGCGTTGATCCAGATGGCCACTGGGGCGGGCAAGACCTACACCGTGGTCAACGCCTCCTACCGGCTGCTCAAGCATGCCGGAGCCCGGCGAGTGTTGTTCCTGGTCGACCGCAACAACCTGGGCAAGCAGGCTCGAGCGGAATACAGCCGGTTCGAGACTCCGGACGACTTCAGCAAGTTTGCTGACCTGTACAACGTGCAGCGGCTGACCAGCACGGCATTGTTGGAGTCGGCCAGCGTGGTGATCAGCACCGTGCAACGCCTCTACGCCATGTTGCGCGGCGAGGAGCTGCCCGCAGAGGACGACGACCCGGAGTTCGACGACTACAACATCAACGAGGCCGTCGACCTCGAGTACAACGCCGCGATCCCGCCAGAGACCTTCGATCTGATCATCATCGACGAATGCCATCGCTCCATCTACGGCAAATGGCGTGCGGTACTGGAGTACTTCGATGCGCACTTGGTCGGCTTGACCGCGACGCCCGTCGCGCAGACCTTTGGTTTCTTCCACGAGAACCTGGTGTCCCAGTACACCTACCGTCAAGCGGTCGCTGACGGCGTGAACGTGGACTTCGAAATCATGCGCATTAACACCCAGGTCAGCGAGCACGGCGGCAGCATTCCCGCGAACATTCCAGTGCGGATCATGGACCTCCACACACGCCGGGAACGCTTTGAGCAACTCGACACCGCGATGGACTACCGCGGCGAGCAGATCGGTCGGTCCGTGATCAACCCAAGCCAGATCCGCACCGTGATCCAGGCGTTCGCGGACGGGTGGGCGGCGTACTTTCCCCGCCGCGAGCACGTCCCCAAAACACTGATCTTCGCCAAGTCCGACCTGCACGCCGACCAGATCGTCACGGCGGTCCGTGAGGTCTTCGGCGGCGGCAATGAATTCTGTACGAAGATCACTTACCGATCAGACGATCCAGAGCAGGCGCTCAAGGACTTCCGCACCAAGGCCTCGATGCGGGTCGCGGTGACCGTCGACATGATCGCGACGGGCACCGATGTGCGCCCGCTTGAATGCGTGTTCTTCCTGCGCGGGGTCTCCAGCGCCACCTATTTCGAGCAGATGAAAGGACGCGGCGCCCGCACCATCGACGCCGATGAGTTTCAGACCGTCACCCCGGACGCGCCGGCCAAGACCAAGTTCCTGCTCGTCGACGCCGTGGGGGTGACCGACTCGCCGCTCGTGGAAGCCAAGCCGCTGCAGCCGATCAGCCAGCGCCGGGCGAGTCTGCAGAAATTGCTGGCAAAGGCGGCCAGCCACAGCATCAGCACCGACGAGGCCGCGGCGCTGTCCGCCCGGCTCGCCGCGCTGAACGGGCAGATCACCGAGTCTGAGCGCGCGGAGCTGGCCCAGGTCGGGGGCCGGCCGCTGCATCAGATCGCCCGTGGCTTGGCCGACGCGACCGACGAGGACGCACAGGAGGCCGCCCGGCTGGCCGGCGGAGCTGCCGGCCAGCACGCGTTGGTCGTCGCAGCGGTGGCACCGTTGGCCGATCCAGAGTTCCGCGCCCGGATTCTGAGTATCCGGCGTAAGTACGATCTGCCGTTCGACGAGCACACCCAGGACGTGCTGCTGCCGGTCGAGGCCCGCACGTTGGGGTGGCCGTGAGGAGATCGTGCCGGAGCATCTGGGTTGGCAGACACTGCTCGACGCCGACGCCAAAAAGCTCATGGACGTCTATGACGACATCCTCGACCAGCTCGGCGCGAAATCCGGCGCGCTCGGCCGAATCTTTCACAACGCACAAAACAAGATACGCAACGCGGCTACACTTAAGCGGCTGATCGTCGATCTGATCGACCAGCAGAACTGGTCGGCCACCAAGGTTGATATCAAGGGTGACGCGTACGAGGCGCTACTGGAGAAGGGCGCGGAGGACGTCAAGTCCGGTGCGGGCCAGTACTTCACCCCTCGGGCGCTCATTCAGGCGATAGTCGAATGTACGCAGCCCACCGCGCGGGACACCATCATCGATCCAGCGTGCGGCACCGGCGGATTCCTGCTCGCCGCCCACGAGTACATCCAAAATCGCTACGGCGACGAGCTATCCCCCGAGGATGTCCAGCACCTGTCTGGGGGTGGGATCCGCGGCATCGAACTGGTGGAGGACACCGCCCGCCTGGCGCAGATGAACCTGCTCCTGCACGGCATCGGAAAGGCCAGCGGTCCGGAACTCATCGAGGTGCACGACTCTCTGGCTGAGAAGGTCCAGAACCACGCGACGCTCGTGCTGGCGAACCCGCCGTTCGGCCGAAAGTCCGGCTTCACCAGCGTCGATGAGCTCGGCCGCGTCACTCGAGATGACGACTCCTACGAGCGCGACGATTTCTGGGTGACCACGAGCAACAAACAGCTTAACTTCGTCCAGCACATCTACCGCCTGTTGACGATCGGCGGCCGCGCCGCTGTCGTAGTCCCGGATAATGTGCTCTTCGAGGGCGGTGCCGGGGAGACCATCCGGCGGCGGCTACTCCACGAGTGCGATGTGCACACTCTACTGCGGCTGCCCAAGGGCATCTTCTACGCGGGCGGCGTCACGGCTAATGTGCTGTTCTTCGACAAGCAGCGAACCCGGCTGGACAAGCCGTGGACATCGAAATTCTGGGTCTACGACTTCCGGACCGGCCAGCACTTCACCCTGCGGCAGCGCAAGCTGGCCCGCGAGCACCTGCACGACTTCGTTGATTGCTATCTGCCTGGCAAACCCCGTACGGACCGAACCGAGACCGAGCGTTTCAAAGCGTTTGACTACGTCGATCTGATCGCCCGCGATAAGGCCAATCTCGACATCACCTTGATGCCCGACCCAGACGCTGAGGATAGCGATAACCTCCCGCCGCCCGAGGTGATAGCTCAGGAGATCGTCGACGACCTGCAGGCCGCGCTCAATGAGTTCGCGGCGGTCGCCGAGGCACTGGAAGCCGCGAAAGCCGCCCGACAAGAGGGAACTACGTGACAGTGTGTGCCATGAGAATTCGAGGAGATCAACGAGCAGTGCGTGAAGCTTCGCGGTCTCACCGAGGAACAGCAGTCAGTCCCGGGCCCGCGTGGTGGCACGGCAGTGCATTACCGCCTTGCGTGGGCAAGAACACTGGCGAAAGCGCTTGGACTGATCACCAGTAGCGGGCGCGGGGTGTGGGCACTGACCGAAGCCGGCAGGACGGTGACGCCGGCAATGGTTGACGACCTACGCCGTGCCCGGAGCCGAGACCGCGCCGCCCAGCGGCGGGCCGAAGTGGGGGCCAGTGCGGCGGTCGGAGACCAGGTTCTGGGCGGCGAGGATCTCTTCGACCAAGACCCATTCACGGAGGAGGACGAGGATTCGGCGGAGCTCGACGAACGGAACTGGAAGGAACAGTTGCTCGACATGCTCAAAACAATGCCGCCAGACGCCTTCGAGCGCCTTACGCAGCGGCTGCTACGCGAAGCTGGGTTCACCAACGTCCTGGTCACGGGGGGTTCCGGAGATGGTGGGATCGACGGGACGGGTGTGTACCGCGCGATGCGGCTGATGTCCTTCCCAGTCTACTTCCAGTGCAAGCGTTACTCCGGAACTGTCGGGCCATCCAAGGTTCGGGATTTCCGAGGTGCGATGGTCGGCCGGGGTGATAAGGGCCTGCTCATCACCACGGGAACCTTCACTGCTGACGCTCGTGCCGAAGCCACCCGCGACGGCGCCCCGCCCATCGATCTCGTTGACGGGGATCAGCTCGCAGAGCTGCTGCGGGAATTCGAGCTGGGGATTACGACGACACAGCGTGTCGTGTACGAGCACTCCATCGATCCGACCTTCTTTGCGGCGATATGATCACCTCGGTGCAATCGCTCAGGCCGGGTGCTCGATTCAGGCATGGCCCGTTGATCGCCTCAAGAATCTGTGGTGCTGCCTGAGTCATCAGCAAACAGGTAGCGCACACCGCGGCGTTCGCCGATCCGCACGAGCTGACCAGATTCCACCAGATCGGTCAGCACGCGGAGCGCCTCAATCCGGTCGATGAACAGCCGCTCGCGGAGTTGGTGATTGGTAATGGGCCCCTGCCGAGCGAAATCCAGTACAAGGTCGTGGAGGTTGGCCCGGGAAAGCGTGGGACCTGTGGGTGGGGTGATGGTGCTTGCGAGCCGGTAGCGGGCCCCGGATCTCTCCCCTTCCTGCACAAGCAGGCCGGCGTCGCGCAGCCGGTGCAGGGCGCCGCGGGCATGCGTGCTGTCAACGCCGAGCTGTGTTCGTGCGGTCGTGTTGGTGAGGATACGACCCCGCGCCGCGTGCACAAGCAAGATGCGGTCGCGCGGACGCAGTTGCCCTCGATTCTCGATCTCACCGACCCATGCACGTTCCGCGACGGTGACGGTGCTCGTCAGTGGAAGATCAACGGTCACTGATGCGGCGTCAGCGTCAAAAACCGGCGCGTCGAGCAGGCGTTCTGCCATCACGTCCTGCATGACGTCGACGCCGCGTCCGGCATCTTCGGCCAGCCGGAACCTCCGGAGCGTTGCGATTACTTCGGTGTTTCTCGCCGCGTTCTGCTCGCGGATATTCTGTACCGTCACCGGCTCGGGCAGCGGCCCGGGCGAGACAATCCGTACTTTGGCTGGTCTGATCTCGACGCGTACGCACCGCCGATTGTCCTCGTACACCCGATGGGCCACGGCGTTTGCCACTGCCTCTCGCAGCACCGGCAGCGGGATCCGTTCCAACTCATGACGGTGCAGACCGACCACGACCACGTCGGTGCCTATCTCCTCGGTAATTCGAGCCGTAGCTGCTCTGACTTGGTGCGGGAGCGGCCCGGTGATGCGGTAGCGCTTGTCCTCGATCGTCGCGGCATCGTCCCGGTAACGAAACACCTCGATGTAGCTCTTCCCGAGTTCACGTTCCGGCTCCCGTAGCAGATAGAGCACCCCGGCCACGGTGAGCACGTCACGCCCGGCATCGTGGATGAGCAGCCCCCGCTCGATCAGCCGTTGCGGCAGCGGGGCAGACCAGCCGTAGGCTTGCGAAAGCTCCCCGATCAAGGATGCATCCGCCGCATCCAGCGGGCACGACGTCGGAGTTGTCTCGAAGCGCGCGAGTGCATGGCGCGTCACGAAGTCCGCAAGCTGCGCGCCGATCAACGCCGTGTTCATGGCGTCGCGACGCACCACCACCTGCCCGTCAGCAGTCTGGGCGAAGCCTTGTTCACGCCGTGCGACGCTGATCACCACGATTCCGCGACCGTCAACGTCAATCGGGGTGATCTCGTAGCGGCCACTGTCGTGCACTGAGCTGATCGTGCGGTGCAACGACGCCAGAGCCTCGCCGTCAACGTTGGTCCCCACTGGCCGCCCGTCCGGGGCTACACCGACTAACAGCACACCCCCGTCGGTGTTCGAGAATGCCGCAGCGGCCCGCGCGATCCGATCCCGGGAAGGGCCCTGCTTGAACTCGACGTACCGCGACTCACCTGGGAACTCACGACGGAAGGTTGCAGCGTCGAGCAGCAGCGGGCGGCCAGCGCTCGACGCTGGGTGGAACACTGGATATGTCATACTTCTCACCCATCATTCGATCACGAGAAGTATGCCATAACTGTCTTCGAGGTCAAGATATGGTACCTCTGTCGGCCACTATCACCTCGCGCGTTCCAGGTACGCGCGCTGGGAAGAAGTCACGTCTATCCGAGGGACATGGTGCGCGATCGCCTGGTCGAGACCTCCCGACTGCACCAGGGTTCCGCTCAGATCCGCCCGGTAATTGGCCAGGTTGCGAGCGCTTGATCTACTCACGCGAGGCTCCGGTGGGCCACACCACGATCACCGGCAGGCCAAGGGCTCGGGCGCGCTCGACGACGTCGCCGGTTCCACCACGACCGTCGGCGGGTTGCCCGTCCCAGACTGCCATCATCAACTCCACTGTGGACAACACGTGTTCGCTGGCGGCCAGGTAGGAATCGCGATTCGAAGTCTCGAACGGCAACGTGAGCACCGTCGCAGCCTGTCCGATCAACTCATCGAAGGCCTCGGCGTTGTCTGCCTTGACCTTGCGGCTGCGGTAGTCCGCCGCGGGCAGCGCCACCTCCAAGGCTCCACCCAGCTCCAGCACAGCCCGAGCGAAGAGCTGGTCGGCGCCCCGGGCCAGGCAACTGACACCCACGAGGCCGTCGCTGGCATGCGCGGCCACCTCGGCGCGCAGCGCGTCGGCTACCGATGGAGCGGATTCGACTGTGAGGTTCGAGTGGCCGGTGATGCTGATGCGCACCACGACACTCCCTTCTCTATCAGCCAGCTATTTTCGCAGGGGCAATGGCATGATCAGCACGTCCATCAGCGGTGCGTCCGGCCAAGCTGGACGCAGGTGGCCGACTGGGCGCCACCCCCATCGGGTGTACGCCCGATAGGCCGTGGTGTTCTCGGGACGGACGAGCAGCGTTGCACGAGTCTCGCGGCGGCGCTGCAGCAGTTCGTCATGGAGCGCATGGGCGACACCTTGTCCGGTCCAACATTGCCGGACCATGAGTTCCGACAGGGCGAAGGTCCGGTGCCCATCCTCAACGGTGAACCCGGGTTCAGGCTCGCCGGCGAGGTCGTCCCACCAGGCAGTGGTAGGGCCCAGTGCCCATCCCCAGGTTTGTCCGATCGGCTCGTCACCCCGGTAGGCGATGACGAGATCGAACTCAGAGCGCGATGTGTAGGCGTCGAAGCGCTGCATGAACGCGCTGTCGCTGGCGAAGGCGTCACGGCTGGCATTGTCGGCGGCGTAGGCGTCCCGATGGATCAATGCCACGATATCGCGACGCTCACGGGCACCGGCTCGATCGAAGCGACGGAACTGCACTGCACTGACACCGCTCATCTAGGTTCTCCTCAGACCGTGCTCAGTGCGCGGGCCACCGTATCGAACCTGTCGCAGAATTCCGCCCCACCCGCCCCACCCGCTGCGTCGCGGACCGAACGTAGCTCTCTCAGCACGCGGACTGAGGTCATTGTCGTGCCCAGATCTGTCAGGACTGTCAGGCCATGGCTGATCGCCTGGTCGTGGGCTCCGGACTGCACCAGGGTTCCAGCCAGTAGCGCTCGGTAGTAGGCCAGGTCGCGGGGGGACCGGGCGGTGTCTTCGAGGACCTCGTGGTAGAGGCGGGTTGCCTGGTCAGGTGCGCCAAACCGGGCCCTCCCCATCGCCTCGTAACCGGTGATCTCCGAATGGCTGACGAACCTCGTCCATGTCGGGTCTGCCTCGTGAGGACCGCGGTCCAGTTCACGACGGGCGGTCGTGATGGTTGAACGGAACGCGACGTCGTCGCCCAGTTGAGCGTGCGCAAGGGCCTGCCGCAACGAGATCAAGGCGTGCAATACGGGAGAGCGCTGGTGGCGGGCAGCGTCGGTAGCGCGGTCGATGAACCGCAGCGCTTCCCGGGCAAATCCCCGGCGACCAGTGACGCGAGCCAGGTGCGTGGATTGCTGTGCCAGATTGACGTACACACGCGCGCGCTGCTCGCAGGCACCTGCGCTATCGGCCAACAGCGCCGCTTCACGATAGACCCGGCGGGCCAGCGGCTGATTGTTTAGCGTCATAGGCGAACCACGCGCTTTGAGTGGCCAGATCCGCCGTGACGACGAGCAAAGCGTTGCCTATTGCCGCCGTGTGGTCGCTCTCGTCGAGGATCCTGCGGGCATACGCGAAGTGTCGCAGTGCCTGGGGTAGCAGGGCACCTCCTCCGACAGTGCGGTCCTGAGTGCGCAGCCGGGTCAGTGTCGATTGCAGGTATCGCACGTGTGTCCGGTCTACCCGGACGGGTGCGGGCAGCACCGCCGAGGCGGCGACTCCGGCCGCCAAGCTGGAGAACTCCCGACGATCCATGTCTACGGTGTCGACATCCTGGAGAGTGACAGTGTGGTCGCTCTCCAGGATGGCATCAGGTTGCCCGAGGATGAGCGGCAGCAGCGCCGTCCGGGGCATGTCGACCGCGTCGGCGAAGGCCAGCAGTTTGCGAATGTCGTAGAGGGTGTCGCGGTGTCCCCGTTCGGTGAGGGACACCAGGGATTGCGACCACCCGTCAACTAAGTTGCCCAGGTCCATCTGGGAGAGCCCCGACGCAGCGCGGAAGATCGCAACGACCGCCGGAACGTCGACGCGAGCCAGCGCCTCACGCATGGGCCCGGAGTCCCACAACCAGACCGGGACGGCCCCGGCCGCCGCCTCGCGGGACGACCGTTGGCACGCCGAGCACAGCGGCTCGGCGTTGTACCGCGACAGTGTAGTGACTCGGCACGCGAGGCAGACTCGGTCAGCCGCACGCCTCGTCATCCCCAGATCCTCCCCGTTGGCCTACCCTACGATCCGACCCCGCGCCGGTAGGCATGAAAGCGGATGGACTGTAGTCGAAGGTCTCCACTCTGGCTATGCCAATGTGGCATAGCCCTCCAATGATCGGTGACTGCGAGATGGTATTGGCCGAAGTCGGGTACTCATCGACGCTGCGAAGGACCGGATCCGAGGCTTATCCAGAAAGGAGAACCCGTGCTCGGCCCACTCGACGGCGGGATCGCCGGCAGTCGGGCCCAGCCACGTCGGGACAAGCAGAGGCAGTCGTGATCCGGGAGGACCGGCTGCTGTTGGCCGAGTTGGGGCGGCTCAACACCGATGTGGTGCCGCTGGCCAGGTCCGGCATCGGGTGCTGCGGGAACGATTGGACAGACAGTGCCGCGGCCGAAGACGGAGAGTGTGTGCGACTGGCGCTGCTGTACCTGACGGTTCTCGATCGGCACACCGTGGACGGCAACGGGACGATGCCAGTACGGCCGGACACCGCGTGAATGGTGGCGCAGGCGAACGTGCCGGTGCACGGTGCTGCAGATTTCCTTTACCTGGAATAACCGCGAGAATTCTTGAATGGCTGATCGGGGAGCCGATCGCGGTCCGGTTGATTCCGCACTCTGTGCATCGAGTTCGACAGCAAGGCTGCTCGGTCGACAGCCGACAGCCTTGCTGTCGAA
>JALYTS010000026.1 GCA_030854185.1 Actinomycetota bacterium | reverse complement strand
GTGCGGGACAGCGCCTCCAGAGCAGCGGACGGCCAGACCCGGCGGCCTGTGCGCAGCAGGGCCGCCCCCTGGGCGCGGGACGCTTCGCGCGCGGCGGCCGACGGGGTGCGGGCACTGACCGCGGTATCCCACCGGCCCCAGTCCACCGGCGCAGCGCCGGCGGCGAGCAAGCAACCCACAGCGGCGACCGCGGCGACAACCGGACCGGTACCCAGCAGCCGACCGGCCAGAAACAGCGCAAGATCGGCCTCATCACGCAACAGGCCGCGCTCAACGGCGGCCTCCACCCCACCGGAGTGCACGTGCCCCCCAGTGGGCAACCGGGAATCGGCCAGCAACAGCGACGCCAGAACAGTCATCAGAACAGGAAATAGCGTTGCGCCATCGGGAGTTCCTCCGCGGGGTGCGGTTCGACCACCTCGCCGTCGATCCGGACGGTGAACGTCTCAGGGTCCACCTCGATACGCGGCAGCGCATCATTGCAGGGCATATCGGCCTTGCGCAACGATCTGGTGTCGCGCACCGCGACCAGCCGGCGTCGCACCGCCAGCCGGTCAGCCAGGCCACCCGCAACCGCGGCGGGAGCCACGAAGTGCACCGAGGTAGCAGCGGCGCTCAGTGCGGCAGCCCCGAACATCGGCCGCGGCAGCACCGGTTGCGGGGTGGGGATGGAGGCGTTGGAATCCCCCATCGCAGCCCAGGCGATAAACCCGCCTTTGAGCACGATGCTCGGCCGCACCCCGAAGAACGCGGGCTGCCACAGCACCAGGTCAGCGAGCTTGCCCACCTCCACCGAGCCGACCTCAGCGTCCAGCCCATGCGCGACTGCCGGGCAGATCGTGTACTTGGCCACGTAGCGCCTCGCGCGCAGGTTGTCCGAGGACTCCGGGTCTCCGGCGAGCGCGCCGAACCGCCGCTTCATGACGTGCGCGGTCTGCCAGGTCCGCAGGATCACCTCGCCGACCCGGCCCATGGCCTGGGAGTCCGATCCGATCATCGAGATGGCGCCGAGGTCGTGTAACAGGTCCTCGGCCGCAATGGTGGACGGCCGGATCCGGCTTTCCGCGAACGCGAGGTCCTCCGGCACTGCCGGGTTGAGATGGTGACAGACCATCAGCATGTCGAGGTGCTCGTCGACGGTGTTGACGGTGTGTGGCCGGGTCGGGTTGGTCGAGCTGGGCAGCACGTGGGGCTGCGCGGCGACCGTGATGATGTCCGGCGCGTGGCCGCCGCCGGCGCCCTCGGTGTGGTAGGCGTGGATGGTGCGCCCGCCGATCGCGGCCAGCGTGTCGGCGACGTAGCCCGCCTCATTGAGGGTGTCGGTGTGGATCGCGACCTGCACGCCGGTGTCGTCGGCGACCCGCAGGCAGGTGTCGATCGCGGCCGGGGTGGATCCCCAGTCCTCGTGCAGCTTGAAACCGCTGGCGCCGGCCGCGACCTGCTCGTACAACGACTGCTCGCCCACGGTGTTGCCCTTACCCAGCAGCGCGATGTTCACCGGCAGCCCATCCAGGGACTCCAGCATCCGAGCCAGGTACCAGGCACCCGGGGTCACCGTGGTCGCCTTGGTGCCCTCCGCGGGGCCGGTGCCGCCGCCGATCAACGTGGTGACGCCCGACCCCAGCGCTTCAGGTACCTGCTGCGGGCTGATCAGGTGCACATGGCTGTCCACCCCACCGGCGGTCAGAATCATCCCGTTGCCGGCGATCACCTCGGTGCCCGGTCCGATGACCAACGCGGAGTGCACCCCGTCCATGATGTCCGGGTTCCCGGCCTTGCCCAGGCCGACGATCCGGCCGTCCCGCACCCCGATGTCAGCCTTCACCACCCCCCAGTGGTCCAGCACGACCGCGCCGGTGATCACCAGGTCCGGCGCACCATCCGCTCGCGACGCCCGAGCCTGGCCCATCGACTCCCGGATCACCTTGCCCCCGCCGAAGACCGCCTCATCCCCGCCGTGCGGTCCGCGGCAGCGGTCCTCGCTGACCTCCAGCAGCAGATTGGTATCGGCCAGCCGCACCCGGTCGCCCTCGGTGGGGCCGTAGAGCTCGGCGTAGCGGCTGCGTTCGACCGTCCACGTGCCGCCGCTGACCGTTCCATGGGCCGCGCCATGCGGATCCGGTACATCCAGACGCAGGCCGGGCACGGTGCGGGTGCCGCCCAGCGGCACGACCAGGACCACCCGTTCGATACCCGGTTCGAAGCGCACCGACGTGCCGGCCGGAACCGCCAGCCGCATCCCGGTGGCGGCTTTGCGGTCCATTTCCAGCGCCGGGTTCGCCGCGGCGAGGTGGTAGTGCGACCCCACTTGGATCGGCCGGTCGCCGGTGTTCAGCACCACTAGCTCACGACCGGTCTGCGGCCCCAGCACTACGGGTTCGTCGGAGAGCAACAGCTCGCCGGGCACCCCAGTCACTGGACCGGCCGGTGGACAGTGACGAGTTTCGTGCCGTCCGGGAAGGTTGCCTCGACCTGCACTGAAGTGATCATTTCCGGCACGCCGTCCATGACGTCCTCCCGGCTGAGCACGCGCTGGCCCCCTGCCATCAGGTCAGCGACACTGCGCCCGTCCCGCGCTCGCTCCAACACCCACGAGGTGATCAGCGCGACGGCCTCGGGGTAGTTCAGCCGCAGTCCCCTGGCTCTCCGCTCCCGGGCCAGCTGGCCGGCCACATGGACGAGAAGCTTCTCCTGCTCGTGCGGGGACAGCAGCATGTCGGTCCCTTCCTCACCCGCTGCGCGGCGGTCAATGAGTATGGGTCACCAAGTATGACTGTCACACCGCTTCGGCGGGTTGAAGGACAGCCGGGCTGCCAGGTATCCGAGGTTGTGGGATTGCCGGCCTGCCCTCGCGCGCCGTTGGACGGGCAGCAGGGTGCTCAACCAGGGCTAGCACGCGGGAGGCCATGAACCGGGCGGTCCGCACCGGTGTGCCACCACGGGTGACCTCGGTAACCTCGACGATGCCCCGACCGTGGGTGATCTCTACCCGCCGACCATTGCGGGTGGCTTCGATCTCATAGATCCGGGTCGAGCCCCCGGCGTCGATCACGATCTCGGTGCGATCACCCTTCATGGCTTGCCATCCTCGTTGTCAACCGACGGTGAATGGGTCCGGGCCGAGCGAGCTGGTCGCCTCTCGGCGAGGGGCACACCGCGGCTTCAGCCGAACGATCGTCCGCGGTGGCAGTTTTGATGTGGACCCGGGGGACACAGTCCACCCGGCCCGGACACCCACTACAACGACCCACCCACCCCGCTCATTCCCAGGCCATCCCTCTCACCAGGATCCGCGGTCTGGATGCAGACTGCGGTAAAAAGGGCCCGAATAACCGCAGCCTGCATCCAGACCGCGGTTACGATCTGGCTTGCTTAGATCGCCATGGCGGCTCGGACATTGGCGTGGGCGTTTACGCCTCCTGCGCCGGTGGACGTGATCCGGCCCGCTTCCATGACGTAGTAGCGGCTCGCCGCGGCGAGGGCGAAGCCCACGTGTTGTTCGACCAGCAGGATTGACAGACCTCCGCGGGAGGTCAATGACAGGATCGTCTGCTCGATCTCGGCCACCACGGACGGCTGGATACCCTCGGTCGGCTCGTCCAGGATCAGCAGGCGCGGCTGGGTGATCAAGGCCCGGGCGATCGCGAGTTGCTGCCGCTGACCGCCGGAGAGCAAGCCCGCCCGGCGTGTCAACAGTCCACCCAGCGCCGGGAAGAGGTCCAGCATCTCGGCGATCAGCTTCTTTCCCTCTCGCCGGGTGTCCGCTACCAGCTGCAGGTTCTCCTGGGTGGTCAGTTGTGGAAAGCATTGCTGTCCCTGCGGCACATAGCCCAGGCCGCGCTTGACCCGCTCGTTGGGCCGCATCCGCGTGATGTCCTCACCGTCGAGGACGATCCGTCCGGACCTCGGGTTCAGCAGCCCGACCGCGGCGCGCAGCAGGGTCGTCTTTCCGGCGCCGTTGTGTCCCATCACCGCGGCGACCCCACCGGCCGGTACCTCAATGGTCACGCCGTGCACCACGGTGCTCCGCCCGTAGCCGACGTGGATATCCGTCATGGTCAACATCAGGACGCCACCGCCGTCCGGCCCAAATAGACTTCCTGAACCCTCGGATCAGCCTGAACCTGGGCCACGGTGCCCTCACTCAGTACCTTTCCGGCATGCAACACGGTGACTGAGGTGGCAAAGGACCGCATGAAGTCCATGTCGTGCTCGACTACCACGACGGTGCGGTCGGAGCCGATCCGGCCCAGCAGTTCCCCGGTCTGGACCCGCTCCTCGGCGCTCATCCCCGCTACCGGCTCGTCCAGCAGCAGTACTCGCGCGTTCTGCACGAGTAGCATGCCGATCTCCAGCCACTGCTTCTGACCGTGCGCCAGTGCGCCGGCTTGGCGGTCCCGCAATCCAGTCAGGCCGACAGTGTCCATCGCTGCCTCGACCTCCGGGGGCACCGACGTGCGGCGGCGCAGCAGCGACAGCGGACTGCGGCCCGACCCCGCCGCGATGTCGAGGTTCTGAAGCACGGTCAGTTCCTCGAACACACTGGCGGTCTGGAAGGTACGCCCGACTCCAAGCCGAGCGATCCGGTGCACTTTCTTGCCGATCAGTTCCGTCCGGCCGAAACGAACCGAGCCGGTGGCCGGGGCCAGTCCGGTGATCGCGTCGACCAGAGTGGTCTTGCCGGCGCCATTAGGGCCGATCAGGAACCGCAGGTCGCCCTGCAGCACCGTCATCGAGACACCGTCGACAGCGACGAACCCGTCGAAAATCACTCGCACCTCCGACAGTTCCAGGTAGTCGACGTCCATGCTCATCGGCTGGCCTCCGATCCAGCGCTGACCCCGGAAAGACCGGGTGTGGAAGGCGGACGCGGGCCGGCCGCATCGGACGGACCCGTCGGCGGTGGCCGCTGGGCCCCGTCGGTTCCGGTATCACCTCGCCGTCTTCGCAGCAATGCACCCCGCAACAGATTCACTGACGACAGGCCGCCCGGCAGGAAGGCGATTACCAGGACGAACAATGCACCTTGGAAGTAGCTCCAGAACGAGGGGAAACTCTCTGAGAGCGCACTTTGCGCCCAGGCTACCAAGATAGCCCCGAGCGCCGGGCCGAACAACGTGGCCCGCCCGCCGATCGCCACCCCGATCAGAAACGCGATGGAAGGCACAACTCCCACGCTGGCCGGAGAGATGATTCCCACGATGGGTACGAATAACGCGCCCGCGATGCCGGCCATCGCCGCCGCCAGCACGTACGCCACAATCTTGATGTTGGCTGGGTCGTAACCCAGAAACCGGACCCGCTCCTCCTGATCCCGGACTGCGATGAGCAGCTCCCCGTACCGGGAGCGGTACAGCTGCCAGACGAGAGCCACCATCACCAGGAGGGTGGCTGCGGCGATGAAGAACAGCATTCGCTTGTTCACCGGGTCGAACAGATTGAAGCCGAAGAACGAGCGGAACCCATTGAGTCCGTTGGTTCCCCCGGTGGTGGTTTGCTGGCCGATCAGCAGAATCGCGAAGGCCGCCGCCAACGCCTGGGACAAAATGGCGAAATACGCGCCACGTACCCGCCTGCGAAAAATCGCGGCACCGAGTCCGAAAGCCACCAGCGACGGGATCAGGACGACTCCGAGCAAGGTCACCACCGGGGACCGGAACGGCTCCCACCAGAGGGGAAGGTGCCCTGACCCGTACAGGAGCATGAAATCGGGGACCCCGGACGGTCCGGCGTCGGCAAGCTTGAGGTGAATGGCCATCACGTAGCCGCCCAGGCCGAAGAACACGCCTTGCCCCAGCGTCAGCATGCCGCCGCGGCCCCA
Source organism: Actinomycetota bacterium (assembly GCA_030854185.1). GTDB lineage: Bacteria > Actinomycetota > Actinomycetes > Mycobacteriales > Pseudonocardiaceae. The sequence continues at coordinate 44,139 of JALYTS010000026.1, read as the reverse complement.
CGCCAGGCCGATCCCGACCGCCACAATCCCGTAGCAGACAAAGCGCCCAAGCAGCGACAGCCGAAAGTCCGACAGCACCGCCGGGGCCACCACCAGCAACGTCACGGCACAGAGCACGAAACCGAGCAGCGTGCCGTAGTTCTGTTTGAGCTTTCCAGCGAGTGTCGCGGCGGTAACGGTCATGCCAGGCTCCTGGTCCGAAGGCTGAAAATGCCCTGCGGCCGGATCTGCAAGAAGACCACCACCACGACGAAGACCATGACCTTCGCAATACTCGCCGTGGTGGAGAACTCGAATGTAGCCTGCAGCAGGCCCAACCCGAATGCCGCGATCACGGCACCCTTGATCTGCCCGATGCCGCCGGCCACCACGACCAGGAACGCGTCGACGATGTAGCTGGTGCCCAGTGTCGGGCCGGTGGAGCCGAGCAGGGTCAGCGCCACACCGGCAATCCCAGCCAGGCCGGAGCCGATGAAGAACGTGAGCCGGTCCGTCCGCCGGGTAGAGACACCCACCGTCTCGGCCAGGTCGCGATTCTGCACCACGCCGCGGATCCGGCGGCCCAGCGGAGTCGTCTTCAGCAACAAGGACAGCCCCGCGACCGCGACCAGGGCCAACACCAGGATGAACAGCCGTGCCGCCGGCACCTGGGTGACACCGATGTCGACCCCGCCTGATAACCATCCAGGAGCGCGGACCTCGACGTTCGGGGCGCCGAAGATGTCACGGGCAGCCTGCTGCAAGATCAGCGACACCCCCCAGGTCACGAGCAGGGTGTCCAGTGGGCGGTAGTACATCCGGCGGATCAGGGTGGCCTCCAAGATCACTCCCATGACACCACCCACGAGGAAACCGAGCGGGATGGCCAGCAGCAGCGAGGTCCCCGCGTCGGCAATGAAGCCCTGGATCACGAAGGCCGTATAGGCACCCGCCATCATGAACTCGCCGTGGGCCATGTTGATCACGCCCATCTGGCCGAACGTCAGCGCGAGCCCGAGGGCGGCGAGCAACAGAACCGAACCCAGCGAGAGGCCGGCCACCAGTTGGCTGAACAGGGCTTGCATGCCGCCATCCTCCCTCTCAAACGATCAGTCTTTCAGCCGGTCAGGCCCTTGGCCCAGTCGTAGTTCTTGAGGAAGGGATCCGGCTCGATCGGGGCTCCGGAACTCCAGTCGGTATGGATCAACGAGTCGGAACCGACCTTGCCGATCAGCGCCGTCTTGGCGATGTGGTGATTCTCACCGTTGACTGTGACGGTGCCCTCCGGGGCGTCGTAGCTCACACCGCCTGCGGCCTTGCGGATATCGTCGGTCTTGAACGAATTCGCCTTCTCCACGATCGCCTTCCACAGGAACAATGACGTGTAGGCCGCCTCCATCGGATCGGAAGTCACCCTATTCTGGCCGTACTTCGCCTTGAACGCCTGCACGAAGGCCGTGTTCTTCGGAGAGTCGATCGTCTGGTAATAGTTCCAGGCGGTGAGCTGGCCCACCACGTTGTCCAGACCGATACCGTTGATCTCCTCCTCTGCGATCGACACCGATAACACCGGCATCGCAGCCGCAGTCAGACCGGCGTTGCGGTACTCCTTGAAGAATGCGACGTTCGAGTCACCATTGAGCGTGTTGAACACCGCACCCGCTCCAGCCGACTTGACCTTGTTGACGATTGTCGTGAAGTCGGTATATCCCAACGGAGCGTATTCTTCGCCCTTGACCTCTATGCCGTTGGCCTTGGCATACGCCTTGATCTCCTTGTTCGCGGTGCGCGGAAAGACATAGTCCGAGCCCACCAGGTACACCGACTTGATGCCCTTCTGCTTCAGGTAGTCCAGCGCGGGCACGATCTGCTGGTTAGTAGTCGCTCCGGTGTAGAAGATATTGGGGGACGCCTCGAGGCCCTCGTATTGCACGGGGTAGAACAGCAGCGAGTCGGCGCCCTCGAATACGGGAAGCATCGCTTTCCGGGACGACGACGTCCAGCCACCGAAGACCGCTGCCACGCAGTCGGAGCTGATCAGCTTGGTCGCCTTCTCGGCGAAGATCGTCGGTTCGGACGCACCGTCCTCGGTCACGACCTGCAGCTTCTTGCCGAGCACGCCGCCACTGGCGTTGATCTGGTCGGCAGCCAACATCAGCGAGTCGTGCACAGTTTTCTCACTGATCGCCATGGTGCCCGACAGCGAGTTGAGGAACCCGACTTTCACCGTGCTACCTGAGGTGTCAACACAGGAGGTGGCCGGCGAACCACTCGCCCCGGAATCGCCGACCCGGCTGCCACAGCCGGCCAGCGCGAGCCCCGCGACCACGAGGACGGCGGCCGCACGCACCGGGCGCCCCCTCGTAGGTAATATCCTCATTGCGACTCCTCTCGCGCCGGGATCGGCACAGCAAACGGTGGTTTAACCACGAGTTCCTGCGGTGCACGGTAAGAACAGTTTGTGACAGGCACGTTGCCGACCAGGGTCGACACGGTTACGTGTCACCTTTTCGGGTGACGAGATAATCACGAAGTGTTAGACAACTCGTGAAGACTCACACGACCGGTTACACAGGTGGGTGTAGCGCCACCAGCCATGCCGCGGCGAGCATCGCCGGCCCATGGGGCACATCGCGATAACCAAGAAGCCGCGCCGGCCCGGCGACGGCGGCGGTGAAGACGTTCGCCGCCAGTACCGCCAGCAGCAGCCCTGGCCATGATGTCGCGGCTGCGAGTGCCCCCAGGCTGCCGGCGAGTTTGACGTCTCCCCCACCCATGGCACTCGGTGCCACAAGACGCACCGCGGCATAGCCGCCAGCCCACAGCAGCGCGCCGGCGGCGGCGCGAATCAGTGGCTCAACGTTCCCGGCGCCGACCGCGGCGGCGCCCAGCAGGACGGCGAATACCGGATATGCCGGCAGCGTCAGCGCGTCGGGCAGGCGTCGCGCGACCAGGTCGGCGCCTGCCAACAAGACGCCAGCCCAGCCGAGAACCAGTGGTATCGGCCACCACCACACCGGCAGGCCCTCGCTCGCCCGTTCGCCGACCGCTACCCACAGCGCGGCCACCGCCAGTGCGCAGATCGGCACTGGCACCGGGACGCCCCGGGGAAGCCTGCGCAGCACCATCGCCCCGCCAGCACCAGCAACGGCTCCCGCCGCAGCAATCCACACACCGCTCACGCCCGGCAGCGTGCCGGGTCCGCAGCGGCGGTAGGCAGGTGCGGACCCCGGGCTGTGGATAACCAAGTAGGTGGGGACAACAATCTCAGCGGACTCCAGCGAGCGGCTAGAACACCCCGCGGGCAGCCGCGTCGCGTACTGCCGCGTCGTGCTCCTCTCTCGTCACCGAGAAGCACGAAGCGCCGTCCTTCTGACACTTCACGAAGTAGCGCCAGGGTCCTGGCTCGGGGTTCAGCGCGGCGGCGATGGCGGCCTCGCTCGGCGAGCCGATCGGCGATGTCGGCAGCCCGACGTTGATGTAGGTGTTGTACGCCCCCGGCCGGGCACGGTCGGCATCCGAGGTACCCGCCTCCTGACGGTCCAGCGGATAGTTGATGGTGGAGTCCATCTGCAGTGGCATGCCGGCAGCAAGCCGGTTGTAGATGACCCGGGACACCCGGCCGAAGTCCGGAGCGATCGCCTCCCGCTCGATCACCGAAGCGATCACCAGCACCTCGTAAGCGCTGCGACCGGTAGCCACGGCCGACGCTGGGAAGCCACCTGCCAGCAACCGAGCCCCGGAAGTGCTGATCACCTGCCCCAATAACTCCACCGCGGAGCTGCCAGGGCGCACATCGTAGTTTCCGGGGACCAGCAGACCTTCCAGGCGCCGGCGAGGTTCAACACGCGACAGCGGATCCAGGGCCCAGCTCGGTACCCCGAGCGCCTTGAGATCAGTCTGACCCATCGCCGCGCGCAGGTCCTCAGGACCGACACACGTGCCCACTCCCGCGATCATCGCGCAGCTGGCTCTGGAAATCTCGGTGAGTAGCCCCGGCACGGTCGTCCCGGTGGGCAGCTCGACGTTGTCGAGTTGCTCACCGCCGCGAATCTCCAGGTGCCCCACTCGAGCGGCCGGCTCTTGCAGTCTCGCCACCGCGGCTGAGCCGGACATTCGCTCGCGCAACTGGTAGAAGCCCGGTTGCACGGCTTTGGCCCGGGCATCGGCATCAGCCGCGATGGTGAAGGCGCGGACGCTGGCGACCACGTGGCGTCGGACCAGGGTGGCTCCGATGGCGGTCAGGCTCTGGCCATCCTCGACCTCCACGACGGCCTCGGGACCTCCGGCTCCGGCGAAGTCGGGTATGGCGCGCCATGCCCGTAGCTCGCGCACCCCGAACAGCACGCCGCCGATCGTTAGCACGAGCACAGCCACGACCGTGCACAGCACGACACGTCGTCGGCGTCGCTCCCGGATCTGGCGCCGTGCCCGACGGCCATCGGTCCGTTGTGGTGGGCGGCGCTGCTCAGCTCGGTCAGTGGTGTCCCGGAACAGCCCGAGGTCGTCGGTCATAGCGCTGCCTCCGCACGACGATGCGGGTCGGCGGTAATCACGCGGGCCGCCGTGCGTCGAGCCAACTTTGCAGGATCTCCACGGCCGCGGCCTGATCGACCACCGCTCGCTGCTTGCGGCCCCGAACGCCCCGATCGGCTAGCACCCGAGCGGCCGAAACGGTGGTCAGACGCTCGTCGGTCAGCCGGACTGGCACCCCGTCCCCTAGCCGGCCGGCCAGGGCACGGGCGTACCCCGTTGCCGCCTGCGCCGCTGGACCATGCCGCCCGGCCAGGGTGCGCGGCAGCCCGACCACCACCTCGACCACCTCGTGCTCGACCACCAACGCCACCAACGCATCGAGGTCCGTGCCTTGCGACCGGTCCCGTCGCAGGGTGATCAGGGGGGTCGCGAGGATCCCGGACGGATCGGACAGCGCCACCCCGACGCGCACCTCGCCGAAGTCCACGCCGAGGCGTCGACCAGGTCCGGGCTCAGACTCCATCACGCACCGTTGCGTCCCGCGAGCTCGGTGCGCAGGGCAGACACCGCAGCTCGGATCCCACCAGGTTCAGTACCGCCGCCCTGTGCCAGGTCCGGCTTGCCGCCGCCGCGACCACCCACCGCAGGCCCGAACACCGGCACCAGCGCGCCCGCGGCCAACCCTTGCTGGCGGGCGGCGGCGGTGGTGGCCACCACGAAGGAGACCTTGCTTGTCAGATGATCGACGCTGAACAGCGCTACCACCCCGGGTCGTTCGCCGAGCCGGCCTCGAACCTCGGTGGCCAGCGCGCGCAGGTCTGCGCCGCTGATCCCTTCGCTCGTTTCGGTGGCCACCAAAGCGGTGGCGCCAATTTGCTCGGCGCCCTCGGCCAGAGTGCTCGCCGAGGACAATACCGCGGCGGCGCGTAGCCGCTCAAGCTCGCGCTCGGCCGCACGTAGGCGCTCGGTCACCGCGCCGATTCGCTCGGGTAATTCCTCGGGCCGGGCCTTGAATTGCTCGGCGAGCTGCGTCAGCAGCACGTGCTCGCGGGCCAGGAAACGGAAGGCATCGAGGCCGACCAAGGCCTCCACCCGGCGTACTCCAGAGCCGATAGAGGCCTCGGACAGCAGTTTGATCAGGCCGATGTCGGCGGAGTTCGGCACGTGAGTCCCACCGCAGAGCTCCTTAGAGTAGTCACCGATGGTGACAACCCGCACCGCGTCACCGTACTTCTCGCCGAACATCGCAATCGCGCCGTCGCGGCGGGCTTCCTGGATGGGCAGCACCTCGGCCGTGACCGGCAGCGAACGCAACAGTACCTCGTTGATCTCGTCCTCGACGTCGGTCAGCACGCTGGGCGGCACCGCACCGCCTGGCGAGGTGAAGTCGAACCGTAACCGCCCCGGCGCGTTGAGTGAGCCGGCTTGCGCGGCGCTGCTGCCCAACGCCCGACGAATCCCGGAGTGCACCAGGTGCGTCGCGGAATGCGCCCGAGCGACCGCTCGTCTGCGGGTGACGTCCACCTGCGCGAGAATCGGGGCGTCGATCACAACCTCGCCGGAGACGACCGTGCCCCGGTGTACCGACAAGCCGTCCACCGGGGACTGCACGTCGGCCACCTCGACGGTGAACCCGTCGCCGACCAGAGTGCCGGAGTCGGACTGCTGACCGCCACCCTCGGCGTAGAACGGGGTGCGGTCGAGCATCACCTCCACCCCGCTGCCGGTACCGGCGGAGGGGACCCCTGTGCCGTCGACGAGAAGACCGACCACCCTGGCCTCGATGGACAGATCGGTGTAACCCAGGAAGTCCGTGCGTCCGTGCGAGTCGAGCACCGTCCGGTACTCGCTGAGGTCCCCGTGCCCGGAGCGGCGGGCCACGGCATCGGCCTTGGCCCGGCTCCGCTGCTGCGCCATCAGCGTGCGGAAGCCGTTCTCATCGACACGTAGGCCGGCCTCGGCCGCCATCTCGAGGGTGAGGTCGATCGGGAAACCGTAGGTGTCGTGCAACTGGAACACCTGGTCCCCGGAGAGCTGCGAGCCACCGGCTCGGCGGGTCTGCGTCACCGCAAGATCGAAGATTCGCGACCCGGCGGACAGCGTCGCCAGGAACGCCTCCTCCTCGGCGCGGGCGACCGCCTCGATCCGGTGGTAGTCCGTGTCGATCTCGGGATACGTCGGACCCATCGTGTCGCGCACCACTGCAGTGATGTCGCCGAGCACCGGCTCGGTGACGCCGAGCAGCCGCGCGGAGCGCACCGTGCGGCGTAGCAACCGGCGCAATACATAGCCTCGGGCCTCATTGCCGGGGGTCACACCGTCCCCGATGAGCATGACTCCGGTGCGAGCGTGGTCGGCGATCACCCGAAAGCGTACGTCGTCTGCCGGGTCCGCCCCATAGCGCCGACCGGAGAGCTGCTCGGCCAGCGTGATCACCGGTCGTAGCAGGTCGGTCTCGTAGACGTTGGGTACGCCCTGCAACAGCAACGCCACCCGCTCGATACCCATCCCGGTGTCGATGTTCTTTGCGGGCAGCGGCCCGAGAATCGGAAAATCACTCTTGCCCGGCCCGGTGGAATCACCGCGCTCGTTCTGCATGAAGACGAGATTCCAGATCTCCAGGAAACGGTCCTCGTCGACGACCGGACCACCGGGCCGACCGAAATCCGGGCCACGGTCGAAGTAAATCTCGGAGCTTGGACCGCACGGTCCCGGGACGCCCATGGACCAGAAGTTGTCGTCCATACCCCGGCGCTGGATGCGCTCGGCGGGCATGCCGGCGATCGTGCGCCACAACTGCTCAGCTTCGTCGTCGCCGGTGTACACGGTGACCCAGATGCGGTCTGGATCGAAGCCGTACCCGCCCGCATCCTGGGAGCCGGTCACCAGCTGCCAGGCGTGCTCGATGGCTCCCTGTTTGAAGTAGTCACCGAAAGAGAAGTTGCCTGCCATCTGGAAGAAGGTGTTGTGCCTGGTGGTCTTTCCGACCTCATCGATATCCGGGGTCCGGACACACTTCTGGACTGAAGTCGCCCGCATGTAGGGCGGTGTCGCCTGGCCGAGGAAGTACGGCTTGAAGGGCACCATGCCTGCGTTGACGAACAGCAGATTCGGGTCGTCGACCAGTAGCGAAGCGCTGGGCACCACCGTATGCCCGGAGCGTTCAAAACGGTCCAGGAACCGCTGACGGATCTCGTGGGTCTGCACGGGCCTTCCTTGACAAGCGGGACGGGTACGGGCTGCCGCGCGACGCCGAATACCACCGCAGCGTGACGGCGCCAAATAGTACTGCGGCCTGGTAGTGCAGAGAAAACCGCTAGCAACCTACGCGCAATCCCACGGCTGCGTCGAGACTAGGACCGTGCGGCGGTTGACGCTCGGGCGCCGGCCTGCCTCGGCCCGAGATCCATACCGATGCGCTGGGCGACGGTGGAATGCAGCTCGGCCTCCCGCTGGACCATCCCGGCTCGCACGTCAGCACCGAAGGAGCCGACCGCTGCGGCCAGTTCTCGAATCCCGTCGCCGACATTCTCGGCCGCGCCCGCGGGAGTGATCCGGTGGGCGGCGACACGAGCCTTGCGGCTGGCCGCGACGCCGGCGGCAATGCCGAGACCGAACCAGAGCATCCCCTTCACCGCTTGCCCCCATTCCGTCGTCGCCCCTGCGGCCGGCGCCCGGATGCAACGTCCTTGCTGCTCTTGCGACGACTCCGCATCGCTTTGCTCACGCCATATGATAACGCCGCCACCCGCACCAACGGGCCGCCCAGCGTCGCGGTGAACAGGGATGTCAGCGCCGATACGTTGCCGGTCACGGCCTGGGCGTTCGCGGTGATCCCATCCAGCCGTTCCAACTGGGCGTTCACTTGTGTGACGGTCGTATTCGCGCCGCTGAACAAGGGGTCGGCGTCCTCGCTGGCCTTGCGGATCGCCAGCGTCGCCTCGTCCAAGGTGCGCCCCAACTTGATCAGTGGCACGGCTAGCAGACCAACCAGCACCACGAACGCCCCAGCGGCAACAAGCGCGGCGATCTGACCTGCCGACACATGCCCTCCCCTGCCGATCGCGGTCGACCGACCGCGGCGATCTGCTCGCCGCGGCGGTGATGGGCGCACAGGCTACCGCGTAGGGCCGAGATCCAAGTACCCCGGATGGCCCACCACAGTGTTGTGGTTAGCCTCTCCTAAACGCTGAACGATGACTGACCGCCTCGGAGGATCCGTGATCCCGGCCGCCACGGCCCCCTACCAACCCGCGACCGCAGCCGGCGACGGCAGCGCCATACCCGCTTTCCCACCCAGCGCGTTGGCCGGCAGCAGGGAGGGCCTCAACGAGCTCATCACCCTGATGGCCCGCACCGTGCGTGACGCACTCGCCGAGACACGCACGACCGGTCCGCTACCGCCCGGCGCGCCGCATGAGGTTCTCGCCGCTGCCCGAGACCTGCTCGGGCCGGCCGCAGTGCCGGAGTACGGCTCCGGTCCCGACGCTGCGCTACACCGTCTGGCTACGGTGCTGACCAGGCACGGGCTGGACCTGTCCCACCCGCACGCCGCAGCACATCTGCAACCGCCGCCATTGGCCGTCGCGGTGGCCGCGGACGCCCTGGCCACCGCCGGCAACGCCTCTCTGGACACTTACGATTCCGGGCCCGCGACACTCGCCGTCGAGGGCTGGGTGGTTGAGTCGCTCGCCCGGATGGCGGGTTGGGGGCCCGACGCCGGCGGGGTGTTCACCCCTGGCGGGTCGATGTCCAACCTGCTGGCACTGCTGCTGGCGAGGGAGCACACCGCAGGTCTGCGCGGGGTGGACACCCGCCGTGACGGCGTCGCCGGACTGCCACGACCAGTGGTGTTGGCGAGCGAGGTGGCACACTTCTCGGTGCAGCGGGCCTGCGCCGCGCTAGGCCTGGGCGAAACCGCGGTGCATCAGGTGGCAGTCGACCACCGCTACCGAATGCGGCCGGACGCCTTGGCCGCCGAGCTGGCGCAGCTCACGCAGCTGGGTTCTGCCGTCACGCCCGTGGCGGTGGTGGCCACCGCGGGCACCACGGACTTCGGTTCCATCGACCCGCTACCCCAGATCGCCGCATTGGCCGCTGAGCATCGGGTGTGGCTGCACGTCGACGCGGCATACGGGTTCGGTGCGCTGTTCTCCGATCGGATGGCCCCGCTGCTGGCCGGCCTGGACGCCGCCGACTCGCTCACCCTGGATCTGCACAAGATCGGTTGGCAGCCTGCCTGCGCCAGCGCGGTGCTGCTGCGCGACGCAGCCCGATTCAGCCCGCTGAACCGCCAGGTCGCCTACCTCAACCCGGTCGACGACGCGCTGGCCGGCTACGACGGGTTGCTGGGGCGCAGCCTGCAGACGACCCGCCGGGCGGACACGGTCAAGATCGCCGCTACGATTCTGGCCCACGGTCGGGTCGGGCTGGGCGGGATGGTCGACGTCTGCCACGACCTCGCCCGCTACGCGCAGCGGCGGATCGACGCTGAGCCCGCGCTGGAGCTGGTATCTCCCGCGCAGCTCAGCACGGTGGTGTTCCGCTACCGCGGATCGCGCGCCGGTGGTGACAGCGCGCTCAATTCCGCGTTGCGCAGGCGGCTGTTGCGCAGCGGGCGCGCCTTGGTCGGCCGCACTGAGGTGCGGCTGGACGGACCGACCGCACCGGCGTCGGTATGCCTCAAGCTCACCCTGCTCAACCCGACGGCCCACCAGCACGACATCGACACGCTGCTCGACGCGGTGCTCGCCGCGGGCCGCGACGAGGAGCAGTCATGACGGTGACCAACGATCGCGCCCAGGGCGCTGACCCGCTGCGGGTCGGCTCGGCTCGGGCTGTCGCCGAACACGCCCATCTGGAGGCGCTGCTGCGCTGCTGGACCCGGGAGACCGGTATGCCGGTGCAGCCGGGTCCACTGCAGGTCGCGCTGCCGGCCACCGGGCTGACCCTGGTCACCGACGTGCGCTACGCGTCGATCACCGGATGGCACCGATTCGGCCCGGTCCGGCTGCAGCGCACCGACGGTGCCGACGCTGGTCCGGCGGACCCGGTGCTCGCCGTCGCGCTGGTCGCCACCGAGGCCATCGCGCGTGGCGGGGTGCTGCCCGGCGGCATCCCGCCCGGTGAGCTGGCTGACCTGGTCGAGCGGACCGCCGACTCGGTACGCCGGGTGGCCGCATTCCTGGCCGGCCCCGGGGCCGGCGCGCACCCATCGGACCATCCCTGCGGCGACGCATTCTTAGACGCCGAACAGGCGCTGCTGCTAGGCCACCTGCACCACCCGGCGCCCAAGAACCGCGACGGGATCACGCCCGCAGAAGCCGCTGCCTGGTCGCCGGAGCTGCGCGGCTCGTTCCGGCTGCACTGGTTCGCCGCCGATCCGGCGGTGGTGTCGCAGGACGCGGTGCCGGACTGTCCCGCGCTGCGTGGCCGGGACACGGCTGCGCTGTTCGCCGACCTCGCCGAGTTCGCCGACGACCGTGGGCGGGTTCTGGTGCCCGCCCATCCGTGGCAGGCCCGGGACGTTCTGCATCGTCCCCGGGTCGCTGCCCTGGTCGAGGCCGGCCTGCTGCAACCGCTCGGAGAACGCGGGGCGCCGTGGCATCCCACATCCTCGGTGCGGACGGTCTACCGGCCAGGTACGAAGGTGATGCTCAAGCTGTCTCTGGGGCTGCGGATCACCAACTCCCGGCGCGAGTTGACCCGCAACGAGCTGCGTCGCGGTGTCGAGATGCACCGCCTGCTGGATCTGGGCTATCTGGCGTCCTGCACTGCCGCGCACCCGTCGTTCTCGATCGTGCGTGACCCTGGTTGGCTCGCCGTGGACGAGCCGCAACGACTCGGCGGCCCGAAGCTCAACGGCCTGGACGTCGTAGTCCGCGAGGTTCCCGAGCAGATCTCAGAGCTGCGCACTCTGGTGGGTCTGGTTGCTCCCCGGCCGCAACGCGACTTGTCCCGGCTGGGCGAACTGGTGACCATCGGCGGCCTGGACCCGGCGGCCTGGGTCGCCGCCTACACCGATCTCGTGCTGGTTCCGATGCTGCACCTCTACGCAGCCACCGGGATCGGCCTGGAAGCTCACCAGCAGAACACGCTGGTACGCATCGCCCAGGACGGGCAGGTGGTTGGCGGGGCGTTCCGGGACAACGAGGGCTACTACCTGGCTGCGTCACGACTACCGGAGCTGCTGCGGGCGCGCGGAACCACGGTTTCGGCGTTGATGGTGGTCGAGGACCGGATCGTCGAGGACCGGATGTCCTACTACCTGCTGCGCAACCAGGCCATGGGCGTGGTCGGCTGTCTCGCGGTGGACGGTTTGGCCGCCGAGCCCGAGCTGTTGGACGCCCTGGCCGGCCGGTTGCGTGCGGCGCTACCCGGACTCGCGGCGGCCGGGCCGGATGGGGACCGGTTGGCCCGCCGATGGTTGACCGCAGCCACCTTGCCGTGCAAGGGCAACTTGTTCACCCGGCTACACGGCATCGACGAGGTCCAAGCCCCCCTCGACGCCCAATCCGTCTATCTGGACATTCCGAACCCGCTCGTCAACCGGTAACCCGTTCGCCAACACGGAGATCAGTGTTCGCGGATGATCCGGCGGAGCCGGCTCATCCGCTCGGAGAGGGTGCGTTCGGCGCCGTGGCCGCTGGGTTGGTAGTAGTCGCGGCCGACCAGGGAGTCCGGGGGATACTGCTGGGCCAGCACGCCGTCGGGTGCGTCGTGGGGGTAGCGGTAGCCCTGCGCATGACCGAGCCGGGCCGAGCCCGAGTAGTGCCCGTCGCGCAGGTGAGCGGGGACGGCTCCGGTGGCACCGGCCCGGACGTCGGCCAGGGCAGCGTCGATCGCGGTGATCACCGCGTTGGATTTCGGTGCGGTGGCCAGGTGCACGGTGGCCTGGGCAAGCGCAAGCCTGCCCTCCGGCATGCCGATGAACTGCACCGCGTGGGCGGCAGCCACCGCGGTCTGCAGGGCAGTCGGGTCAGCCATCCCGATGTCCTCGCTGGCGTGCACCACCAGGCGCCGGGCGATGAACCAGGGATCCTCTCCTGCCTCCACCATCCGCGCCAGGTAGTGCAGCGCCGCATCCACATCGGACCCTCGGATCGCCTTGATGAACGCGCTGATCACGTCGTAGTGCTGGTCCCCGGCGCGGTCATAGCGCACCGCTGCCCGGTCCACCACGGACTCGACGCAGGCCAGCTCCACCTCGGAGCCGCCGGCCGAGGTCGCCGCTTCGGCGGCGGTCTCCAATGCGGTCAGCGCCCGCCGGGCATCCCCGGCGGCGAGGCGCACCAGATGTTCCCCGGCCTCGGGCGCGAGGGTGATCGACCCGCCCAGCCCGCGCGGATCGGTCAGGGCACGCTGAATCAAGGCCTGCACGTCGTCGTCGGACAGCGGGTGCAGCTGCAGTACCAGTGAGCGGGACAGCAGCGGCGACACCACCGAGAAGAACGGGTTCTCGGTGGTCGCGGCGACGAGCAGGATGACCCGGTCCTCGACCGCACCGAGCAGCGCGTCCTGCTGGGTACGGGAGAAGCGGTGCACCTCGTCGATGAACAACACAGTGGCGTCCCCGCCCTCGCGTCCCAACCGGCGGCGGGCGGCGTCGATCACGGCGCGGACTTCCTTGACCCCGGCCGACAGCGCCGACATCGCCTCGAAGCGTCGCCCGGTCGCCTGCGAGACCAACCTGGCCAGCGTCGTCTTTCCGGTTCCCGGTGGGCCGTAGAGGATTACCGACGCCGCCGAGCCACCCTCGACCAACCTGCGCAGCGGGCTGCCGGGCGCCAGCAGATGATCCTGCCCGACGACCTCGGCCAGCGTGGCCGGGCGCATCCGTACCGCTAGCGGCGCCGATGCGGACAGCCGCTGCTCGGCGCGGTCCTGCGCCTGCCCGGCGAACAGCCCCTCGTCGAACAAGGCCTCGTTATCTGGGACGTTTTCTGGGACGTTGTTTGGGGCACCGTTACCTGGCACACTGCGACGGTACCGCCGGAGGCCGACCAAGCAGATCCCGCAGCACCACCGCGGCGGCATGCGGCAGCAGGTCCCGGCCGCGTTGGCCCAACCACGGCACTCCCTGGCAGACCAGCCAGGCGACGTGGTGGGCAGTAGTCGGCTGCCGGCCCCCCGAACAGGTCAGTTCGACCGGATGCGGGACCGCGACGTTGGCACCGGCGAGCAGGGCGACCAACCCGGCGGCCAGCATCCGGTGCCCGCGCTCGGAGGGATGCAAGCGGTCCACGCTCCACGCGGCAGGATCGTAGGCGCCGGGTATCAGATCCAGATCCAGGCAGAGCGCACCGCGCAGGGCAACCACGTCGTCGATGGCATCGTTGAGCTGCTCGACCCGGTAGCGCAGCGCACGGCGCAGCGGTCCGGGCAACCGAAATACTCGTCCATGATCGTGGAAGCGGGTGATCAGCACCTCGGCACCACCGGCCTGCAGTGCTGTGACCGTGATATCGAGGTCATCGCGCAGTGCAACCGGATCGAAGTCCGAGCGCAGCGTGTCGTTCATCCCGGCCACGATCACCGCGACATCGGGCTGCAGCGCCATCGCTCCGGGAAGCTGGCGGCGCCGTAAGTCAGCCATCCGTGCACCGATGACGGACAGGTTCGTGTAGTGGACCTCGTCTGGTCCACCAAGGGCCGCCGCCAGCAGGGGGCCGAAGCCACGCCAGCCACCAGCGGGCAGTGGGTCGCCGACACCTACCGCGGTGGAATCACCGAGTACGGCCAGGCTCGCGACGCGACGGCCAGTAGGAACGGAACAAGCGGGGACGGTGGGAAGCATTTCCACGGCCACCAGGCGATGGTCACGTAGTGAGGCTCACCGCCGGTGAGCAACTGGTGACATGTCGTCGACAGCTTCGCGAACAGCGTGGGTCAGCCCTCGGCCCGCGGACGACCGACGTTGCGGTCTTCACGGCGGGTGCGCAGCAGCACCAACACCCCGGCGAACGCGATGCCGACCAGATTCACCAGGAGCTGCACGGTCGACTCCAAGGCTGTGCGCCAGGCGCCGGTGGTGACCGCGAGCGCGGCGAACGCCGCCGCCGGCACCGTCGTGACCGAGATGAACACCCCGATCAGCGCCGCCGACTTCGCCGACGTGAGACTGAGCATCCCGGCCGCGCTGGCGAGCATTGCCAGGATCAGGGAGAAGGGCCCGACCTGGTAGATGAAGTCCACCTGCTTGAGTGAACCGACGACTCCCACGTCGATCAGCCCGGTCCACTCGCTGAGCAGTACGCCGGCTGCGGCGATCAGCATTGCCATCGGAAAACCGACCCCCAACGCCAGCGCCGCCCTGCGGAGTAGATCCCCGCGTCGCAGCACCAGCCCGACCGCCAGCGCCGCCAGCGGCGCGAATTCCGGACCGACGACCATCGCGCCGACCACTGTTATCGGGGAATCTGTGACCACTCCGACCACCGCGATCAGGCAGACCAAGGTGAGGAACGCCAAGTAAGTGAAGGTGAGCCGCGAATCGTCACCGGTTCGGGCGATGAGCTCCTCCCACACAACCGCGTCCGTGGGTTCCCCGGCGCGGCCAGCGCCGCGGCGTCTGCGGCGTCGGACAGCACCGTGTCCAGCGGTTGGAGGCCCGCGGACCATCCCGGAGCGAAGGCCCGCCGGAGGCACCTGTTCTTAATTTAGTCTAGAGCTCTAGAACCTTGGGACTGCTGCCCCGGGCAGGCCGGTGCACAGCGGCGTCCTTGTGAAGGTCGCATAACTGCCATGTGGAGCGACGGATGAACCAGGGACGAGTCGCCGTAGGTGGGGCCGAATTGATCTACGACGAAGCGGGATGCGTGACTACCGCACACATATTGCCGACCTCGCAGTCGTTCTCGAACACGTCGGCGCCCCGGCACACGTGCTGGGCTGGAGCTCCGGCGGCAACACTGCGCTCGCACTGGCGACCGAGCGGCCGGAGCTCTTCCGGTCGCTGGTCATCGCCGAGGCCCCGTTCCATGGGTTTCGGCGGTCGACCACGTCGCTGCTGACGGTGATCGCGACAGCGAAGTTCGCGCAGCTGCGCGGCCGGCCAGAGGAGGGGGCGGCCACCGTCTACCGCTGGCTCACCGGCCGGCGTGACGGTAGCAACGGGTTCGCCGCCGCCCCGGCTCCCGAGCGGGAGCGGCTGCTCGCGCACAGCCGCGTGGTGCTGGCAGAGCTTGACCCGTATCCGTTCGGTGTGCTGGTTGAGCACATGCCGTGCGGAAGATCGCTGCACTGCCGATGCCGGTGACCTGGCTACTCGGCGCGGAGGGCATGTCGTGGTTCGGGCGGCTGCATACGCGTGTGGTCGCGGTTGCACCCAGCATCCGCACAGAGCACCTTGCCGGCGTCGGGCATCTGATGCACATCGAGGCACCTAAGGCATTCGCCGATACGGTGCACCGCGCCGTCCGCATGGTCGACGCTCCGGAGTTCGGCTCCCCTGCCTGAGGCTGGGGTGGAAGTGGCCGGTGCTGGCAGTCTGGTCGCCAGCGCCGGAGCAGGGGACGCAAGCCCAACGCGCGGCTGATGGCCGGCGCCTGTGGCCACCACGCAAGCTCGCGCGGGCCGGCCCGCGCGAGCAAAGAACGATGTGACGCTGCATAACAGGTGTCTGCCGTCCGGAGTCCTCTTCGTCCCGAACCCGGATTGGGTCTGTTAGTTCACCGCGTTGAATGGTGTTATCGCTGATAATCGAGTTGCGGCGTGGTGGGTGTACACGGTCGCCGAACACTCCCGCTGGCGGCTTCGCCGGATCGCCCATAAGCTGGCCCGCGCCCCGGAGAACCGCACACCTCCGCGGGAAAATCGAGGATACACCGCATCGTTGGTCGCGACGGGTTGAGCGAGCAGGGTCATATCCTGTCGTACGCAGCGTCAGCCACCACCGGCGATTACTATTTGCATACCTGATCACTGAGGAGTTCGCCATGCGTCTGGGTATCTCCCTCCCAGCCGTCCCATCTTCTCCGGCTCGCTGACCAGATTCGAGAGGATATGCTAGCGACCCAGGATCTTGGCGCTCACGAGCTGCTCATCGATCCCCAGTTCATTTCACCGGCTCCGTCGCTCTCCACCTATCTTGAGCTCCTTGAGCAGCTGTACAATATGGCTCGCTAAGCCCTCTTAGGCTCGGTTGTACCGGGGCAGCCGGCAACGCTGTTAACGCTGGTCAAGGACGTGTGCCGCGATACAGATTCCGCTTGCTGATGTACTGGACCACCCCGTCGGGCACCAGGTACCAAACCGGCTGGCCGCGCCCGATGCGCAGCCGGCAGTCCGTGGAGGAAATCGCCATGGCGGGCACTTCGACCAGGCTCACCGCCCGATCAGGCAGGTGCTTGCCGTCGAGGTGGAATCCAGGGCGGGTCACCCCCACCAGGTGAGCCAGGTCGAACAGCTCGTCGACCCGTTTCCAGGACAGTATCTGCGCCAACGCGTCGGCGCCGGTGATGAAGAACATCTCCTGATCGGGAAACTGGCTGCGCAGGTCCGTGAGGGTGTCGACGGTCAGCGTGGGAGCGCGGCGGTCGATATCGACCCGGCTGGTGGAAAACCGCGGGTTGGACGCGGTGGCGATGACCGTCATGAGGTAGCGGTCTTCGGCTGGGCTGACCTCACGATCAACCTTCTGCCATGGGATCCCGGTGGGTACGAACACCACCTCGTCCAACTCGAACCGGGCCTGCACCTCGCTCGCGGCCACGAGGTGACCATGGTGGATCGGATCGAAGGTCCCGCCCATGACTCCCAGGCGACGGCCGGACATGGCCGCAGCTTAGGCGAGCCGTTCGGGTGGGCTCCGGCGGCGATAAGCTGAATCCTCGGCAGGCGGCGAACTTCGGGAGCAACTGACGGTGGGACAGTCTTTGGTGAGCAGGAGTCTCAGCGAGGTTTCATCGAGAGAACGCTCGCTCATCGATTCGTTGACATCCGGTCGCGTGGTCGAGTGCAGCAAGCTGACCGCTGAACAGCTGGCAGCAACGGACAACCCCCGGTACACCATCCGCGCCGAGCTGCTCCGGGAGCTGGTGCTGGGCCGTAGTAGTGAGCGCCTTGATCCGCTGGGTGTGCGGGTCCACGGGGCTCGGATTACCGGAACGCTCGATCTCACTCATGTTCCGGCCGCGGTGGGCATTGAGCTGCGAGACTGCTTCTTCGAGCGCCCAGTGCTGCTGGTCAGTGCCCGCTTGCCCTGGTTGACCATGGCCGGCTCGCATCTGTGCAGTCTGGACTGCGACGGCCTCCAGGTCGATGGCGATGCGCTGCTCGGCGACGGGTTCATGGCCACCGGACAAGGCGACTACGGTGCCGTGCGGCTGCTCGGTGCCCACGTCAACGGTCAGCTCAACTTCAACGGCGCACTGCTGACCAACGAGACCGGCCCAGCCCTCATCGGTGACGGGCTGCACGTCGACGGCGACCTCTTCGGCGGGGGTTTCATCGCCACCGGACACGGCGAGCTCGGGGCGGTCCGGCTGCCCGGGGCCCACATCACCGGACAGCTGAACCTCAATGGAGCCGAGCTGACCAACCATGCCGGGCCTGCCCTGATCGCCGACGGGCTTCGGGTCGACGGCGGCCTGGTACTCGCCGAGGGCTTCACCGCCACCGGCCACTATGCCCGGGGCGCGGTGCGGCTGCCGGGTGGCCACATCAGCGGCCAGCTCAACTTAGATGGCGCGACCCTGGTCAACCCAGCCGGCCCAGCCCTCATCGGCGACCACCTCGAAGTAGACGGCGGCGTGTTCCTCGACGGGTTCACCGCCACTGGACACGGCGAAGACGGCGCTGTCCGGCTGCCGGACGCCCACATCACCGGGCAGCTCAACCTCGACCGCGCGGCACTGACCAACCCCGCCGGAGCCGCTCTCCTCGCCGATCACCTCCGGGTGGACAGCGACATGTTCGCCGAGGGCTTCACCGCCACCGGACACAGCCCAGACGGCGCAGTACGACTCGCCGACGCCCACATCAGCGGCCAACTCAACCTCAGCCACGCGAAACTGACCAACCAAGCCGGCCGGGCCCTCATCGGCGACCACCTGCAGGTCGACAGCGACATGTTCGCCGAGGGACTGACCGCCACCGGACACAGCCCAGACGGCGCAGTACGACTCGCCGACGCCCACATCAGCGGCCAACTCAACCTCAGCCACGCGATACTGACCAACCCGGCCGGCCCCGTCCTTGACCTGGAGGACGCGGCAGCCAAGCACCTGTTCCTACCCTCACAGGTAATCTGCCCAGACGGTGCCGCCAAGACGTCGAGTTGCGTCGTGCCAGCGCATCAAATCACGCTATCCGGCCTTACCTATACCTCACTTCACGCGGTCCACTGGCAGGAGTGGCTGCACCTGATCCTCCACCACACCCGGGCCTATCGACCTCAGCCCTACCATCAGCTTGCCGCCGCGCTGAGAGCCAGTGGCCACGAATCCGCCGCGCGGGAAGTCCTCATCGCCCAGCAGCGGGACCTGTATCGTCGCGGCGACGTCAACGGGTTGCTGAGCAAAGGCGCGCACCGGCTCTGGGGCGCCCTCGCCGGGTACGGCTACCGAAGCGGTCGCGCCGTCGTCGCCCTCGTGCTGGTGCTCATGGTCGCGGCGGGGCTGGGTATTGCCGCCGGGCACACCTCCCTAGGCCCAGGCCGATTCGTCGCCGCGCACACCAGCCAAGCTCGCAACCCCCAGTCGCCGTGTTCCCTGGTCGAGCAGATCGGAGTCGGCATCGACCGCAGCGTGCCACTGACCCCGGCACGCATCGGCAACCGCTGCGATTTCGACACATCCAGTCCAGCCGGCGAAGCGTTCACCGCATCCGCCTGGGTACTCCAGGCCCTGGTGTGGACACTGGCGACGCTGGCAATCGCCGGTTACCTCGGGCTTATCCGCAAGACCAGTGCGCCGGGATGATCACGAACTGCCGCAGGTACAGGTCGGCGAAGGTGACCGGCCCGCGCGGCCCGGGCACCCGATCGACGTTGATTCCGGTCTCCGGGACCCGCCGTAGCTTGAACCCGTCGAGCAGCCGGGTGCTGGCGTTCCAGAACGCCCCGGTGCCGGTGTAGCCGTCCAGGAACTCATTCGCGGCGGCCTCATCGTGGGTGACGATCGTGGCGGCCAGTCCAGAGGTCTCCTGGTTCGCAACATGGGCAGCGTGTGCGGGACCGGTCACCCGGCTCACGGTCAGCGTCGCCTCCCGGCCGGAGTCCAATGCCCACTCGTGTCCCAGCGGATGATCGTGAGGCGGTAGGGACAGCGCGATCCCGTGCTGGTGGGCGGCCTCGAGCAGCGCCGCGTACAGCCGATCCGGGACGCTGTCGGCTACCAGGAGCAGGTTGACCCGGTTGCAGACGCCCAGCCGATCCAGCCCTCCCACCAGCAGCTCAACCGCGAGCACGGGGTCCGCTGCCGCGTCGACGTAGAGCACACCTCCACCGTCGGCGTGGGCCAGTACCCGAACCCCATGACGAGCTCCCTCGGCGGCCAGCATCCGGGTGGTCTCGCCGCTGCCCCGCACGATCACCAGCGGGATCAGCTCGGGCTGCTGCACCAGGGCGACTGCGGTGTCCCGGCGTGGGTCGGCCACCAGCTGCACAGCACCGGGATCCAACCCGGCCTCGGTCAGCGCGGGCGCGATGACCTGGTCACACAAGGCCAGCGCGCTGCGCAGTGCCGCCGACCCGGTGCGCAGCACTCCGGCGTTGCGGGACTTGATCAGCTGAGAGGCGACGTCGACAGTGACGTTGGGTCGGGCCTCGAAGGTGGCACCTACGACACCAACCGGGCGGCGGCGCTCGATCAGCCGCAGCCCGTCCGGACGATCTTCCAGCACCCGGTCCCGGGCCGGGAACGGCACCCGGGCAAGCAGCGCGAGCTGGCCGGCCATCTCAGCGAGGCGCTCCTCGCCCAGACGCAGCCGGTCGATCAGTGCCTGGGTCATCACGGACTGCTCAGCTGCAGCGATGTCCGCGGCGTTGGCGGCAAGCACCTCAGCGGCGGAGCCGGTCAGCCGCTGCGCCATGGCATCCAGCGCGGCATCGATGACCTCATCGGACGCGGTTGCCAGCGTCGGAGCGGCGCGCTGCGCCCGCCGCGCGCACGCAGCGACAATGTCGACCGCGGACTCAGGGGACATGTCAGCGGACATGTCAGGGGACGGTCGCGGCTGCACGGCTCCCGAGCCTACGGGGTGGTCGTCGCCGTCGGTGGGAGACCATAGCGACCATGACATCCACCGATCTGCGCGGTAGCGCCGAGGCGGTACTCGAGGCGCTGGCCGGACCCGGCGCGCGATTACGTGACGACCAGTGGATGGCGATAGAGGCGCTGGTGGCGCAGCGCCGCCGCGCGCTGGTCGTGCAGCGCACCGGCTGGGGCAAGTCTGCGGTGTACTTCGTGGCCACCGCGCTGTTGCGAGCCGCCGGGGCGGGGCCGACGGTGATCGTCTCACCGCTGCTGGCGTTGATGCGCAACCAGATCGACGCTGCCAGCCGGGCCGGAGTACACGCGGCGACGATCAACTCATCCAATATGGATTCCTGGACCCAGGTACAGGATCGGGTGGCTACCGGCGAGCTCGATGTGCTGCTGGTGAGCCCGGAGCGGTTGAACAACCCCGACTTCCGGGACGCTGTGCTGCCCTCGTTGACTGCCAGGGCGGGGATGCTCGTGGTCGACGAGGCACACTGCATCTCCGACTGGGGACATGATTTCCGGCCCGACTACCGACGGCTACGCACCCTGCTCACCGAGCTACCGACCGGAGTACCCGTGCTCGCCACCACGGCGACCGCGAACGACAGGGTGGTGCGCGACATCGCCGAGCAGCTCGCCATCTCCGTCGGCGGGGACGCGCTGGTGCTTCGCGGATCACTAGATCGCGACTCGCTACACCTGGGGGTGCTGCAGCTCGCGACCTCGGAGCAGCGGCTGGCGTGGCTGGCGGCGCACCTCGGCGAGCTGCCGGGCTCCGGGATCGTCTACGTGCTCACCGTGGCTGCGGCGCAGGACGGTGCAGCGTTTCTGTGCGCGGCCGGGCACGCGGTGGTCGCCTACACCGGGAGCACCGACCCGGCTGAGCGCGAATCGATCGAGGCCGACCTGCTGGGCAACCGGGTCAAGGCAGTGATCGCCACCTCGGCGTTGGGTATGGGCTTCGACAAGCCGGATCTGGGGTTCGTGGTGCATCTGGGCGCGCCGGCCTCGCCAATCGCGTATTACCAGCAGGTCGGCCGGGCCGGACGTGGAGTGGCTCGGGCCGAGGTGCTGCTGCTGCCCGGACCCGAAGATCGCGACATCTGGGCCTACTTCGTCTCACTCGCCTTCCCCGCCGAGTCGGTGGTGCGACAAATCCTGCAGGTCCTCGGCACTACGAAAGGTCCACTGTCGACCCAGCGGCTGGAGTCCACAGTAGAGTTGGGGCATAACCGGCTGGAGGTCGTGCTCAAGGTGCTCGACGTGGACGGCGCGGTCCGCCGGGTGCGCGGCGGCTGGATCGCGACCGGGCAATCGTGGTATTACGACGCGCAGCGCTACACCCGAATAGCGCAGGCCCGCCACGCCGAACAACAGGCGATGTCGTCCTATGTGAGCACCAAAGGGTGCCGCATGGAGTTCCTCCGCCGGGCGCTGGACGATCCCGCCGCCGCCCCGTGCGGGCGCTGCGACAACTGCACCGGCCAGCGCTGGGCGCCCGACGTCCCGGCCGCCGCACAGGCCGCCGCCCGCGGGCGACTGCGGCGTCCCGGTGTAGAGATAGTGCCGCGCCGGCAGTGGCCGACTGGTCTCGCCGCCTGGGGTCTGGATCTATCCGGGCGCATTCCGGCTGCTGAGCTACCCGAAGCGGGGCGCACCGTGGGCCGGCTGACCGACCTGGGCTGGGGTCCGCTGCTACGGGAGCTCTTCTCGGCAGGCACTCGCCGAGCAGATTGCCACGGTGGGCCGGTGCCACGCGAGCTGTTCGACGCCTGCGTTACCGTGCTGGCCGGCTGGGACTGGCCGGCGCGCCCCGTGGGCATCGTCGCGATGGGTTCCCGGTCCCGACCCGAGCTGGTGCTCGATCTCGCCGAGCGGATCGCCGCGGTGGGCCAGCTACCGCTGCTGGGCATGATGATCAGTAGCGGACCCGCCCCCTCGGCGGCGAACTCAGCGCATCGTGCCGCAGCGCTGTTGGGTTCCCTACGAGCGCCCGAACTCCCCACTCTCGATGGTCCGGTGCTGCTGGTGGATGACCGGGTGGACACTGGCTGGACACTCACCGTCGCCACTCGCGCTTTGCGCCACGCCGGAGCGCCCGCTGTCCTCCCTTTTGCGCTTGCGAGCTCGTGAGTGGCATTGAGTGCTGGAACACTGTTACGCACTCACGAGGGCTTACAGCGGCACCAGGTCGTCGGCGTGCACGACTTCGCGGCGTAGTTCGGCAGGCAGGTCACGGGTCGAGCGGCCGATCAGCTCGGGCAGCTCCGCCGCATCGAACCCGACCATTCCCCTGGCGACCACGACGCCCCGCCCGTCGATCAGCTCCACCACGTCGCCGGCCTCGAAGTCACCCTCGACGCCGGTGATGCCGGCCGCGAGCAGCGAACGCCGGCGGTGCACCACCGCGCTCACCGCCCCGTCGTCGAGCCGTAGCCGACCGACCGCACCCGCGGCGTGGCGCAGCCAGAACCGGCGGGCCGATAACCGCGCCCCGGTAGGCGCGAATGCGGTCCCGACGTCGGCCGCACCCAAGGCCCGCCCGACCTGTGTCGCGGCGGCGAGCAGGACCGGTACCCCGGACTGCGAGGCCAGCGTCGCGGCGCCGAGCTTGGAGGCCATCCCCCCGGTGCCCAGCGCACCACCAGCGCCCACCTGTACGCCGTGCAGGTCAGCCGGTCCAGTCACCTCCGCAACCAGCCGGGCGGCGCCGAGCCGGGGGTCGCTGTCGTAGAGCCCGCCGACGTCGGAGAGCAGCACCAACCCGTCCGCACCGACCAGGTGCGCGACCAGGGCAGCGAGCCGGTCGTTGTCTCCGAAGCGGATCTCGTCGGTGACCACGGTGTCGTTCTCGTTGACCACCGGCACCACCCCGAGGCCGCGCAGCCGGGCGAAGGTGCGCTGCGCATTGCGATAGTGCGCGCGGCGGACCATGTCGTCTGAGGTCAGCAGCACCTGGCCGACGGTGCGCCCATGCCGCGCCCAGGACTGGGCGTAGGCGTACCCGAGCGCGAGCTGCCCAACGCTGGCCGCGGCCTGTTGAGTAGCCAGATCGCGGGGCCGGCGGCGTAGCCCCAGCGGAGCCAACCCGGCCGCGATGGCGCCCGAGGACACCAGGACCAGGTGGGTGCCGGCCGCGACGCGGGCGGTCAGCGCGTCCACCAGGGTGTCCAACCTGGCCCGATCCAGCCCACCGGCGGCCGTGGTGAGCGACGACGAGCCGACCTTGACCACCAGGTGCCGCGCCTGCGCGACGGCCTGCCGGGTCGGGCTCACTCCTGCGGGACCTCACCGGCGCTTGGGTCGCGCCTGACGCGTCGGGCCGCCTTGCGCTGGCCTGCGCCGATGCGCTCGTCAGGGTCCAACCGCCAGTCCGTGCCCCGATCACCCAGCCGGATCGCGCCTCCGCCGGCCGGAGTGGAGGGTTCCCAGTCGAAGGTGACGTGGCCGATCGTGACCGGGCAGCCGGCGCGGGCGCCCGCGCCGGCCAAAGCGTCCTCGACGCCGAGCCGGGCCAGCCGGTCGGCCAGGTAGCCGACTGCCTCAGCGTTGTCGAAGTTCGTCTGTCGGATCCACCGCTCGGGGCGCACGCCCCGGACGATGAATCCTTCGGGCCGCTCCGGGTCGGCCGTGACCTCGAAACCCTGCTCGTCGACCGCGGTAGGCCGCAGCACCACGCGGGTCGGTTCGTCGGGGGGCAGCGACTCGCGGTGCAGGCGCACGGCCGCCCCGAGGGCGAATCGCAGTTCCCGCAGACCCTCGGTGCTCACCGTGGACACGGGATGCACCGGCAGTCCGCGTGCCTCGAGCTCGACGCGCACCATCTCAGCCAGCTCACGAGCGTCCGGAACGTCGATCTTGTTCAACACCACCAACCGGGGACGAGACGTCAGTTCACCGCCCAGCGACGGAGTGTAAGCGGCGAGCTCGCGCTCCAGAGCGTCCACATCGGACAGTGGATCGCGACCGGGGTCCATGGTCGCGCAGTCCACGACGTGCACCAGCACGGAGCACCGTTCGATGTGCCGCAGGAACTCCAGCCCGAGCCCCTTGCCCTGGCTGGCGCCGGGGATCAGGCCGGGAACGTCGGCGACGGTGAACACCGTCTCACCTGCGGTGACCACGCCGAGGTTGGGTACCAGAGTGGTGAACGGGTAGTCGGCAATCTTGGGACGAGCCGCTGAGAGCACCGAGACCAGGGAGGACTTGCCCGCTGAGGGGAACCCGACGAGGCCGATATCGGCCACCGACTTCAGCTCGAGTACCAGATCCCGGGCGTCACCCTCCTCGCCGAGCAGGGCGAAGCCCGGCGCCTTGCGCACTTTGGAAGCCAGCGCCGCATTACCCAGGCCGCCGTGCCCGCCCGCCGCGGCGACAAATCGGGTTCCCGCGCCGACCAGGTCCGCCAGTACCTCGCCGTCGGGAGTGAGCACTACGGTGCCGTCTGGCACCCGCAGCTCCAGGTCCTCGCCCGTGGCGCCGTTGCGATGGCCGCCCTGGCCTGGTTTGCCGCTGGAGGCTCGCGCCTGGGACCGGTAGTGGAAGTCGAGCAAGGTATGCACTCCGGGGTCTACCACCAACACCACGTTGCCGCCACGGCCACCGTTGCCACCGTCGGGGCCACCCAGTGGCGTGTATTTCTCCCGGTGCACCGACGCACAGCCGTGGCCGCCATCGCCCGCGGCGACGTGAATCACCACTCGATCCACGAAGCGGGACACTCTGGCTTCTCCTCAATCAGGTTCAATCGTTACGGCAACACGTCTTAACACGTCACCGACCAGCGAGGTCTTAAACACCGACGAGGGGCGGACCGGACGCTGCCGGGCCGCCCCTCGTCGGGTTGTGTCGGTGGGCCCTGGATCAGGCCTGCGCCGGGACGATGTTGACGGTCTTGCGGCCCCGCTTGGTGCCGAACTGCACCGCTCCGGCCTCGAGAGCGAACAAGGTGTCGTCGCTACCGCGGCCGACCGCTACACCCGGGTGAAACTTGGTGCCGCGCTGGCGGATGATGATCTCGCCCGCGTTGACCAGCTGGCCGCCGTACCGCTTCACCCCGAGCCGCTGGGAGTTGGAGTCGCGACCATTCCGGGAGCTGGACGCGCCTTTCTTGTGTGCCATCGGTGCTCACACCCTCGTCAGGAGTTTTCTCAAGGTCAATGTGCAAAGGTCACTAGGAGATACCGATGACCTCGACGCGGGTCAGCTTCTGCCGGTGACCTTGACGCTTGTGGTACCCGGTCTTGTTCTTGAACTTGTGAATCCGGATCTTGGGTCCCTTGACCTGCGCGACAACCTTTCCGCGGACCGAGGCGGCGCCAAGTGCAGCCGAGTCGGTAGTCACACTGGAACCGTTGACGAGCAATACGGCGGACAAGCTGACCTCGGTGCCAGGGTCGCCGTCAAGCTTCTCCACCTCAACGATGTCCCCGACGGCCACTTTGTACTGCTTGCCGCCGGTCTTCACGATCGCGTACATCGGGTGGTACTCCTGGCTGTTCGGCTTGCTTGGACTGACTCTGACACGCACCGGCTGCATCCTGGCGCTGGTTACTGCCTGTGCAGCGGACAAATCTTAGGCCCGCCGAGCTGGGCGGGCCGCACCAAGGAGCGTACGGGCCGCCGTCCGGCTCGGTCAAACCGGGGTCATCACCTCGCGTGCGGTACCGCGAAGGACTGGGCGGCCGGCTCCGCACCCTCCGCCAGCTCTGTGGCAGGGGGTCCGGCGGGGCGCGAAGCAGCCCGCCTGCGCCGCGCTATCGTGCGATTCGCCGGCTGCGCAGGCACCTTCGGCGCTTCAGTCGCCGGTCCCCCCGGTTCATCCGCGGCCACCCGGTCTATCACGATCTGACCTGCAGCGACGTCGTCCGCAGCGACTTGATCTGCCGCGCCGAATCCGACCGGGGCAGCGCTGTCCGGCATCGGCGATGAGTGCGAGCCATCCGCCGGTGCCGCCGCGACCGCTGCCACGGGCAGCTCGTCGACAACCGTCGGTTCCGACGCCGCGGGGGCAGCTCCCGTCCCGCGTCCGCGGGACTTGACCCGGCGGCCGTTGCCGTTGCCGGAGTCCCTGGCCCCCGATGGCGCCCCCGAAGATCCCGCAGCCGGAGCCGGCTGGCTCCGGACGTTCACCGGTTCCGCCGACACCAGCACTCCGCGACCCTTGCAGTGCTCGCAGGTGCTGGAATACGCCTCCAACAGACCGGTGCCGACTTTCTTCCTGGTCATCTGGACCAGTCCGAGCGAGGTCACCTCGGCGACCTGGTGGCGGGTACGGTCCCGACCCAGACATTCGGTCAATCGGCGCAGCACCAGGTCCCGGTTCGACTCGAGCACCATGTCGATGAAGTCGATCACGATGATCCCGCCGATGTCCCGCAGCCGCAGCTGCCGGATTATCTCCTCGGCGGCTTCGAGGTTGTTCCGGGTCACGGTCTCCTCGAGGTTGCCGCCCGACCCGGTGAACTTGCCGGTGTTGACGTCGATCACGGTCATCGCCTCGGTGCGATCGATGACCAGGTACCCGCCGGAGGGCAGCCACACCTTACGGTCCAGAGCCTTGGTGATCTGTTCGTCGATCCGGAAGTCGGCGAAGACATCGGCCGCGCCGGTGTACCTGCGCACCCTGGGCATCAGCTCCGGGGCCACGTGCTTGACGTAACCCTCGACGGTGTCCCACGATCCGTCGCCCTGAACGACCAGATCGCGGAAGTCTTCAGTGAACAGATCTCGGACCACCTTGACCAGCAGGTCCGGCTCCTCGTAGAGCAGCTCCGGTCCGGTGGGCTTGCCGCGGGCACTGTCGGCGGAAGCACCCGACTTGGTCTGGATGACCTCCCACTGAGCCTGCAACCGGCGGACGTCGCGGGCCAGTTCCTCCTCGCTGACTCCCTCAGAGGCAGTCCGGATGATCACTCCGGCATCCTCGGGGACGATCCGCTTGAGCACCTCCTTGAGGCGCTTGCGCTCGGTGTCCGGCAACTTGCGGCTGATCCCGGTGGCCCGACCGCCCGGCACATACACCAGGAACCGGCCGGGCAGGCTGATCTGGGTGGTCAGCCGGGCGCCCTTGTGACCCACCGGATCCTTCGTGACCTGCACGAGAACACTGTCGCCGCTGGATAGCGCCTGCTCGATGCGGCGCGCCTTGCCCTCGAGCCCGGCGGCATCCCAGTCCACCTCGCCGGCGTAGAGCACCGCGTTGCGGCCCCGGCCGATGTCGACGAAGGCGGCCTCCATCGACGGCAGCACGTTCTGCACCCTGCCCAGATAGACGTTGCCGACCAGCGACCCCGTGCTCGAGGTGGTGACGAAATGCTCCACCAAGATGTCATCCTCAAGCACCGCGATCTGAGTGCGCTCAGGGTGCTCACGCACGACCATGGTGCGCGCGACTGCCTCTCGCCGGGCGAGGAACTCCGACTCGGACAGGATCGCGACCCGCCGCCTACCGGCCTCTCGACCATCACGTCGACGCTGCCGCTTGGCCTCCAGACGGGTCGAGCCCCGGATGGATTGGACCTCGTCTTCAACCAGCGGGGTGGCTTTGCTGTCCCGGACATGGACGACGGTGTCCGGTGGGTCATCCTCGCCGACGACGGCGTCCTCTTCGCCGCCGTCCCGGCGGCGTCTGCGGCGACGGCGACGGCGAGCCACGCTCTCGCCGGGCTCCTCGGCCGTCGCATCCTCGGTGGGCCCGTCCGAGGAGTCTTGTTCAACGGATTCGTCTCGGACATCGTCATCCTGCTCGGCTGAGCTGTCCTCGGCGTCGCCGCCGGCTTTGCCGCGACCTCGGCCACGGCGGCCGCGCCTGCGGCGGCGCCGGCTGGCACTGTCGCTGTCCGCTTCGTCCGGACCCGGATCGTCGGAGTTCTCGTCGTCGAGTTGGTCAGGCTCGTCGGCCGCAGCGGGCTGCGGGGAGGGCGGAAGGAACACCGGCACGGCCGCGTTGAACACCGCGGGCGGTGCCGACGATGTGAACACCGCGGTCGAGTTGGGCGGCGCCGGCGGAGTCAACGCCAGCCGCAACGGTGTCTCTGGCTCGCCCTGCTGCGCCAGCTCGTCGAGCTCCATCGGATCTGGTGCGGGATCCGGCAGCAGCACCGCAAATGCCCGCATCGCCGTCTCGCGGTCGATGCTGGCCTGCGCGCTGCCTACCGCGATGCCAAGCTCAGCCAGCGCTCCAATGACGTCCTTGCTGCTGACCGACAGGAGCTTGGCCAGGGCATGTACGCGCAACTTGCTCGGCAGCGAGGTTGCGAGATCAGCCCGGTCGGTTGCGGTGGTCGAGGATGCGTCTGTCCACCCGCCGATACCTCCGGCGGGCGTTGTCGTGTTCGCCATTCAACTCCTCCAGCCCCCGGGCGCGTCCCACAGGTGGGAACGCGACCGCACAGGGGCTCTGCGCGCCATCCGCCGCCGAGGTCGGCGACGGCAATCCTGTCGTTCACCGGCAGCTCCGAGATCCGAAGCGGTCAACCGGTGTGTCTCGCGACGTCGAGCTGGTGCGACCCATCGTCGGACTGCGCCAAAGCTTTCCCGGCCGCTGCCGTCCGGGCGGATGCCCGGTCCGCAGCGAGCGGATCGACGAGACCCCCGTCGTCGTCAAGCCGGCCTTGCGCAGTCCGGATCGCTTTCACGAGCGCCGACGACGGAAGTCCGGCGACGGCGCCGAGCGCGCTCAGCACATCGTCGGGCCGTACCGCAGGGCTGACCTGTCGCACGACCGCGACCAGTATCCCACACCGGCCAAGCTGATCGGGGGCAGGCAGCACCGTCGAATCATCCTCGACCTCCAAAGAGACGATCGCCGCCCGCGCGTCGAGCGACCGCAGGCCGTCTTTGGTGACGCGTTCGACGAGTAACTCCGGAGCGGCAAGAAGCAGGTCAGCCGCTTGCCGTAGGCGTGCTCCGGCCATCCCGCGGACCTCGATGCGCCAGACGCTGGCGTCGATTCGTTCAGCGAGCGAGCCGGGGCCCGCCACCACCCCCTCAAGCACCGCCAGCCCATCGGGGAGGGCCGCGTCGATCCGCGCGCGAACCATCTCGGGATCGAGATGCTCCACGAGCGCAATTTCGACGTACTCCGCCTCACTCGCCGCTCCGGTGGGCGCCGCGCCCACCCACGACACTTTTGGATGCGGGTGGTAACCCTGCGAGTACGCCATCGGCAGACCGGCTCGCCGTAACGCTCGCTCGAAGGCCCTGGCGACGTCACGGTGCGAGGTGAACCGCAGCTTTCCACGCTTGGCGTAGCACAACCGCACCTTGCAGACCGGTGCGGCGGACGGGTTAGGGCTCATGAAACACCTCTCGTGAGTGCGTAACAGTGTCATGACACTCAACGCCACTCACGACCCCTACGCGGGGCCGTTCTGGGCGCCTTACTAGGGTCACAACGACCTTTCCGCGGGCGCATGCCCTGTCCACCCGGAGGTTGCGGCTGTTACTCCGTGTCCTGCGGGTCGTCGCGGCCCTGGCGGCCGTGGCCGCATTGGCCGGTCCGCCGTGCCCGATGGTCCCTGATGGATCGCCCGTGTTGGCTGACTGCGCCTCGACGGGCCCCCTGCTGCGCTACGTGGCGCTGTTCGACGCCGAGACACCCGCACAGCAGGCGGCACGAGCCGTCCAGACCGCCTGCGGCACCAGCACGGCCTACTACCCGCAGATCGGGGTAGCCGTCGCCATTTCCGGCGATCCGACGTTCAGAGCTCGGATCGGCATCGATCGTGCCTACAGCGCGCAGGCCGAGGCGCTCGCTTTCCCGCAGCGCTCGGAGCTGGCCAGCCCGGTGGTCCCGCCCACCGCGGCCCCATCCACGGCGACACCGGTCCCCGGGTCCGCGCAAGCGCTGGGTGTCGACCGGTCGGCCGAGCAGTGGGACATGAAGCTGATCCACGCTGCGCAGGCCAGGGCGATCAACCGCGGCAGCCCGCAGGTCCTGGTCGGAGTCTTGGACTCCGGAGTGGACGCGACGCACCCCGATCTGGCCGCCGCCGTCGACCCGACCCGATCAGCGGGCTGCCTGTCGGGCAGCCCCGATCAGGCGCCCAGTGCGTGGAGCCCGAGCACGTCTGGCCACGGCACGCATGTGGCCGGGACGATCGCCGCGGCCGACGATGGGCGCGGCATCACCGGGGTGGCCCCGGGGGTGCGGTTGGCGTCGGTGAAGGTGGTCGACGACGACGGGTTCATCTACCCGGAGTACGCCGTGTGCGGCTTCATGTGGGCAGCACGCCAGCACATGCGCATCGCCAACAGCAGCTACTCGCTGGACCCATGGCTGTTGACCTGCTCCGACGTGCCGGGTCAGGCGGTGGCCTACGAAGCGGTCCGGCGCGCGGTCCAGTACGCCACGGCCCATGGCGTCCTGAGCATCGCCGCCGCCGGCAACGAACGGATGGATCTGGCCAACCCCCGCCATGACCTGCGCAGCCCGGACAACGCGCCCGACCCACGGCCACGCCCGGTGGACCGACACTGCAACGTGTTGCCCGCGGCGTTGCCCGGCGTGATCGCGGTATCCGCCATCGGCGCCCAACGCGTCAAGTCGGATTACAGCTCATACGGGTCGGGTGTGATCGGGGTGACGGCTCCCGGCGGAGACTCGGCGCAACCGTCCGGCCCGGGTTCCAGCGGATGTGTGCTGTCCACCGTCCCTGGCGGGTACGGCTACCTGTGCGGTACGTCCATGGCGGCGCCGCATGTCTCGGGAGTGGCAGCGCTGCTCGCCTCCGTCCGACCCGAGGCCGGCCCGCGGGAGCTGGCCACCCTGCTGGGTAACCAGGCCGACCCGCTGCCGTGCCCAGCGGGCAGCGTTGACCCTGACGACCGCAATGACCCAGCCGCCACGTGTGCCGGCGACGCCGATAACGCGTTCTACGGTCACGGCCTCGTCGACGCACTGACGGCGGTGACCGTGCAACCCGCCGCTGGCTGACCCGATTCAGCCGCCGTTGTTCGCAGCTACCGGACTCAGCGGTAGCAGTTGCCGCCCGCTGGGCCCGACCTGGATATCGGTGCCCAGCGACGGGCATACCCCGCAGTCGAAGCACGGAGTCCACCGGCAGTCGTCCTGCTCACGGCCGGACAGCGCATCCTGCCAGTCGTCCCACAGCCAGTCCCGGTCCAAGCCGGAATCCACGTGATCCCAGGGTAGAACCTCCTCGAAACCGCGCTCGCGGGTGGTGAACCACTCCAGGGACACCCCCAGCGGTACCAGCTCAGCTGCGCACGCCGCGACCCACCGGTCGTAGCAGAAGTGTTCGCTCCAGCCGTCGAATCTGCCACCGTCGCGCCACACCCGTTCGATCACCCGGCCGACCCGCCGGTCTCCGCGGGACAGCAGCCCCTCGATCAGCGACGGCTTGCCGTCGTGGTACCGCATGCCGACGTTGCGGCCGATCTTGCGATCACTGTTGATCTCCGCGCGGAGCTTGCTCAACCGCTGGTCGACTATGTCGGGATGCTCCTGAGCAGCCCATTGAAACGGCGTGTGCGGTTTGGGCACGAAGGCGCCGATCGAGATCGTGCACCGGATGTCCTTGCTGCCGCTGGCTTCCCGACCGGCCCGGATCACCCGATGCGCCATATGGGCGATCTCCAGCACGTCATCGTCAGTCTCGGTCGGCAGCCCGCACATGAAGTAGAGCTTCACCTGTCGCCAGCCCGCGCCGAACGCGGTGGAGACGGTGCGGATGAGGTCCTCCTCGGACACCATCTTGTTGATCACTCGGCGGATCCGTTCGGAGCCGCCCTCGGGGGCGAAGGTCAAGCCGGAGCGACGACCGTTGCGGGAGATCTCGTTGGCGAGGTCGATGTTGAAGGCGTCCACTCGGGTCGAGGGCAGGCTCAGGCCGGTGCCGGTGC
Source organism: Actinomycetota bacterium (assembly GCA_030854185.1). Classification (GTDB taxonomy): domain Bacteria; phylum Actinomycetota; class Actinomycetes; order Mycobacteriales; family Pseudonocardiaceae. The sequence goes on along the minus strand of JALYTS010000026.1, from coordinate 11,611 downwards.
CCTCGTACTGGTCGGCCAGACCCTTGGTGATCTCGCGGATCTCCGAGTGATCCGCACTGGACAGCGACAGCAGGCCGACCTCATTGAACCCGCTGGCTGCCAGGCCACGCTCGACCATCTCGCCGATCCCTTGGATCGACCGTTCCCGCACCGGGCGGGTGATCATTCCAGCCTGGCAGAACCGGCACCCACGGGTGCAGCCGCGGAAGATCTCCACGCTCATCCGCTCGTGCACGCTCTCCGCGATCGGCACCAGCGGCTGCTTCGGGTAGGGCCATTCGTCGAGATCCATAGTGGTGCGTTTGGCCACCCGCTGCGCAGCGCGCTCGGCGTTGCGCTCCACCTCGGCGATCCGGCCGTCGGGAAGGTAGCTGACGTCATAGCAGCTCGGCAGGTAGACGCCGTCGATCGTGGACAGCCTGCCGAGCAGTTCCCGCCGGCCGCCGGGACGTCCGTGCGCCTTCCAGTCCCGCACCATCGCGGTGATCTCGAGGACCGCTTCCTCGCCGTCGCCCACCACGGCGGCGTCGATGAAGTCGGCGATCGGCTCTGGGTTGAACGCGGCGTGGCCCCCGGCGATGACGACGGGATGGTCGTCGGCCCGCTGCTTCGCGTGCAGCGGAATCCCGGCGAGATCAAGCGCGGTGAGCAGGTTGGTGTAGCCGAGCTCGGTGGCGAAGGAGACTCCGAGCAGGTCGAAGTCTCCCACCGGGCGGTGCGACTCCACGGTGAACTGTGGGACGCCGTGCTCGCGCATCAGCGCCTCGAGATCCGGCCAGACCGCGTACGTGCGCTCAGCGAGCACGTCGGGCTGCTCGTTGAGCACCTCGTAGAGGATCATGATCCCCTGGTTGGGCAGCCCCACCTCGTAGGCGTCGGGGTACATCAACGCCCAGCGCACCACAGTGGCGTCCCAGTCCTTCACCGTGGAGTTGAGCTCACCTCCGACGTACTGCACCGGCTTGGAGACCCGCGGCAGCAGTGGCTCGAGCTGCTCGAATACCGATGTACCTGCCATGGCGCTCAGCGTAGTTGGACGCCCTTCAAGTACCGCCAACCCGGCCCGGCAGAGCCGCTAACGGCTACCAACGTGGCGATCGGGCTTCGGACGCCACCGGCAAGTCAAGCCCGTGACCGGCGCCGCACCACCAGCGCGTTAGAGCTCGGGAAACCAAAGCGCGATCTCACGTTTGGCGGAATCGACCGAGTCCGACCCGTGCACCAGGTTTGACTGGGTTTCCAGCGCGAGATCACCGCGAATCGAGCCTGGGGTGGCTTTGTCCACCGGATCGGTGCCCCCGGCCAGCTGCCGGAACGCCGCCACCGCCCGCTCCCCCTCCACCACGGCGGCCACCACCGGGGCCGAAGTGATGAACTCCAGCAGCGATCCGAAGAACGGCTTGTCCGCGTGCTCGGCGTAGTGCTGTGTGGCCAGGTCGTGCGGGACCATGCGCATCTCCAACGCGGCCAGCGTCAGCCCCTTACGTTCGATCCTGGCGATAACCTCGCCGACCAGGCCACGGCCGACACCGTCGGGTTTGACCAGGACCAGGGTGCGCTCACTCACGGCAGCTCGTTCTCCTCAGGGTGGCAATGGTGATCGGACGCCAGCAGCGTAGCGACCCCTCACCGGCGCGATGATCCCGACGGTAGGATGATCAGGTCATTCCGGGTTCTTACCGCCACCGCCGACGGGTATTCGCTGCCGCCGTGTCACTGCCCAGCGCACGTACAGCAGGAAGCCCCAGACCAGCAGGAACAGCAAACCGAGCACACCCAAAGCGGAGTTGGCGAACCAGCCGACGACCATCGCGACCTGCAACACCAGCGCTAGTCCCAAGCCCCACGAATGGCGCTGCACGAAGGCCGCGACGAACATCGCCAACGCCAGGCCGGCGGTATACCAGCCAGCGGGTGCACCCAAGCCACCACCGATCCGGTTGACGACGAGCAGCGCGAGCCCGACGACGATCGCCTCCATCACCAGGGTTCCGGCGAAGATGCCACGCAACCCACGCAGCGGATCTGGCTGGACCGGCCGGTCACTCACTGCGGTTCTCGGCCGAACAGGGTCCGCGCCTCACCGACCATCGCCACCGAGCCGGTGATCACCACACCGGCGCCCGAGATGTGGTCGGGATCCCGATCACCTTCAGTGGCCGAGGCGATGGCCTCCTCGATCGCGTCCGGCAACCGGCGTTGCACCCGTAGCCGAGCGTCGCCGAAGACGTCCCGAGCCGCCCCGGCGAGGTCGTCGACGTCCATCGCACGAGACGAGCCACTGACGGTGACGACGACCTCGTCGATCACCGGCTCGAGCTCCGCGAGGATGCCACGAGCGTCCTTGTCGCGCATCACCCCGACGACCGCGACCAGCCTGGTGAAGCTGAAATCCTCGCGCAGCGCAGCCGCCAGAGCATGCGCCCCGTGCGGGTTGTGCGCGCCGTCGAGAAAAACTGAGGGGGCTGTGCGGACCCGCTCCAGCCGTCCCGGGCCGGTCACCGTGGCGAAGGCATCGCGCACCGCGTCGATGTCCAGCGACGAATTGGCACCCGCACCGAAGAACACCTCGGCAGCGGCCAGCGCGAGCGCAGCGTTGCGCGACTGGTGCGCGCCGTGCAGCGGAAGAAAGACCTGGTCGTACACGCCACCGAGACCTTGCAGTTTCAGCTGCTGGCCGCCCACTGCGATGTCGCGCTGCAGCACGCCGAACTCCATGCCCTCTCGGGCCACCGTCGCGTCGACCTGGACGCTCCGGGCCGCAATCACCCGAGCCGCATCCGGGGGCTGCAGTGCCAGCACCGCCACCGACCCGGGCTTGATGATCCCGGCTTTCTCCGCGGCGATACCCGCGATGTCACTGCCCAGGTAGTTGACGTGATCCACGGCGACCGGAGTGATCGCCGCCACCGTCGCGTCGGCGACGTTGGTGGCGTCCCAGCTTCCGCCGAGACCGACCTCCACGACGGCGGCGTCGACCGGGGTGTCGGCGAAGGTCGCGAATGCCATCCCGGTCAGCACCTCGAACTTGCTCATCAGAACCGGTGATCCGGCGTCTACCAGCGCGACGTAGCGCTCGATATCGCGATAGGCCTCGACGTAGCGCTCCGGGCTGATCGGCGTGCCATCCACACTGATCCGCTCGGTGGCCCGCTGCAAGTGCGGACTGGTGTAGCGACCCACCCGTAGCCCGAGACCGGACAACAACGCATCCAACATCCTGGCCACCGACGTCTTGCCATTCGTGCCAGCGATGTGCAGCACGGGGTAACAGCGCTGCGGGGAGCCGAGCAGGTCTACCAACGCCGCGATCCGGACCAGCGACGGTTCGATCCGGCTTTCCGGCCAACGGCGGTCCAGCTCGGCCTCGACGCCGCGGAATGCCGGCAGGGCGGCGTCCACGTGATGCACCGACTGTTGAGTCATCGCCAATTGCCCGACTCGAAGCGCCCCAACGGGGAGCTCAGGCCGACTTCTCGCGACGTTCGCGCCGAGTGGGTTGCCGCGTCACGATTGTCGGGTTCACATTTTCCCGCACGGTCTGCTCAGTGATGACCACCTTCGCCACGTCGGTGCGGCTGGGGATGTCGTACATCACCCCCTGCAGCACCTCCTCCATGATGGCGCGCAGCCCACGGGCGCCAGTGCCTCGCAGGATGGCCTGATCGGCGATCGCCTCCAACGCAGTGGCGGTGAACTCCAGCTCTACTCCGTCCATCTCGAGGAGCTTGCAGTACTGCTTCGACAGAGCATTGCGTGGATCGGTGAGGATCTGCACCAGCGAGCACTTGTCCAGATTCGTCACGCTGGCGATCACCGGAAGCCGACCGATGAACTCTGGGATCAGTCCGAACTTGATGAGATCTTCCGGCATGACATGAGCAAACACGTCGGAATTGTCGATGTCAGCCTTCGACCGTAGCTCCGCGCCGAAGCCGAGTCCCCGCTTGCCGATCCGATCATCGATGATCTTGTCGAGACCGGCGAAAGCACCGGCGACGATGAACAGTACGTTCGTCGTATCGATCTGGATGAACTCCTGGTGTGGATGCTTGCGGCCGCCCTGCGGTGGAACGCTGGCGGTGGTCCCTTCCAGGATCTTCAGCAAGGCCTGCTGGACGCCCTCACCGGAGACGTCCCTGGTGATCGAGGGGTTCTCCGACTTGCGAGCGATCTTGTCGACCTCATCGATGTAGATGATGCCGGTCTCGGCTCGCTTGACGTCGTAGTCGGCGGCCTGGATGAGCTTCAGGAGGATGTTCTCCACATCCTCGCCGACGTAACCGGCTTCGGTGAGCGCGGTGGCATCAGCGATGGCGAAAGGCACATTGAGCAGCTTCGCCAAGGTCTGGGCCAGGTAAGTCTTCCCGCACCCGGTGGGGCCGAGCATCAGGATATTCGACTTGGCCAGTTCGATCTCGTCGTCGCGACCCTTCTCGCCGGCCTGGATACGCTTGTAGTGGTTGTAAACCGCAACTGACAATGTGCGCTTGGCGTCGTCCTGACCGATGACGTATGCCTTGAGGAAGTCGTGGATCTCACTAGGCTTAGGCAACTCGTCAAGCTTGACGTCGCCCGCGTCAACCAGCTCCTCCTCGATGATCTCATTACACAGATCGATGCACTCGTCGCAGATATACACGCCGGGTCCAGCGATGAGCTTCTTGACCTGCTTCTGGCTCTTCCCGCAGAAGGAACACTTCAACAGGTCGCCGCCGTCACCGATCCGTGCCATGGGCGCTGGCCTCTCGTCCTTCCCGGCGCGTGGTGTGCAGCGCGCCTGGCTGCGTGTGTGCTCGACGGTACCCGTACGACCCCGCTGTGCGGGAGCATCAGCTTTCCTGACATTGGGCGGCAGACGCGGCTGCGCTGCTCGCTCGGCGTGTCGCCCTACCCAGGGTCAGTGTCTGACTGCGGAGAGCTTGCGGATCTGGGTGATGTCGTCAATGATCCCGTACTCCTTGGCCTCCGGGGAGGTCAAGATCTTGTCCCGGTCGATGTCGGCGCGGATCCGCTCCACGGTCTGGCCGGTGTGGTGGGCCAGCGTGACTTCCAGCAGCCGACGCATCCGCTGGATCTCTGCTGCCTGAATCTCAAGGTCCGAAACCTGTCCGAAGACCCCTTCGGTGGCCGGCTGGTGGATGAGGATCTGGGCATTGGGGACCGCCATCCGTTTGCCCGGAGTACCCGCTGCGAGCAGCACCGCGGCAGCCGAAGCGGCCTGGCCGAGGCAGACCGTTTGGATTTCCGGCCGGATGAACTGCATCGTGTCGTAGATCGCCGTCATCGCGGTGAACGACCCACCCGGGGAGTTGATGTACATCCAGATGTCGCGGTCCGGGTCGGCGGACTCCAGCACCAGCAGCTGCGCCATGGTGTCGTTTGCCGAGGTGTTGTTGATCTGCTCGCCGAGGAAGATGATGCGCTCCTCGAACAGCTTGTTGTACGGATTGGATTCCTTGACTCCGTAGCTGGTGCGCTCGATGAACGAGGGCAAGACGTAGCGCGACTGCGGCATATAATCTTGGCGCATGCGATCGTGGGGCATATCGCCTCCGGACAAAAAATTCATCGGGGCTCCTCGAAAGCTCAGAGGCTCGCGTCGGGCAGCGAGTTGGCGCGGGTCAGGACGTAGTCGACGAAGCCGTACTCGCGGGCCTCTTCCGCGGTGAACCAGCGGTCACGGTCTGAGTCGGCGATGATCCGTTCTACCGGCTGGCCGGTCTGCTCGGCGATGAGCTCTGCCATCTCACGCTTGTGCTTAATCAACATGTCCGCCTGGATCGCGATGTCCGCCGCTGTGCCGGACACGCCAGCTGACGGCTGGTGCATGAGGATCCGGGCGTGTGGGAGAGCGTATCGCTTACCGCGGGTCCCGGCGGACAACAGGAACTGCCCCATCGATGCGGCCAAGCCCATCGCGTAGGTCGCCACGTCGGGTTCGATCAGGTGCATCGTGTCGTAGATGGCCATTCCCGCGGTAACCGAGCCGCCCGGCGAGTTGATGTAGAGCCGGATGTCCTGATCAGGATCCTCGGCCGATAGCAGCAGGAGCTGGGCGCAGATCTGGTTGGCGATGTTCTCCTCAACCTGGGATCCGAGCACGATGATGCGCTCTCGCAGCAGCCGCTCATACACCGAGTCCGTCAGGTTGAGGCCAGCCGTGGCTGACCGCATCGTGGGAGCGCCCGGCAGCGGCACGGCCGAAGAGATGTGGTCGGAGGTCACGTGTGCCTGCCTTCTGTCATCAAGACCACCTGCGGGTGGTTGAGGGTCCGGCTGGGAGATCTATCCGAACTCCAACGCGGTGGACACTGCCGACCCTAACGAAGGAAACCACCGACTACTCCCTGGCACGCCCACAGTTCGCTCAGAGCGTTACGGCGTCGGCAGCCTGGATCATCGGGCGGCCAAGGCGTGCCCCGGGGTCGTCGAGTCGATCAGCGAGTCGATGTCGACCGGGTTTCCGCTGGCGTCGGTGACGGCGGCCTGGCTCAGCACAGCGGCCAGCGCCTTGCCGCGGCGGACGTCGGCGTAGACAGTGCCCAACTCGCCGGCTTCCTGAAGCTGCAGGGCGTAGTCGTTGGGGCTGACACCTCGGCGCTGTGCCTGGTACATGATGCGCTCACTGAGCTCGCTGTCGGTGACCGAGACATCTTCCTTATCGGCGATCGCGTCGAGCAGCAGTTGCGCCTTGACTGTCTCCTGCGCCGAGTCGCGCAGGTCGGTGTCGAACTGCTCGGCGACATGGCCCTGTTGCTCCAGCCAGCGGCCGAGACGCTCCTTATCGTGTTCGAAGGCGCGCAGGGCTTCGTGCTTACGGGACTCGAACTCAGTGTCGACGAGCGCCGCCGGCAACGGGACCTCGGTGGTGTCAAGCAGGATCTCGAGTATCTTATCTCTGGCTTGAGCGCCCTGCTGCATCGCTTTGACCCGACCAAGCCGCGTGCGCAGATCAGCGCGTAGCTCATCGATGGTGTCGAATTCGCTGGCGAGCTGGGCGAACTCGTCGTCGGCCGCAGGCAATTCTCGCTCTTTCACCGCTTGGATCTTCGCCGTGACCTCCGCCTGGCGCCCGGCGTGCTCTCCGGCGGCCAAAACGGCGGTGACTGCTCGCTCTTCGCCCTGCGAGGCGCCAACCAGCGCGTCGTCGATGCCCTCCATCAGCTGGCCGGAGCCAATCTCGTAGGAAAGGTCGGTGGTCGCCAAATCTGCGACTTCCGCGCCGTCGACGGTCGCCGAGAGGTCGAGTGAAACGAAGTCGCCCTGCTGCACGGGACGCTCGACGGCGTTGAGAGTGCCGAAGCGGGAACGGAGCCCGTCCAGCTGCTCGCCGACCTCCGCATCGGTCACCGCGACGTCGTCGACGGACACCGAAAGCTCGTTGAACGCCGGCATCTCGATCTTCGGCCGGACGTCGACCTCGGCTGTGAACGCGACGAGGTCTCCATCCTCGACCTTCGTGACCTCGATCTCCGGACGGCCCAGTGGGTGAACCTCGCCCGCTCGGACGATCTCGGCGTACTTGGCCGACACCATCGCGCTGACCACTTCCTCGAGCACCGCACCGCGGCCCAACCGCTGCTCCAAGATCCGGGCGGGCGCCTTGCCCGGTCGGAATCCCGGGATGTTGACCTGCTGAGCGATCTTCCGGTAAGCGCGGTCGAAGTCCGGCTTCAGCTCGTCGAACGGCACCTCGACGTTGATTTTCACCCGCGTCGGGCTGAGTTGTTCGACGGTGCTCTTCACGGATTACTCCTCGACGAAAGATGGGAACGCTCCGGCACAGCAACCGCCGGGCAGCAGGTGGAGTCCAAGTCTAGGCGAGGGCTCCGATCCACCCGCCGCGGGCGCCGCATCGGGCCGTCCGTTTGCCAGCCCGAGCTCGAGATCCCAGTACCTGTCTCAGACCTGGTCGGGGTGGCGGGATTCGAACCCACGGCCCCTCGCTCCCAAAGCGAGTGCGCTACCAAGCTGCGCCACACCCCGTGCACTGAGTAGTGCAGCCTACGCGACCACCCGGATCCGACGTCGGCCACCGCTCGCGTCCCGCGAAGAAGCCTGCAGCAGGTACGCTTGGGCCGCTCCGCTGCCGCGGGGCATGCGGGCGTAGCTCAATGGTAGAGCCCCAGCCTTCCAAGCTGGCCATGCCGGTTCGATCCCGGTCGCCCGCTCCACACGTTTTTGCTGGTAGATGGCTTGCCTTCCGTCGATTGTGGACGTTTGGCACTCGGATGCGGGCGCTTTGTGCCCCCCGCGTGCCCCTCGTGGCGGCTACTCACGGTCTGTTGACTGCCAAGGCGCGCTGTCCCGACGATGTCAGGTGCCGGGCCGACGAACTCAGCAAGATGTGCCTCCACTTCGGGCACCAGGAACGCTGGCAGGCTGATCGTCCGCCCACTGTTGGCTTTGGGGTCACCGTCGAACGTGGGGCCAGTGTCCGGCTGGATGTGTGCCCGATCGATCTTTACTTTTCGGTCGGTGAGCGCGAAGTCACCTCGGCGCAGTCCCATGATCTCGCCGTAGCTGTTCCAGTGTCGCTACCAGTCGCTCGTCGGGCTCATGCACGCCCGCGCCTTTGATGTTGCAGGGGTTCGCGCGGATGCTGCTGTCTTCTACGGCTGTGGCCAGCACGGCGGGTAAGAGTCGGTAGGCCTTGGCTGTCACGCCTTCGGATACCCCGTGATCGCGCAGCCTGCGACGCCAGCGCCGGATCGTGGGCGGCACGACGTCGGCGAGGTTGAGGTGCCCGATCCACGGTTGGGTGTGGTTTCGCAGCAGACCCCGATACAGTTCCGCGGTCCGCATGCTCAGATCTCGCTCCTCGATTCACCGGGTCGTGTACTCCCCCAGCGGCATCCGCCCGGTGACCGGATCGAACCAGTCGCCCCGGGCGACGTCGGTTTCGGTCTCGGACAGGAACTTCTCGGCGTCGCTCTTGCGCGCAAAGGTGGTCGGCGCAGCCCTGAGCTGACCATCGGGTCCCGGGTCGCCTGGCGCTCGATGCGCCGCCCCAGCAGACAGATCAGATTCAGGGTGGCCTCATCGGCCCAATGCACGTCCTCGAATATCAGGACCTTGGGCCGCCTGACGCCAAGCGCATCCATCACGCAACGAAACACCTCAGTCATCCCGTGCGGGCCGCCGTTCGCCCACTCCAACTCCCGCTGCACCGCCGCACCCAATTCCGCCGCGACGTCAACCAGCGGCCCCAACGGGCGCGGAGTACTCAGCGGATCACAGCCACCCACCAGGACATCGGCCACTGAGCGGGCGTGGCCGGCGAACCTGCTCAACACAGCCGTCTTCCTGACGCCAGCTTCACCACGAAGCAGAACAAGTCGGCCCTGCCCCCGCGTAGCCAACGCTAGATGATCCCCCAAGGCTGTGAAAACATTCTCACGTTCGAGCAGCGCCATGAGTTGACAGTATGACAACCACACGATCAGGCTCGCATTTCATTAGCAAGGTCGCCTGTTTTTCATCGGTGAACAAGAAATGACGACAGTGCGTGTCGTTCCGCATACACGATCGTCAACTTCGGCGACGAACAGTTCATGGTCGGCTGACGCAGGCGTTGAGGAACGCGCACCCCGCCCGTGGATCTTGTCCATTGGACTGTCCGTTAACTCCAGTCCCCTACGCACTACTGGTGGCTCGGGCGGCGTAACCAGAGCAGGCGAAGTCCCAGGTAGTACACCCCTGAACGGGTGAACCTCACACTACGGATCAGAAGGTTGGGAGTTCGAGTCTCTCCGGGCGCGAAGTACTCTCTACCCACGGTCGTTTCAAGATCTGCCCGTACGGATGGGACGAGAATCCACGCGGACACCGATGTTACTGTCAGTGACGTCTGGGTAAGGATTGTCGTGCTGTGCGTATGTGCCGTGGCCGGCGACTTTTCGCTCGAAGTTGCCGGCCACGGCACACACGTAATGGATCCACCTACCTTTTCGTGGGGCAGAAGTGGCGGAGCAGTCGCCCGCCGGGCGACAACCAGCCCGTGCCGCTGCACCACACGCCAGGTGGCTGTCGACGTCGTCGGGTCACCCCTTTGACCGCCTGCCCAGGACCGGGTGAGATGCAACTAGCGAGACGTCGTAAGCGATCTTGAAACAGCCAAGCGGCATGCCTGAAAACTGCTGGGGGTGCCAATGCATCTCTGCTGTCCCGGCAGTTGCGTGGGCCCTATCAACATCCTCAGGAGTTGACCAACTGAGACACTCGCTGCGGTGAGACGCCCATGACGCTTGCGATGTCGGCACCTGACAGGCCGGCGGCCTTGAGGTCGCGGGCTACCTTGCGCGAGCAAGCCGCCGCACGGCGCTGCTCTTGCTCAGCGTGCCGCACGGCCTGCTTAGCCGCCTCAGCTTCGGCGGCCAAGTCATCGTCCAGCTCGGGGATGACCTCGACGGTGTAGGAGCCAGGCTCCCCGCCGTATTCCAGTGCGAGGTAGTCGCGCGCCATGCGGGCCGCACCGGCGAGCGTGCGGGACTGGGTGACACCAACACCCTCGATGTGCAGCTCCCATCCGTGTTCCCAGCGGCGGGCTGCGACTCGGTAGTGGCTCATTGCAGCCATCCCTTCGGCAGGCAGGCCAGCCTGCGGATTGTGTCGCGGACGACAGCGGGCGAGATGACGATGTGGCGTGGGATGTTGGCCGTGTGCTCGCGCATGGGCAGCCCCATTTGGTGTGCGGTCCCCGATCGGAGACGATGTGGCAGCGCTGCTCGCGGAGCGCGGCCGCAACGTCTCGTCGCTTCATCGCCGTGGTCACGACATTAACTCTATCCCCCCTAGATGACAAGAGTTAAGAGGGGATAGACAGAAGGGTCCAGCCTCGAGTGGGAAACGCCGACGATCGGCACAGCGCCACCCTCGATCGGAGGGGTCCAAGTATCGCGAGTCCGCCGACGGTCGAGCAGATACTACGCAAAGGCCTCTCGCCGGTGGCCACCACGATCAGCACCCCGATCGCCGCGCCGGTGCTCGCCAGGATCCGGTTGCGCGCGGGCAAAGCCGGTTCGGGCAAGAGCGCGGCCACCATGGTCGCCGAGGCAATCACCACCGCCCGGGCTGCGGGCGTGGCCGGGCAACTGCTGCTGCGTGGTGATTCGGCCTACGGCACCAGTGCCGTAGGCAAGGCATGCCTCGACGCCGGGGCACGGTTCTCCCGGGCCCCGGCGTGACCAAGTCCGATCCGCCCCGGGATCCAGGCTTAGCCTGCCGCCCGTCGGTGGGCCGGCCCCGACCTGGCGCTACTAGCCGCCGAGTACGGCATCGAGATCCTCGGCCCGCCTGGTCTTCCCGAGCGAAGGCTGTGAATCTATCGGTGCGGTAGGTAGAGCCGTACGGCGCCGCGAGTGAGTTTGTCCCTGTCCATCGCTGGTGACCGATCGGTCACCAGGACGCTTCTGCCCCGATCTGGGGCAGATTCGAAGCGATGAGTTCCGTGGCGTCAGGTCGAGCCGCTGCGCCCGAAACGTGGGTTACGCTCCTATTGTGTCGACGCCAGACGAGCCGGACAACGTGTCTGGTTTGGTTGATTTTCGGTTGCGTGGGATTGAGTCGGTGATCGATGCGGCGTTGGTTCGTCTTGATGTTGAGGATC